>NZ_AP024900.1:948992-1265323 GCF_024347075.1 Vibrio rarus
ATTTGTAAATCAAACATTCGATATCACCATGAGCCAAAGTAACTTCTTAGGCGACTACTCAAATAATTACGTATTTACACTTAACGCATCGCACAATATTAATGAAGATTGGCGTTTATTTGGCTCTGTAGATTCCGATAAATTTGGCGATATAGGATTAGGGTATTCGTTCTTCTTATTTGACGCAGTCTACAACGAAGTATCTGCTTCTATTGGTGGAAATACAGATAAAACGGGCGTGTATACTACTGGCATATTTTCGGCATTTAAGTACCAAGATATCGTCTTTTTTTCAAATTTTGAAACTCAGTATATTGATAGACAAGATCTATCAATTTCAAATATGGATGCAAAGATTAGGCAGGAGAGTATTTATTTGAACAAATTGATTGGTGCAAGCTATGAGGTTAGCGACTGGCTAAACTTGTCTGCTTCTTACGGTCATGATAAGCAACATTATAATAAGTGGTCGTTTAAAAGAATTGATTACACTTATCGAAGAGTGCAGGGTCAGGCTGATAGCTACATTAATCTTGGTTTTACACTCAACCTATGGGGCGTAAAACCGTATTTATCGCATCACTTTGATTTAAATAATTCAGATTGGAATTACTGGGATTTTAGCCTTTCTTTTGATTTTTAACACACGCAATGGGCCTTTGTACTTGTTTAGGCACATTTCACGACACAGATGCGGTTAAGAGAGTAACTCAGGCAGCATCTCGGCTAATTTATGGGCAAGTATGGCGTGCTGATCTGCTTGCCAATGCACGCCTTCTTTTTCACACGGAGTGATTAATTGGGCAGCATCTAAAAAATGACAGCCCAGTTCTTTGGCTCTTAATTGATAGAAGTGTCCAAATTGTTTGGATTTTGCTTCGGCTCCGGCAAAACCTTCTTTATTTGGATCGGACTCATAGACGTGCGCAGGGGATATTAATAACACTTCTGGTGCTTTTGCCATGTAACTGTGCTGAAAGTTTTGTACAACTTGCACCAGTCTTGCTGCGCCTTTAGATATGTCACTTGCACAGACATGAAATCGAGTTTTAAGATCGTTTGTGCCTAGCATGATGATGACTAAATCTGGGTGATGGCTTTCTAAGCAGGGAAGAAGATAATCTAGCCCTTTTTTGCCTGGCTCATAAGGATCTTCCAGGACTGTAGTACGGCTATTTTGACCTTCTTCGATGATGCGATAGCGACCGGCAAGGTGCGATTGAAGAAGCATAGTCCAGCGCTCATTCTCATTGTAGCGACGTGGTAGGTCTGGGGAATATCCCCAAGTGTTTGAATCACCAAAACATAATATCTGTTTCATTTACTTTGTCGCCTCGCCTTTTGGTTGTGAATATGCGTTTGGTTTATGGGTGGCTTATTTGTTTTATAGTTGCTTTCGTCGATGATTACTTAGCTATTTTTTTAAAAGCTAGTAAAAAACTGAGTTTGATAAACTTAACAATATTGCCCAGTTTAGAGGATGATTTTTCATTAGGATAGTGGCGATTTAAATAATCAATGATCTCTGTTCTTTTGAACATGACTGCCCAATCTTTTACGGTCATATTACTTTTATTCTTATATTCAGTGCCTGCGCCGTAAGAGAGAAGAAGCTCAAATATAGGTAGATTTCCTTTAAAAGCCGCACTCATTAACAATGTGTTCCCCACAGAGTCGGTAGAGTTAACATCTGCACCGCAGCGAAGCAGAGCTTCACAAAAGTCTTTTTGTCCGTTGTAGACTGCCAGCATTAATGCAGAGTAGCCGTTATGATTTTTTTCATCAAAATCAAACTCTGGTTGAGAGGTTAAAATATCGGCTAGGCCACGTAAATCTCCGCATCTGGCAAAATCAAAAATATCCGCCTCGTTACGATAGGTTTTTTTGTAAGAGGTCCACGTTTTTGCTGTCATGTATTTTACTACTTCGTTGAAAAGGAGGGGTAAAGTGTGCTCTTGTAGAGAGATTGGCTTTAAAATTAGGTTCTTTAGATAAAGTCTATAGAGGCAGTATTTAAATAAAATAGCCTTATATATCAGGTTGATAGTAACAAAAAAAACCTAGTATCACATGTTCATTGTCACATAATACTAGGGGCGTTTCGAAAATTATTAGAATAAAAAGATTTTTTTGCTACCCCAGATATTCAGTTTTTTTGGGAAAGAGGGACGTCTTGCTACTAATAAACGGCGTAGAATTAATTAGGATTCAGACCAATTAAATTTGCTTTCATCTATACCATCTTTCATCTCTTTAGCACGCTCTCTTCGATGCTTCTCTTCGATACGGGCTGCGTCTATTTCTTCCATTATTGCGTTAATGTCAGCGAGATCTTCTTGTTCTATAAATTCACCTGTTAGTTTGGTGTCAGGTTTTAGTTCCCCTTTTTCATAGATAGACCAGATTTCTTTAGCGTATTCGGTATTAGCAAGCTCAGGTGCAAACTGCGCGTAGTAATCACGAATATTGTTGATATCACGAGCTAACATCCATTCTGCATTGTTATTGGCCGCAGCATCAACGGCTTGGGGTAAATCTATGATAACAGGGCCATATTCATCAACAAGAACGTTAAATTCCGACAAGTCACCATGAATTAAACCCACGCACAGCATTTTAACTACATATGTCATCATAACTTGATGATCTGCAATGGCTTGCTCGGCAGGCATTACCACGTCATTAAGTCGAGGGGCAACATAACCGTCATCATCGGTGACTAGCTCCATAAGTAAAACACCATCGAAACAACCAAAAGGTTGGGGTACTCTTACCCCTGCCGCAGCAAGTTTATATAATGCGTCTACTTCAGCACTTTGCCAGACTTTTTCTTGTTGTTCGCGGCCAAATCCAGAGCCTTTTTCCATCGCTCTAGCGCGGCGGCTGTTACGTACTTTTCGGCCTTCTCGATATGCCGTTGCTTTTTTGAAACTGCGTTGGCTTATTTCCTTATAAACCTTAGCGCAACGTATGGTTTCACCACAGCGAACGATATACACCGACGCTTCTTTGCCACTCATAAGTTGGCTTTGCACCTCGTCAACTAAACCATCGTCAACTAAAGGCTGTATTCTTTTAGGTATTTTCATTGCGCCTTTATACCTTAGTTAAGGTGTTGATGAAATATCAATCAACCGAATATAGACTGAAAAGCTTATATGGCCACCCATAAAAGTTTATATGGCCACCCATAGGAGTTTATATTTGGACACCCACACTTAATCGCATAATCACTCAGTTCTTACTAAACTGTAGTGAGTGATTATTGTTGGAGTACTTTTATGCCACGTCCTCGACGTACTCAAATCAGTATTGAAGATACGCCTTATTACCATTGCTGTAGCCGTGTCGTTCGGCGCGCATACCTCTGTGGCAATGATTCGTTTTCCGGTAAAAATTATGATCACAGAAGACGTTGGGTTGAGTCGCTGCTAATGAAATTAGAGGGGGTTTTTGCCATTGATGTAGCCGCTTTTGCTGTTATGTCGAATCACTTACACGTGATATTGCGAGTAGACGTTGATAGTGCCAATAATTGGACAGATAGAGAGGTTTTGCAGCAATGGCATCAGATATTTAAAGGGGATGATCTAACTCATAGGTTTGTGAAAGGTGAAATCGTCACCTCTGAGGAAGTGCCTATATTAAAGCATGTTGTTGCGACTTATCGCAGTCGTCTGTGTGATATTAGTTGGTTCATGCGTTGCTTAAATGAACCTATTGCTCGCCAAGCAAATCAAGAGGATAACTGTACAGGTCGTTTTTGGGAGGGGAGGTTTAAGTCGCAAGCCTTATTGGATGAAGCCGCGCTTTTGACTTGCATGGCTTATGTAGATTTAAATCCAATTAGAGCCAAGATGAGCGACACACCAGAGCAATCTGATCATACCAGTATTCAACTTCGAATTAAGGCAGCAATGAAAGGGGAGCAACCAAAAAGTTTATTACCTTTTAGTGGAAATGAGCGCAATAATAATTTTAAAGAGATCCCTTTCTCGGTCAAAGATTACCTGCGGTTAGTAGAAGAAACGGGACGTATTATTCGTCATGGTAAGCATGGGGTAATAAGTGAGAAAAGCACTCAATTACTGAGCAAAATGTGCATCCCTAGTGATAATTGGCTGAAGCTCACCACTGAATTTGGCCGGTTGTTTCGTGGCCCTGTGGGGACACTAGAAGAGCTCACTTGTTATTGTGAGCATCTAGAAAAACGGCGGCGACATTTTTCTAGATGCTGTCTGTTGCTAACAACGGGCTAGTTTTCTTTCAATGCTGATATTGTGCTTCTTTTTTATCTACCTAAACTTTGTTAGGTAGATGGTTAACTATTTAATTTATAACCATTTACCGGCTTAGTTGGTGCTTTATAACGTACTTTTATCTGTTTTTGAACTTATTACCATAAGTATACTGCGGTTGAGGGCGGTATCTGTTGGTCAATCATATAGGTTACGTTGTCGCTTACGATGGGTGGCCAAATTTTAATAGCCAAATTTTAATATTCTGACAATGGGTGGCCTAATTTTAATAGAGTGTGAAGTTGTTCCAGTGTGTCATCGTCGTGATCGCTTCGGTTAGGCTGGGGGCGAAAAATGCATTTATTATACAAATGCCTATTAAGAAAAGGCTTAGTATTAAATGGTCGCTTGGGAGGAGTTTCAGTGCACTGCCGAATGAATTCTTAATTTTACATTGGCGCCATTCAATGCTGTTAAGTTCATCCATTACTAAGTGTAAAATGAATCCTATGAAAAAGAATAGCCCTGTCAACCAGGCTGTGAGCGCAGCTTTTATCACAATACCATCAATGAGATAGAAGCATAAATTGACTAATACTAGGGTGTTGGCTATACCAAAAATGATAGAGTGGCATGCTCCGCGGTGCGCGGTTATTTTTTTGAAAATGCGCAATAAAATTTGATGCAAAAATAGATAAATCGCGATAGGGATTAATAACAAGCGAAGTAGTCCTGTCGGTGTATGTGACTCCCCAATCACAAAATGCATCGCACCAAAACATAGGGCTATGGAGACCGCCCCATATATGACATCTAAAGAGGTCGAGCTATCAGAGTCAATATCAGGATACAAACTACCAACAGTACCGGCAAACCACAGCCACAGAGCTGTTTGGATGGTTATATCGCCTTTAGATAAGAGGGTCGCGGCCGCTATCCCCGTAACGGCTACGCCGGCTTTGAGGTGAGTGTCAAAGTTTGCCATTTTTTGTGTTCACTATGGGTGGATATTGATTATCTCAAGATAAGGAATGTAACCTCCTGCGGTGTGACGGGCAAGTTAGAAATGTGTCAGGTATCTGTTTATAAAGCCATTATGACCATTTTTGCATCAGAATAAGAGAAAGGGAGCAAGATTAACTATCGACCATGGTGTTAATTTCTAAGTAAAGCATAGGAAATGTTACCCAGTATACGGTAGACTAGTCTGCCGCGTTTGATAAAAAGTAGATATTAGATTCTCATGCAAGATAAACAACACTTATCCAATTATGATGCAATTCTTGAGCACGCAACAAAAAAGTGCGCGCAAAATGGTGGCCAACTTACCAATAAGCGTATGCAGGTTTTATTGTGTTTAACGGGTTCAGAAAAAGCGTTATCTGCTTATGAAATTGTTGATTTATATAAAGAAATGCATGGAGAGAGTATGTCGGCTATGTCGGTGTACCGAATTTTAGACTTTTTGCAAGAGCAAGGGTTGGTGCATAGACTTAATATTGCTAACAAATATATTTCCTGTGTTCATATTACCTGTACACACAGTCACAATACCGCTCAGTTCTTAATTTGTACTAATTGCTTTAAAGTGAAAGAAGTAAGTATTAATTCTAAGCTTATCAGTGAATTAGAGAAAAACGTAGCCGATGCAGGCTTTGTGTTTGCCAGCAATCAATTAGAGGTTAATTGCTTGTGTGAGGATTGCAAACACCTGTAACTGCTCGCTAATTCTTCCTCGTTTATTCATCAATCACGTACTAATAACCAGAGTGTTGGATAACTGTGCTTGTTCAACACTCTAACCCACTTTCTATTGATCAAGTTTAGGTGTCCTTACCTATCTTATTAATTATGGGTGTCCATATTTTGATTATCCATATTTTGATTATTTCGAGTCATTTAAGTGTGGGTGTCCATATTTTGATTTCGAGTCATTTAAGTGTGGGTGTCCATATTTTGGGGTGGTGGTTTGGATTAGTTTTAGCATGGCTTGACTGGCTTGGGAGATGTAATGCTCTTTGCTCCAGATGGCGGCCAGTTCCCAGCGGATGTTTTGCTTCATGGGGATAAAACAATAGTCGTCACTGTTTAATCTGCGACAGATGGGTTCGGGCATGAAACTGACTCCCATACCACTTTTAACCATTGCGGCCAGAAAGTCCCATTGACTGCTTCTAACACCAATATTTGGCGTAAAACCATGCTCTTGGCACATGTTGAGGACCACCTCAGAAATAACAAATTCAGAGTTATATAGGTAAAAAGGCAGATCTTTTATCTCGGTAATGTCTACGGCGTCAATACCTTGCCATTGAGGTGTTTTAGGTAATACTGCCAAGATAGGGTAGGTGCCTATGGGCCAAGTATTAAATCTAGGGTCGGATTGAGTCAGCATAGTCAATGAAATATCAATATGACCATTCACCACATCGCTTTCCAGTTTACGACTGCCACTTTCGACGATAGACACTTCAATATCTGGATATAAATGCGAAAACTTTTGAATAAGATTCGTGTAAAGGTGTCCTACCATAGGCGGAATCCCTAAAGTGATTTTCCCCCATTTCAATTGTTGTAAATCTTTTAGGCGAACTTCCATTTCTTTTTGCTGAAATAACATGGATTCGGCGTACTGAAAGACAATCTTACCGGCTTCTGTCAATTCAATATCTCGACCAATTCGGTGAATGAGCGCTTGCTTGTAAGTACTTTCTAGAGACTTCAATGCTTTACTTATGGTGGGTTGGGTGACATACAGTTGTTCAGAGGCTTTAGTAAAGCTTTTACTGTTGACTAAGGTGACAAAATACTGCAGTTCTTTCATTGTCATCTGACTATTCTTTTTTGGAATGTTTTGTACCTATAATATTCATTGGAGTTTAGTTTTGCAATGTTTGATAATTTGCTCTGAAATTCATTTCAGGCAAATAAAAATGCACATTAACAAAATAAAAAATCTTGGCATGACGTTGACGCAAGTCGTGGCTCTTTGTCTTCTTTGGTTCGTTTCGGACTGGTTGGTGAGCGTTTTGCACATCCCGCTGCCATCCAATGTGTTTGGTATGTTTTTACTTTTGTTTTTATTGTTTAGTAAAGTCATTAAAGTGAAGTGGTTAAAAGCAGGCTCAAGTTGGTTAATTGCTGAAATGCTGCTTTTCTTTATTCCAGCCGTGATTGCGATTGTAAATTATCGTTCTTTATTTGAACATCAAGGGTTAAAAATCGCTATTGTCATTGGTTTAAGTACTGTTTTTGTATTAACTACAACCGCGATGGTGGTTGATACCGTGTACCGCTACGAATTGAAAAAAATCAGAGGCAATAGATAATGCATACCTACATTGCGCTATTTTGCTTCGCATTTACTGTCTTTGGTTATTACTGCACAAAGGCAATGCATATACGCTTTAAACAAATTTGGTTAATTCCGCTTGTTTCTGTGCCCGTGCTTATCGTGGCAATGATTATGTCGCTAGGCATTAGCTATAACGACTATATTTTGGAGTCGCATTGGTTAGTCTGGATGTTAGGTCCAGCAACGGTGGCCTTTGCTATTCCTGTTTATGAAAATAAAAAATTGATGAAAAATCACTGGTTTTCCATATCGGCAGGTGTAGTGATTGCCGTTATCGCAGCCTTAGTGAGTACCATTATGCTGAGTAAATTTTTGCATCTATCGGTTATTTTGCAAAAAAGCTTAGCGGTACGTTCTATCACAACTCCTTTTGCGGTCGTGGCATCCAAAGAGATCGGAGGCAAACCGGATCTCACCGCTATTTTTGTGGTGATGACAGGTATTGTTGGGATTGTTGTTGGTGAAACTATGCTGCGTATATTCCGCGTTCGCTCTCGTCATGGTATCGGGGCGGGTTTAGGTGCGTCTGCTCATGGTTCTGGTACTGCTATTGCCTATGGTATCCATACTAAAGCGGGTACTATTGCGAGCTTAATTATGCTGTTTTCAGGCGTAGCCACTGTATTGTTGGCTCCCGTGGTCGCAATGATGGTGTGAATGAAAAACAGATACCAATGGCAGTCAATAATGTGTTCTCTGCGCGTTTATTTACTGCCATTTACCCCCTTGGTTTAATGGAAGGAACAAGCCAGAAAAATACAATGAGCAGTACCAAGGCGTAACTCATTAAAAGCCCAATAGAGCACAACACAAGTACGCATAATAGAGTTGAAAAAACAGCAAGAGACTTTGCTTTTCCAGTTAATAATTTAACAGCACTAAGCATAGCAAATAGATAAATCAGCACAAAAATGCCATTCGCTAATGTTAAAAACACTTCAATATCAATATGAGATAGCTCCCCAAAAACACACGACAGCACTAAAGTGACACCAACAATTATGGTGGCTTGAGTGGGCACGCCATTTCTGGAAACCTGAGCCATGGAACTACTAGGGCGGTATTCTCTGGCCAGTGACCAAATCATTCTAGAAAGACTTTGTGTATATAAGTTGATGGTGGCAAAACAGGCTAAAAACCCAGTGAGACTAATTATTCCACTTAAACCAGAACCCAGCAGTTTATCCGCTAAATAGGGGACAGATGTGGTATTGAGCTCTGCGGTGCCAAAAGCATGATGTTTAAGAATAACGGCGGAAAACAGATAATATACGGTACCTGCAATTAAGCATCCTACTAAGATGGCAATAGGGTAATCACGCTCAGGTCGTTTAAATTCTTCTCCCATATGGGCAAAGGCTTCTATGCCCACAAAGCACCAGAACATGACAGCAATGGCTTGACCGATAGGCAAAAGATTATCAGTTGGCAGAGAGTGTGGCAGGGTGTCGGCAATAGAGAGTTGGCCAAACCCTACAAAAACGGCCACCAATAGCACAATACCAACCGCAATGAAGGTTTGTAGTTGACTGGAGACTTTACTCCCTGAAAAATTAACCAGCATAAGTAGCGCAATGACGCACAGTTGAGCAATAAGGGGCTGCGATAGTGCCTGTGGCAATAACTGTTGAGCAAAACCGCCCGCAATGGCGATGGCGGCAGGTACGCCCACCGGAATGACGCTAATAAACAGTAAAGCCACCGCTTTTTCAAGACGAGAACCAAAGGCTTGTTTGACAAAATAGGAGGCGCCACCGGCATTGGGGTAGCGTTTTCCTAGGGCGGCAAAGGTAAATGCAATAGGGCATACCGCAATAATGAGTAACCACCATGCCCATAACATATCCGGTCCTGCGATACTGGCGGCAATGGCGGGCACCATAAATAAGCCGGTACCGAGTAAGGTGGTAGACATTTGACCAATGCCACCAATGAGGGTGATGTCTCGTTTTAATGCTGGCATGGGATCCTAGAAAGCGCGCAACGAATAGAAGCGTTAATATAGCAGGATGATGCGCCGTTTATTGAGTTGCCGTTGCTTTATTGAGAAGTTGCTCTGCTGTGTATTGTTCGGCTTGCTTACCCTCTGCAATTAAGTCCACTATTTGATAGTCAGATAAGTGGGGAAACTCTTTGGGTAAATACGCTCTAAAGGCTTGTTCATTGGGCCATTTGCCTCGAACAATATAGCCGTCATCTTTATCGAAGTTATCCGTTTCAAAAAATGAAAAATCTGTCATGCCTATGTTGTGGCAATATAATACGAGGTACATATACGTTCCTTAACCTAGCGAAAGTAGGCTTTATATTTAAAGAGATAATATGAATAGATGCAACAGACAAGGCCAACCTTATCCAATACGCTGAACAGAATCTCGCAATACCAATTCACAAGGCACAATAACGCGCTGCCATTCTTTGTGTTGACCGGTCATCGATTCAATAAGCAGCTTGGAGGTTTCTATCCCAATTTTATAGGCGTCTTGGCGTATGACTGAGATAGGAACTCTAAATAAATCCACCATAGGGATCTCATCAAATCCGATAATTGATGCTTGTTGAGGGATGGCAATATGCGCGGCATTGAAGGCTTGTAATAAATCGGCAGTAATGGCGAGGTGCTGGGTAAAAAAAGCACTGGGTGCTAAGGGCTGTTGCAGTAAATGGGTAGGATCTTGCGCAAACCCTGTTTCTCTATCCCAATACAGTATGGCATCGTCCGTCACAGGAAGGCCATGTTTGTGCATGGCATGGGCATAGCCATCGAAACGTGCTTGACGAGAAAGGCTATTAGAAAACGCTTGAGCCACAAAACAAATACGCTGGTGGCCCATCTGGATTAAATGTTCTGTGGCCTCATAGGCCGAGTCACGATAATCCGATAATACGATGTTGCTTGGGCAATCAGGGTATTCTAACTGAAACTGCACTATAGGCATGCCTTGCTGGATAAACTGCTGTATCAGCGCGGAATTTAATCCAGAGGAGGTCATGATAATGCCATCCACACACATGTGTTGTAGCGCCAGCAGAGCTCGCTTTTCCGCGTCTGCATCAAAATCACTATTGTAAATCATGATGTTGTAGTGATGCTTTTTGCAGTAGTCGTCAATGCCCCGCATCACACGACTGGTGTTATAACCGGTAATATCACGCACCACCACGCCAATGGTTTTTGTTTTCTCTACTTTTAAGCTTCGGGCAATGGGGTTAGGGACATAGTTTAGTTCTTTGATCGCCGCCTCAATCTTGATCTTTGTGTTTGCTGACATGTGACCAAAGCGACCATTTAAGTATTGAGATACGGTACTTTTTGATACCCCAGCCTGTGTAGCGACATCTATGATTGTTATTTTTTTCATTACAAATATTTAAATTGTTAAGGGCATCAAGTTAGAGAGTTGACATTCTATTGTTTGATGGTGAATATAGCAAGTAAACCGATTTACCAAACCGATTTACTTCCTCGGTTAACTAAAGATAAGTGAGACAATTAAAATGAAAATCCAAGATATTAAAGTGTTTGTCACCAACCCAGGAAGAAATTTTGTCACGGTTAAAGTGATCACCGATGAAGGGGTGTACGGATTAGGTGATGCCACAGTGAACGGTCGAGAAATGGCGGTAGCGACGTATTTAGAAGAGCATGTAAAGCCGTGTTTGATTGGTCGTGACCCGCACATGATTGAGGATATTTGGCAATATTTATACATGGGTGTCTATTGGCGACGCGGACCCATTACCATGGCCGCTATTGCCGCCATTGATATGGCACTATGGGATATCAAAGGGAAAGTGGCAGGATTACCCGTTTATCAATTACTAGGGGGGAAATGCCGCACGGGCGTCAAACTGTATGCTCATGCTAATGGCGAAACAATTGAAGACACCTTAGATAAAGCCCAGCAATGTATTGAGCAAGGGTTTAAAGCGGTTCGTCTGCAATCGGCTATTCCGGGTTTATCTGAAACCTATGGTGTCTTAGGTGATAAAAAAGATTACTTTGAACTGCAAGGGAATCGTCCTCTGCCACCAGAGCAAGAGTGGTCAACAGCTAAGTATTTTCAATTGGTGCCAGAACTGTTTGAAAAAGCCAAGCAACGCTTTGGTCATCAAGTGGAATTTTTGCATGATACGCACAGTCGCTTAACTCCCATAGAATCGGCTAGATTAGGCAAAATGTTAGAACCGTATAATTTATTGTTCTTAGAGGACGCAAGTATTGCGGAGAACCAAGAAAATTATAAGTTAATTCGCCATCACACCACCACACCACTGGCGTTGGGTGAAACCTATAATACGATTTGGGACTGTAAAGATTTACTGCAAAATCAGTGGATTGATTATATTCGCACTGCGGCAACGCACGCAGGTGGCATCACCGGCATGAAAAAAATCTCAGACTTTGCAGCTGTGTATAATGTTCGTACCGCGCCCCATGGTGCGCCGGATCTGTCTCCTATCTGTTTTGCCGCGCATATGCACCTTAATATCTCCACTCATAACTTTGGCATTCAAGAATTTGTCGGCTTTGGTAACGAAGAGTGCCAATCCATTTTTAAGCATGACATGCAGCTCGAAAATGGCATGATTTTAGTCAGTGATGCCCCAGGGTTGGGCGTAGAATTTGATGAACAGCAAGCGGAAAAATACCAATACAAACGCTCCTATTTACCGGTCAGTCGCTTAGAAGATGGCACCTTGTGGCATTGGTAAACGTAAAATCTTGAGCATTTATCATACAAATTATTGGAGAAAAAACATGAGTATAAAGGTTTTAGTCTTTGGTACAGGGTTTGCCGGTCAAGGGCATGCCAAAGCATTTCAAGATGCAGGAGCGGAAGTGGTCGGTATTGTGGGGCGCACGGAAACGGTAGTCACGCAAGTGGCCAAAGATCTTAACATTGCCTATTCAGGTACCGATTGGGAATTAGCTCTTGAGGTGTGTAAACCGGATGCCGTTTCAATTGCGACCCCAGGGGGAGCCCATGTGAACGCCATCAAACAGGCCATTGCGTTTGGCTGTCATATTTTCTGTGATAAACCGCTGACGCAAAGTGGTGAAACTGCGCTGGACATTTATCGTTTGGCTCAGCAAAGAGGCATTAAAACCGCCTTTGCTTCAAGTTTTAGATACCTTCCAGAAATTATACACGCTAAGCAATTAGTAGCAGATGGTATTATTGGTGAACCGACCGAAGTGGAGTGTATTTCGCACTTCAATTTAGACCGTAATATTCCATTTGGTTGGTCGCACAGCATTGAAGCCGGGGGTGGACGACTCAACAATAACTTTACTCACCTATTGTCTATCGTGACCTCAGTCGTGGGAGAGAAGATTCTGTCTATTAGCGGTGAAGTACGCAATGACATGCCACAAGCCCCCGTGGTAGAAGGGGTACATAATTTTACCCAGCGTCGAAATTTCATTCCACAAGATATCAATGACCCTGATTTACAATGGCGAGATTGTGATGTGGAATGGTCCTATACGGTATTGGCACAATTAGAGAGCCGAATAGCGGCATCGCAACCGGTTTCCGTTTTATTTAAACACGGCGGCTTGGTGCCTCGATTTAATGAAGATCATATCGTGTTTCATGGCACCAAAGGCTCAATTTACATCAAGGGTCACTACGGTGATGGGCCTTTGTATGTGTGGCAAGAAGGGCAATGGCAAGAGAAAGTGTTACCCCAATCAATTGCCCAACAATTGCCGAATATAGAATGCCCTACACAACGCAGTTGGACCCATCTCGCTTCGCAATTTGTAAAAGATATTAACGGAGAAAAAGTAGAGGCATACCAAACATTTGAAGATGGTTGTCGTTATCAGATGATTATCGACCTTATCCGAAAAAATGATCGTTTTGTGGATGTGAGCCAGCTTCTTTAATGAAAATAAACCGCTATTTTTACAGCAAACGCGCAGCGCTAATGTCGCTGTGCATTACTGCCTGATTTGTAGGGGTTTAGCTTCCATGTCTCACTATAAATAGAAAAGAGCGAGTACGGACTCGCTTTTTGATCCTCCTACCAGTCACATAGTTTGTATGACAAATAGTCATTAGCCCTCTTTTCATAGTAAGATGAATTATACCCATACAATATGAATGGGTACTCTTATTAAATAATAAAAATCCGAAAGACAGGGTGAGTGTTAGGAGTCCGAATGGTTCAGATTGTCATTGATGGGAAATATCGTGTTGCCGAAGCAGGCATGACGCTACTGGAAGCGGCAAATGTCTGTGGCGTGGATATTCCATCCCTTTGTGGTGCCAATAAAAGCGGAGAAAAAGTACCTTGCGACTTGTGTGTTGTAGAGGTGGAAAACGCAGGCATGCAACGAGCTTGTGAGCTGAAAGTATACGACGGGCTTAATGTTGTGACGCAATCAGCTCAGCTCAGTGGGCATCGACGCCAAGCTTTAAACACTATCATGACGGACCATTATGCTGATTGCGAAGCGCCGTGCAAAACGGCGTGTCCTGCTGGGGTCGATATTCAATCATACCTCCATCATATTGCGCAAAACGATCATCAAAAAGCCATCGAGGTTATCAAGCGCACGTTACCTATGCCACTCTCTATTGGCCGAGTATGTCCTGCCTTTTGTGAAACGGAATGTCGTCGTGGATTAGTGGACGACTCTATTGCCATTCGCCAACTGAAGCGTCACGCCGCCGATGCGGATCTTGAAGCGCAACAAGCGTATACCCCAACGAAGAAACAAGATAAAAATAAACATATTGCTATTGTTGGCAGTGGCCCAGGCGGTTTGACTGCGGGCTATTACCTTTCTAATGAAGGGTATGAGGTGACGGTATTTGAGTCTATGCCACAGGCAGGCGGCTGGTTGCGATATGGTATTCCTGAGTATCGCTTACCAAAAGATATTTTAGATAAAGAAATTGAATTGATGTGTCGTAATGGCATGTCAGTCGTCTGTAATCAAAAGCTGGGCAAAGATTTTACGCTCTCTTCGTTAACGGACCGTTATGACGCCGTTTGCTTGGCGGTGGGTGCATCAAAAGCCGTGGCAATGAATTACCCCGGCAGCGATCTGGATGGGTGTTATTTAGGTGTGGATTACCTAAAAGATTATGTCACTGAGCGCAATTACTTAACGGGTAAAAAAGTGGCTGTCATCGGTGGTGGCAATACCGCCATAGATTGTGCGCGCACAGCGGTACGTGACGGAGCCGATACGACGCTTATTTATCGTCGTACTCGCGCAGAAATGCCAGCGGAAGATTATGAAATAGAAGAAGCGGAGCACGAAGGGGTGAAGTTTCACTTCCTGACCAATCCGGCACAAAACATTGCGGGAAGTGAAGGACGAGTGGCGTCCATTCGTTTAGAAAAAATGGCCCTTGGGCCGGCTGATGCCTCGGGTCGTCGAAGCCCACAAGCCACCGGAGAATTTTTTACGGAATCGTTTGATACTGTGATTGCCGCTGTCTCACAAAAGCCAGATTTGAGCTTTATGGAAGGAGAGTCATTGACGATTCCTTTAACACGTTGGAATACCGCTGACGTTAACCCAGATACTATGCATACAGGCACAGGAAATGTATTCAGCATTGGTGATTTTCGTCGCGGGCCAGCCACAGCGATTGAAGCGGTGGCTGATGGTCGCATCGCCGCTCAAGCCATTGACCGCTTCTTTGATGGTGATATGGATAATATTCCCGTGGCAGCGTTTAATTCTCGTAAAGGCAAAACTGTTCAGCAAGTGGACCCTATACATTTACAACATATTCAGAAAGTGGCGCGCTCCATTATGCCTGAGCTGACGAGCGAGCAACGTGAGCAAAGTTTTTCTGAAGTGGAATTGGGCTTTGATAATGCTAAAGCCATGGCGGAGGCCGCTCGTTGTTTAGAGTGTGGGTGTCAGGCTAATACTGAGTGTGATCTGCGTGATTACGCCACCGAATATGCCGCAGTGCAGTCTTTTGATGGAGTGGTGAATGTTCAGTCCGATGAAGAATGGCAACGCATTCGTACCACGGATACTAGACAAAAATTTGCAGTAGACAACAGCTCGGAATTTATTGTATTTGATGCCAATCGCTGTATTAGCTGTGGTCAGTGTGTACAAGCGTGTCGCGAGCAATCTGTCCATGGTGTGTTGAGCTTTATGACCGATAAAGATGGCCGTGCAGCCTCGCGACCTGAATGTCGCCCTAATTTTGGTCAACATCACACCTTAATGGGAGACTCGGCGTGCGTTCAATGTGGCGCGTGTGTTCAGGCTTGCCCAACGGGAGCCATTGTGGATGGACGTGACAAGGCTCAAGGACGTATCGAGCATTTGAAAGTGGTGGATACCATCTGCACCTATTGTGGTGTAGGTTGTAAAGTCAGTATGCATGTGGATGAGCAAGCAAACGAGATTCGCTACGTTAAAGGGGGAGATTCCCCGGTCAATGAAGGCATGTTGTGCGTAAAAGGGCGCTTTGGTTTTGACTTTGTTAACAGTGATGCTCGTTTAACCACTCCTTTGATTCGTAAGGATGGCTGGTTACAACCAGCGTCGTGGGATGAAGCCATTGAGTTGGTAGCCAGTAAATTTAGCCATATTAAACAGACCTTTGGTGGTGATGCTTTAGCTGGTTTTTCCTCAGCTAAGACCACCAATGAAGACAATTACGCATTCCAAAAATTCATTCGCCGAGAGTTGGGAACCAACAATGTTGACCACTGTGCTCGTCTTTGTCATGCCTCAACCGTTACCGGTTTGGAGGCGTCGCTAGGCAGTGGGGCCATGACCAATGATATCCCAAGTATTCAGCATTCAGATGTGGTGTTTGTGATAGGTTCAGATACCACAGCCGCTCACCCAATTATCGCTTCACATATTAAACAGGCCATACGTCATAACGGTGCTCGTTTGATTGTCGCAGACCCTAAACGTATTGAACTGGCGGATCATGCCGAGCTATATTTAGCACAAAGGCCCGGCACCGATGTGATGTTACTCAATGGTGTTATGCAGCTAATCATTAAAAATGGTTGGTATGACATGGAGTATATCCAAGAGCGTGTGGATGGTTTTGATACCTTGTTGCAAGAGGTGATGTCACCTAGCTATGCCTTAGATAAAGTAGAGTTAGTGACAGGGATTAAAGGGGATGACGTGTACGCAATGGCGCGCACAATAGGTACGGCCAAGCGCACCGCCGTCTATTACGCTATGGGGATCACTCAACACACTACGGGGCACGAAAATGTCCGTTCTATCGCTAACTTACAACTGCTTTGTGGCAATATCGGCATTGAAGGGGGCGGAATTAACCCGTTACGTGGTCAGTCGAATGTTCAGGGAGCTTGTGATATGGGGGCGCTACCTAATAATTTCCCTGGTTATCAAAAAGTATATAACCCTCTTATTCATCAAAAATTTGCCATAGAGTGGGATGCGCCTAATTTACCCAGAGAAGCGGGATTAACCCTTACCGAAATCATTGATGCGGCCTGTGAACGAGAGGTTCGCGGTTTATATATCATGGGTGAGAATCCCGTATTAAGTGATCCTAACCAAGCGCATGTGTTGGAAGGGTTGCAGGCGTTAGATTTTATGGTTGTTCAAGATATCTTTCTGACAGAAACGGCGCAATATGCTGATGTGGTACTACCGTCTTGTTCATTTGCTGAAAAATCGGGCCATTTCACCAATACCGAGCGTCGAGTTCAGCGTTTAAACCCTGTGGTGCGCCCACCGGGTGAGGCACGTGAAGACTGGGTGATCATCCAAGATATTGCCAATGCCATGGGCGGTGGATGGCGTTATAAAAACGTGGCTGATATCACTTATGAAATTACCCGAGTGACTCCGCAATATGCTGGCCTTGGTTGGGACGCCATTCCCGCAAGTGGTAAGCATTGGCCAAGTAATCAGAATAACCCTGATGGCACACGAATTATGCACCAGCAACAATTTACTCGTGGGCGAGGGCAGATGGAGGCGATCCCATTTAGGTATGCCGCAGAGCTTCCTGATGACGAGTACCCATTAATATTAACCACAGGACGCGTATTAGAGCAGTTCCACACTGGCACTATGACGCGCAAAACCAAAGGCTTAGATAATCTAGCCGGTCCTAGAGCGATGATCAGTGTTAGTGATGCAGAGGCATTAGGTATTGGTAATGGGGATATGCTGGTGGTGTCCACACGCCGCGGGCAAATAGAGATTGCCGCTTTTGTGACAAAACGTATGCAAAAAGGGGTGGTGTTTATTCCTTTCCATTTTGTTGAGTCTCCGGTGAACCGCTTGACCAATGCTGCCAAAGATCCTCACTCGAAGATCCCTGAGTTTAAGGTAGCCGCGGTGAAAGTGGAGAAACGAATAAAGCAGACGACTCATTAACTTGCAGTGATGAGTTTCGATGAATGTAAAGATCTCCCCAATTGGGGAGCTTTGCGCCTTCTTGTTGTTCCAACCTAACTAACGCACTCAAACGCCTTAATGCACAGTCGCTTAAGGCTAATTGAGGCGTATTTTTGGGGCAACAATTTGTTTATTTCTCACCCTTTGGCACAAAGAACCAACGTGTTATTGTCGGGTGGACGACACTTGTTACCAAGTGCCGTCTCCCTAAGAACCGTACGTGCAACTTTCACTGCATACGGCTCAAGCCTCCACTAAGGCATCATTGATACCCAGCAACTTATAACGCAGTCGGGACAGGCTCTTTCCAAGAGTTACGAGCTAGCCTTTTGGGTTTTCTCTTAGCCAAGTATTCTTGGTACTGAGGGTCAAAAGGGGTCGCTGCATTCCTGATTTTTACGTGTCGCTCTATAGGCACTTTAGCTATTTGGAACAAATTTAAGTGACAGTCCATGTTCATAATTTTCTGCCAACCGTGAAATTGCCACTGGCCTTTACGATTAAGAAAATACTTATGAACAACCCAGTCTTTGGACTTGGTTGGATGACGCCTAACTGCCCAGTGCCATAGCGCTTGGAATAGTTTGTGGCCGACATACCCGAATACTTGTTTAGCAACACAATGGCGATAGTAGTTCGCCCATCCTCTAAGTTTCGGATTTATCAACTTGATAAGATCGTTAACAGGGATGGTTGCGTGCTTTTTAATAAGTTCACGTAGATTTCTCAAGAATAACAGCGTGTTGGATTTGCTCGGTTTAATGAGTAATTTCCCTTTGTACTTCCTGTGATTGAAGCCCAGAAAGTCAAAGCCATCATCAATATGAGTGATCTTCGTTTTCTCTTCGGAGAGGGTTAACCCTCTTTCTGCCAAAAAGTCAGCAATCAACGGTTTGATGTCGTTCACTAGCACTTCCTTTGAAGAGCAAGTGACCACGAAATCATCCGCGTAACCGATAAAGTTGGCTCTAGCCCCCTGTTTCAGGGCTGTAGATTTTATTTGTTGTTCTATCCCCGCGAGAGTCATTAGCATCAAGGTTGGAGAAATTATTCCACCTTGAGGTGTACCTTCATCGGTATCGTAGAACAGTCCCTTATCCACATAGCCAGATTTTAACCATTGCTCTAACATACGTTTATCTACCGTGATATTGTTCATAAGCCATTGATGCCCGATTTTGTCGAAGCAAGCTTTAATATCTCCCTCAAGGACCCATTTCGCTGATTGCTTTAGAGCCAAACATTTGAAGCACTGACTGACGGCGTCAGCCGTGCTGCGATTTGGCCTAAAACCATAGCTATTGAGGTCGGCAAACGTTTCGGACACAGGCTCTAGTGCTAGAAGGTGGAGGGCTTGTTGCGCTCTATCAATCATGCATGGAATACCCAATGGCCTGAGCTTGCCGTTCTTTTTGGGAATGTAGATACGTTTGAGTGGTTTTGCAGAGTAAGCCTTGCGACTCAGTTGATTGACTGCTTTCATACGGCGTGCATCTGTGTTCCAGGTGACACCGTCTATTCCAGGCGTTTTACTGCCTTTATTCTGAGAGACTCGCTTAACCGCAACAAGTTTGGCTGAGCGAGAATGAGTCAAGAGCCACTGTAAGGACTTCACCTTACCGTATTTCTTTTCTCTCGTTGCTTTTGCGATACGCATTTGAAGCTTCAATACGTGTGCTTCAACGGATTTCCAATCGATGGACTGCCATTGAGCGCCGTCAGAAGATGCACTAATCTCTTTCGAGATCATCATTTGCTTTTCTCCTTGAATAAAGTTCTTCAAATTATCTCGCAATGGGAGACCAGTCGGAAGTGGGCTCACTTTTGTGATCAGACACAGGTCTGTATCTACATCATTACAATGTAGCTTTCGCTTTTTCCGACCTCCTATACCTGCATCACTATCGGCCACAAAGGCTTTCCCAAAGGGAGTGATTCAGGCTTACCCTGTTCCGTATGTTACGTAAAATGTCAGTTTAGATGCCCACTATAGTGCGGAGAGTACAGCGACCACGAAAGAGTACTGTCCAACCTCTTTCCAACTCTCATTGCCTTTTGGCCACAGCGTATTAACCACTTCCGCTGCTTCATCACATAACGCACCTTGAATGGATTCACATACGTTCATCATACTGACTACCTAGCACTTACCCGAATTGTGGTTTTCAGGAGGAACGTCCTCTTACGATTCTTTTCCCACTCGGCCAGACGGCCAAGTTTCGTTACATTGTCCGAGCCGCTGCTTTATTCAGGCTCGTAGGTTCATCTGGTGATACAGACGGTTCACTCATAAAGCGGTGAACAACGCTTCATACGACTTCAGGTCGCACGGACAATTGTGAGTTAGTGAATGCGCTAATTTAGCAATAGACGGATAACGTCAAGTATTGAAAAGCGTGCGAATCAAAATTAAACTCATGGTTTCCGAGACTGCATTCTTATTTTTTCTATTTCTTCTTCCTCGATATTTAGGGACTGCAAAAATTTAAGGTGTCCTAATGGCTCCATCTTCTCAAATTGTTTATGCCAATTAAGCATATCTTGATCATTCATGCCTGACTCTCTCAGTATCTCAGTCCAACGCTGTTTAGTTAACTGCCCTTGAATCAGTAGCTCAGGATCTTGTAGTAAAGTCATGATTGAATGTTGTTGCTGACGTAGCTTTTTAATCTCTATATCTAAGGCTGAAAACTGTTGGCGTAATACCGTTTCCCTGTCTTTGCCATGAGATTGTTGTATCAACCCTTTTATCTCACCAACAGGAATACCGTAAGAGCGATACGCAAGAATCGATCTGAACTTTTCAAGTTCCCGTTCACCATACAATCGGTAGCCACTGGAAGTACGGCTTGTCGGTTCAATCAAGCCCTGTCTTTCATAATAAAGGACTGTCGTTCGAGACACTTCTAATTGCTCACAAAACTGTTTAATACTCAGCATTGTACCTACCTCTTACTTTTTTCGACTGTAGTGAGACCACATCATTGGGCTTAATGCACTCGCAAGAATAACTGACGCACCAATAATTGACCATGTATCGGGCACTTCCGCAAAAATAACCATACCAATGATAAGAGAATAAATAATTTTCACGTACTCAACGTTGGCAATGATGTTTGCCTGTGCCCATTTATAAGCGGAAATACCAATGTATTGAGCAATTGACGAGATAACGCCAACCATGAGAAGCAACATGAAATCTTCAACCGTTGGTGTGCGCCATAAAAACAAAGTCGGTATCAAGGCAATAAATCCGATAGCAAGTGCTTGATATGCCATTAACGTGATTTTGGGTTCACTTTGCGCCACTTTTCTTACACAAATCACCGCAACAGCAGCGCCTAACGAAGCCAGCACACCAGAAAGAATGAATATGAGCTGGCTATTTTCAAACGTAGGTCGAACAACCATCATTACCCCGATAAATCCAACGACGATGGTAAAAATCCGAGAGCCTGTGACCTGCTCACCAAGGGCAATGCGAGCAATAATGGCAACAAAGAGCACTTGCAAGAAACTAACGGCAGTCGCATCAGCAAAAGGAATATTACTGACAGTAATAAACCCAAAGTACAGAGCAGTAAACGCGCCAAATATTCTCAGTATGTGGAGAGGAATTTTATTTGGTTTAAGCAATATATCCAGATTCTTAACGATTGCAGGAGCAAGCATCAACATAAAAATGAGCTGTCTAAAAAAAAGAACCTGAAACGTATCGTAGTCTGCGCTCAATTTACGGACAAACACACCCACAATGGTAAACAACGCTGTTGAAATAAGTGCTAACGTCACACCTTTAGATGTTGGCGATAAAGTATCAAATAACTGCAAAACTCTAGGGTGCTGCACGGTATTTTTTACAAGGAACTGATACATCGAATGACGCCTTTTCGCTTAGGTTTTTATCAAGAGATGTATTCTAAACTCGATACCTGTAGACAGGTCAACCAATGTCGATGATTTAATTTGGCAACAACGTTAACGCTCTCGGCATGAGGCAAAGTAAGCCAAATAGTAGCGTTTGAGATCAGGTTCTATTTCACACTGGCTTATAATGGGGCAATTCTGAGTTGAGTATCCCCGTCTGCAAGGATTTGGACAAATTCTTCTTAGACTTTTTGTTATATGAAACGTCACTGATTAGAGTTCCTATAACAAATGCTCTCTGTGATGTTCTAAATTTCTAGCGTCCTAAAACCATCAAAGTTTAGGACGCTATTTAAATGCAAATTAATAGCCTTTCTTGAACTTTTTCGAAGCACTTTGGGTGCTGTTGATTAGCTTTCCTAGAGCCTTATCTTTAGAACGTTTTTCTGCCAAGGTCGCACCGTTAACCGCTTGTTCTTTCAATAACTTTTGATAGCTATTTAAACGTCTTTCGGTTATTTCACTTGCTTTTAATGCCCGCTGAACCGCACACTCTGGCTCATTTCCATGAGAACAATCAGAGAAGCGACACTTCTGAGCAAGTTCGGTAATTTCAGAAAAAGTCTCACTGACCCCTTGCTCGCTGCTGCCCAGCTGTAACTCTCTCATTCCAGGCGTATCCATTAAAAGGCCGCCATTTGGCATGACTTTTAAAGCTCGGTGAGTAGTAGTATGACGACCTTTACTGTCCTCTTCGCGTATTCCCCCCGTTAGCATCGACTCAAAACCCAGTAGGCTGTTCACAAGAGTCGATTTACCCACCCCTGAAGAGCCTATAAACGCAATCGTCTGGCCGTTACGACAATGAGGTTCAATGGATTGAATATCCTGCTCATCTAATGCATTAAGAGTGTGTACTTCAAGTAAGGTGTCGAGTTGTTGAACTTGTGCTAGCTTATCATCCGCATCTTCACAAAGATCTGCCTTGGTCAAGAGAATCACTGGCTCTACCATAGCTTCGCGAGCGAGTATTAGGTATCGCTCAATGCGGCTTAAACTGAAGTCGTGATTCAATGATGAAACAATCATGACAGTATCAATGTTCGAGGCGATTAACTGGGTTTCAACCTTGGAACCCGGTGCTTTACGCTCAAACAGAGATTGTCGATCTAAGTTTTGATGAACCCTAAATTGTTCATCAAATAACAACCAATCCCCAACACACACTCTATCATCATTGACGGTAAACGTTAGGCTTTGTTGGCCTTGTTCAGACATCACAACAACGCGATCACGGTGTTGCTCAATCACTCGACCAACCCGGTAATCCGTTAGATCTTCTAGGCTAAGCTGTTGCTGAAAAAATGGTTTCCACCCAAGTTGTTGAAGTGTTGGATTTTGGTTGTTCATCGGCTTTGCTCTTATCTTTAATGATGTGCTTATCATAGAGTTAGCTCATCGATAAAGATTGAATATTTCCGACAACGTTACTCTAAATTTGAACTGACACCACCGTAGATATCAATTGTTAACCCTCGCTCTTTCTCATAAGCTTTCGGAGTAAAGCCAAGTTGTTTTTTTAGGTATCGGATCAAATGAGGCTGATCACTAAAGCCAAATTGAAAGGCAACCTCTACCCAATTCAGTTCGTTCGATCCACGTTGATATAGATACTCTAACATGGCCTCTAAACGATTCATTGATTGGCACTGTTTAAGTGTAAGCCCTGTGGTGCGTTGAAAACTTCTTTCTAGAGTTCTTTGTGAGCAATACAGTTTTTCACCCAGCTCTGATATCGCACTCTTGTCTAGATATTTAATCACACTGCGAGTGGTGTTGCTGTGCTGATCTTCGGTGCATTGTTCCAACCAAGGTGACAGCATCGTATCTAACTGCTCAACACACAGTTTTGGGTTATTTCGAGCCGCTTCAATCAGCCTGCTTTCATCTATGCTTAATTGCTTGAACAATTTTGAGCCTTTTGCTGACTCTACTTCATCTAAGGCCAACGGGTTGTCAGAAAAATCAGGTAAGCAGTAAAGAGCACCAACATGGAACTTGATTCCAAGATGCACAAAGGACTTAGAGTGATCTAATTCAAATGTTTGTCGGTGAGGATAGAGCCAATGGCTGCCTTTTCCATTTACCATGCCGGGATTAAGGTTGTAGGCATAAACTTGGCTTTGAGGTGAAATTATTAAATGTGCAGAAGGATCAGGGTTGAGCTTTGGAAATTGATAAGATTCAGAATCTGGGCACTTTTCAATCAGCCAATAGCATTCAACATATTGGGCAACACTAGATAAGTTTGGTAACTGTAGCCAATGGATCATAACCCGTTCCGTTAGTTTTATTGATTCAGAATACTATAAGCTATATGGCCGCAAACAAAAATCCCCCTTACCTATCAGCGGCAACTGAAAATAAGTAAGAGGGATAACGAGTTATTTTTTGTTAAATTCAACCTGAACGATACGGTTTGAAGAAGATAAACCCGCACGTTTAATGGCTTTTTGTGCCCCAATGTTACTATTTTCGGTGGAACAGATTGGCGTTAAGCCTCTTTGGTTGGCTGAGTTAACTAACCAATTAAGCACTTGAGTGGCAATGCCTTTTCCACGTTGTGATTGAGCGACAATCATGCCTAAGTCTGCATATTCCGTTTGGTATTCATCAAACAGACGGCACTCACCCGTTGCAAGAAGTTCGCCCTCGTCCCAGTAACCAAATAGCTCTTTACGGCCGATCAGGTTGCAAAAATAGCCGCTAAGCCATTGCTCTGGTGCACCGATAGCCGTTGCTGCAAACTCTACAAACTGATCCAGTTGCGCTGGCTCTGCTAGCTTTAGTTCTAGCTCTTTTTTATAGCCATTCTTCCTCGTCTTCGCTTGCTTGTACATTAACGCGTTAACCGTCACTGCTGATGAATTATCAAGGCTAAGAGACAAATAAATTGGCTCTGCTGTGCTAACAAATGCGCCATTTACAGCGCCAATGACGGAACTATTCTGTTCTGCGATAAGCGTGAAAAGCTCTTTTGCATCGGTTTTAGCATCACCACTCAGGTAGAATTGCAACAGGTAGCCTTCGCCATTGACACAGCAATAACCCACCAGGTTTTCTTGTTCATAAAAACCAAAGTGTGTAGACATGGGAACAAATCCAAAGTGCCACATACCATCAAGTGGTGACCTAGACTGTGCAAAGTATGCTTGCTTTAGTGTGCTGATTTCTACTAGATTTTCGATTGGTTTGATTTCTAACATCACTCTTTACCTAATTTGTTTGATAAGCAGGAAAGCTTTTCACCATTCTCTAAGAAGTGTCTCGCTTTCGGATGTCATAAATCTTATGGGATACGAACTCGTTATGATTGAACAAAAACGACAATGTTCAAATCTATCATTGGATGTTTAGTTAAATTTGGAGTTCAAGTAAGCATGGTGCGCGGCTATTGCCCCATCAAGATGTGCTTTCTTATTAGGATTTGTAATGGGCTTCTGTTATCAGTACAACACACAATGGGGCAGAAGTGAGCTGCCAATCCCCCCATAACTGTTGAAATTGTTAGTCGAATGAAAAAAGGAACTCTTTATAAGAGTTCCTTTGAATATCAGTACCACCAAACTGCAATGCCTTGCTCAATTGGGGCGCTTTTTATGATGGTAGCTTCTCGTTAGGATAGGTAAAGAAGCGGCTATGATTGGCTCTCACTGGGAACAGGGTAGTCATGGTAGCCTAGTTTTTCTGAAATATTACGTCCAGCATCTTGTAGCATTTTTACATATGCGGGTTTGCGTTCAATATCAAAGCGGATAGTGGGAAAAGAGACAGAAACTGACGCAATGATATGTCCAAATCGATCATAAATTGGCGCAGCAATACAGCGCAATCCAGGCTCTTGTTCTTCGTTATCTTCACCATAATGTTGGCAAGCGACGGTGTGGACTTCGGCCATTAACTGCTGAGCATTACGGTGGGTTTTGTCGGTGTGTTGTATAAACTCCACTGGTTGTAACGTTTCCATGGCTTCGGCATGTGTTTTGCCAGAAAGCAATACTTTACCAATGGCAGTGCTATACAAAGGATTACGTCGCCCTACACGAGAATGCATACGTAGATTGTAACTAGAGTCTATTTTATGCAAATAGATGATCGCACTTTCATCAAGGGCACCTAAATGCACCGTTTCATTAGTGAGATTGGATATTTCACGCATTTCTTTGTCAGCGATATCAATGAGATCAACGTATTCTAGTGCTTTAGCGCCTAACTCAAAGAGCTTGAGTGTTAGCGCATACTTGTCCGTTTCACCTTCTTGAGAGATATAGCCTAGCATTTTCATCGTCTGTAAAAATCGATAGGTCGTGGCCTTAGACATCATCAAGCGTTGTGAAAGTTCGGAGACACCAATTTCTTTTTGTTCAGACAAAGCCTGTAAAATATTGAATACCTTAAGTACGGATGAGACCGCTTCAGGTTGCGTTGATTTTTCCATTTTACGCCTTTCATGATTGCATTTTTGGCAAATTATACAGGGATAATCAATCCTAGTCAGTTATTTTAAAAAACCATTCCATTAATTAAAAACGGCTTAAGTTTCTTTATGTTTCAGGTATGAAATGGTGTTTTAAAAATATATACTAGGCCGGAGTTTTTGTATGTTCAACAAGAGTACAGCCAAAAATTTCCACGCAGTTATCATATGTAAAAACCGCTAGGCTGATTGTTACTTACTACGATTGGTACGATGCAAGGTGAGCAACGGTTAACTAAAACTTATACCAATCACACTAAGTAAGTGATCAGAAATAGTGCAGGAAAAATGCTCGAAAACAAGGCGGAATTTTTCGATAAGTCGTTATTCTACAATCAAAAATTCTAACGCAGTTATCGAGTGTTTTAACAAGCTAGAATGACCAGTTATTTAGTACGATTGGTATTATCGCTATAAAGAGCAACTAACGGGATCAAGGTATGTCAGAGCTTCATTTTTGGGGGCAAGTTCTTGGATTTGTCAGTTTTGCTATAGGTGTTTCAACCTTCTATCAAAAAGATGATAAGCGGCTGAAAATCATGATGGCGATATTTAACGTCAACCATATGGTCCATTACTTGATGCTTGGCTCACTTATGTCGGCGTTAAGTTCGGTATTGTCAGCCTCAAGAACCACAGCCGCGATATTTACCTCGTCTAAATATGTGGCTTACATTTTCATTTTTTTATCCGCAGTATTGGGTTACTTATTGGCAGACAGTTGGTTGGATGTATGGCCTATTTTAGGAAGTGCCATTGGTACCTATTCTGTTTTTCTATTAAAAGGCATTGCCATGCGTTGTGGCTTTTTGTTTGGGGCGGCGTGCTGGTTAACCAATAACATTATTGTAGGATCAATCGGTGGCACCTTGTTAGAGGTGACGTTGATTTGCTTTAATCTTTTTACCATTTATCGCTTGTACCTTGATGGTAAAGCGCTGAGTACCCAAAATGAGCAGGGATAGTGACGTACTGTAAATTCATGTGTTGCCAATAAGCGCATCACTAAGTTATGACGTCACTGACGCGCTTATTGGCTATTTGTCTTCGGTTACTGTATTGCGATTACAGGGTCAGCCTAATGATGACATCGAGCATTTTGTCAAAACAAGGGCCTAGATCGTCTTCAGTTTCCGCATAGCAATACACCCCTTGCTGTTCATCGGGCCGATACTCTGTTGCTAACCAGTCGATGTTTTGCATGGCAGGGTCATTGGCCATTCTATACAGCAAGTATTCCCCTTTTTCTTTGGCGGTAGAGGAATTACTAGGATCGGGATGGGACACAGTGAGTCCAGAGGTTTCTTGTAAGGCAGACCCTAGCCCTAAAGTGAACACATAGATACCTTGTTGACGGGCGCTGGCTGCCATTTGCTCAGGTAAGGTTCTGGATGCTTGTTGTATATTCCTCCATAATGTATTACTTGAATCTCCCGGTGAAAAGGGAGTTAACGCACGACGATAAGTCACGTTATTGCTGTCTTTAAATAATCCTATATCCCCCCTTTCGCTACCGTTAGTGTCGGTATCAGTCATAGTCAAATGGTCATTAATATCTTTGCCATAATAAGCATTAGTGAGCTGTTCAGAGATTTTGTTAGGGTTCCATAAACCATAACCATTGCCTGAATTGGTACCGCTGGCGTAAATCGCACCGACTTTTGCAGAGGTATTTCCGCTATTATCTTCAACATCAAACTCAGCGGTCATGGCTGTTGGCGTACCATCGGTAAAAAAGACAATGACCTGTAAAGGTGCGGGATCGGACGCAGAAGTAATTTGCTGTAATCCCTTATGAAAGCCTTCAGAGGTATTGGTGTAATGGTAATTGCTGCCAGTTTTAAATGAGAAGTTATTAATCGCCCCATTTACAGCCGATGAGCTGTAACCTCGTGATGATTGATTAAATGGTACAGGGACTTCTGCGCCGTTAGCATATTTTACGACTGCCACCCGATCAAACTCGGTATTAAAGTTTGAAAGAAATGATTTAGATCGAGCGATGACCGAACTGGTGACATCCTGTCCGCCAACAGTACCAGTCCCTTGTAATGAACTGCTGTTATCTACCACCAGCACGACATCCACAGGACGGCGGATGGTTTGTGCTTTTGCGCCAATGCCCCAACTATCAAAACCTAGCAAGCTGATAAAGGAGGTGGGCATACTGGCGGTGGCAGAAATATTTACGGCAATGTTGCCATCAACTTCAGAAAAGACGGGAGCCGACATGACAGGGTTACTGGATTTCAGGGCAGAAGAGATATTGACATCAAAATATTTTTGCGCTGCCGCGGTAGCTGCAGTCTCTCCTGATGATACGGCCCGAGCGGCCGCAATCCCAGCGGCATCCACTGCAGCAAACAGTTTGGCTTGCATGCTATAGGCTCGACCAGAGTCAATAGCGAGTCCAGCCATTATGAGTAAGAAGGGTAAAGAGACAACAGTTAACAACACCGCCAGTCCTTTTTGATGAGCTCCTTTTGTATAGTGTCGAGTCATATCCATTATGAACTCCTTATAAATAGGTGATCTCTTTGATGGTGAAGTCTTTATCAAAGATTAAGGTAGAAATGGGTGAATACCTGTAGATGACTTCAACCACATAGACAGATTCATCCTCATCTAATGCTAAAGGAAAATTGCTGAGCTCTGGGCTACTAGCTAGGTCACATTGACCATCGTTTTGCCATTGGGTACAACTTCCCCATGTTGAGCTCGTTGCGTTATAGCCATGATTGGTCCATCTATACTGGCTATTAAGTACTGGAGGCTGTGGCATACCGTTGCTATCAGTGCCTTTGCCTACGACAAGATTAATGTAAATCATTCCATCAGTGCCTAGTTGCAAGGGATCGGAGGTGGAGGCGATAGTGTCCATGACTTGTTCGGGGGTTTGGGTGCTGTTTCGAGAGATGAGGTTGGCACCTTCACGGCTAATACTGATAATAATATTATTGGCTTGAATAACTTGAGTTAACTCAAAAATCCCAACCATTATAATCAATAAGATGGGCACCACTAATGTCATCTCCACCGATGCAAGTCCTGCGCTGTATCGGGTATTGCTTTGTTTGTGCATCCTATTCCCTTATTTAAAACGCTTCGTTTTTCATGGCGGTTTTTACTGTGAATTGATATTTACCATTACTCAATATTGGATAAATAATCGGACTGACCGTTGGCCATTCACAGGCAATTTCTAGAACAATGGCTTCTCCTGAGGCACCAAAAGAACCATCGTTAATATAAGTGCCATTGGAGCTGACTTTGATGCCGTCGTTGACGAGGACTTTTGATAGCAGTCCGTCAGAGGATTGATCAATTTTTTGCAAAATGGCTTTGGCCCTTTCTTGATTACCATCTTCGTCTTCATCAGGGTCTAGGTCTACGCGTCCAGTAATGACATAGCGTGCACCTTCACGTACCGCATGTTGCATCGTTAATTTTACGTAACCAAATAGGGCAAAATCGACGATGGTAAACAGCAAAGCAAAAAGAAGAGAAGCGACAATAGCAAATTCAACTAAGGCGACGCCGAACTGTGTTTTCTGTGTTTTGTATCTCCGTAAATAAGCCATTACCCACTCTCCTTTGGATCGCTCCTTTGGATATTGAATAACAGGCAGTAAAAACAGTGACTCATTTCCATTAAATTTGCCCATTACAAAACAATATCTAGAGTAGGAATAGTACAAAAAACGACCAATCACAACTGCGTGGTGAGTGGATTTTTGGTCCATTTTTTTAGGTGTATGGATTACTGTATGAATACAAAGACTTATAAGAATGCCGTTTCATATAATATTTTGTATTATTTATGCCCAAGGGTTAATTAATGGTTTTAAAAGTACGAATAGTTCTATTTTTTTGAAATAAATGTTGCCGAAGCTAGCGTTTTTACAAAGCAATGCTTCCATTCTTTACATGCTGTTCTATTGTAAAACAATCTACTGTTTTTTTTGTGGGTAAAGGAGAAGTACCATGAATGCGATAAAGTCTAAAGTCATAACGCCTATGGATTGGCAAGTGATAAAAAAAGAGCAGAGCAAAGCCACGATGCCTAAGTTTCTGATCTTTTTTGTCCTGTTAAGCGCTTGGTGTGCCATGGTGGTTTACTCAACACTTTAAAGGTTCGGTTTCAGTTAACATTCACCGCCCTGATTTATAAAGTAGTCACTCGGTCTGATGGTTGCTTATTTAGCCGTCTAGACGTTTACACATCACTGGGGGGAGCGTATATTAATGCGCTAGTGATAAATCAGGGTGAATAATGTTAGAACTGAAACATTTAAGAACATTACAAGGGCTGGCAAAGTTTGGTTCAATTTCTGCTTGCGCTGAAAATTTACACATTACTCAATCGGCGATCTCTCATCAGTTAAAAGAGCTAGAGGTGAGGATTGGTGGACCGTTATTTTATCGTAAAACCAAACCTATCCAGTTTACCGCACAAGGGCATTTGGTTATTCAATTGGCCAATACGGTATTGCCACAAATCTTAGCTGTGGAACAACAGCTCGGTCAACAGGACTCTTGTTCCCGTTTTACCTTAGCCATAGATTGCCATTCTTGTTTTCAATGGCTACTGCCAACCATTAAACAATTTCAACAGGTTTACTCTGAACTTGATGTCGATCTTGAATCTGGCTTTCATCAGCATCCGTTGGAGCGATTACTGGCGGGTGAAATTGATGTGATGATCACTTCTGATGTTGAGCTAAGAGGGGATTTACATTTTCTGCCGTTATTTAGTTATGATCTGCAATTGGTGATGAGTAGCGATCACCGTTTAACGGGTCAAAATGTAATAGAACCGCAAGATCTTGCTAGTGAAGTACTGCTTTCTTATCCCGTAGATAAGCGGCGTATGGATGTCTACAATTTATTTTTAAAACCCAACAACTGTGAGCCATTAAAGTGGAAAAAAGTCGATAATACCTCCACATTACTGCAAATGGTATCCGGCGGCTTTGGCGTTGCTGCATTACCTGAGTGGGCGGTTCGTACTTTTGAGAACCAAGAGCTTATTGCCACTCGTCCTCTTGGTGAGGGTATCAAACGTCACTTGTATGCCTGTGTACGTGTCGCTGATAAAGAACTTGAGCATATACAAGCATTTGTACAAATGACGCAAAGTATGCATGCCAATAACAAACAATCGCGTAAAAATTAATGGGTACAGGGAGACAACTCGCTGGCCATTACCCTGTGTTTGATGACGAAGTGTGCATCTACACGATTTTCAATTAAGAAAATGTGTTTTTGCGATTAATCTGCTGGCAATTCTGATATATGATTACGCTTCCAATTGTTAGAGACCCAGCAAATGCTTAAAAATCTTCAGATGATCATGAATATTTTCTTGGTCATGTTAAACACCGCTTTCACATCCTTAGTGGTCAGTATCTTGGCTATTATCAAATTAGTTCTGCCATTTTCAGGAGTGAAAGTCTCCATGAGTAAATTGGCAAATAAGCAAATGTGGTTGTGGGCCACGATCAATCTGTGGTTATTGAACGTCAATAATAAGATTGATTGGCAAATTGAGGGGGGTGAGGGCCTCTCTAAAGAGCAATGGTATTTAGTTATATCGAACCATTTAAGCTGGGCCGATATTGTGATTTTATCTTCGGTAATGAAAGATAAAATCCCAATGAGTAAATTTTTATTAAAACACAGCTTACTGTATGTTCCTTTTGTTGGTTTGTCCTGCTGGGGCTTAGATATGCCCTTTATGCGCCGTCACTCTCATGAATTTTTAGTTCGCCACCCTGAACGTCGTAATGATGACTTTAAGGCGATCAATAAAGCGTGCGAAAAATTCCGACGTGTTCCTACCACTATGGTCAGTTTTGCTGAAGGAACCCGTGGTAGCCAAGAAAAAATTGCCAGCGCCAAAACCCCTTATCAGCATTTATTAAAACCCAAGACCGGTGGTGTGGCATTTACACTCAATGCCATGAACGAGTTGCTAGATGGTGTTGTGGACATCACTTTAGCTTACCCAGAAAATCGCCAAGACCCATTTAATGATCTATTAAAAGGCAAACTGACCAAAGTGGTCGTTAATATTAAACTGCATGAAATAGATGAAAATCTCAGTGGGGATTATTTCAATGATAAGGTGTTTAAACGTGGCTTCCATCGCTGGTTAAATTCAGTTTGGCAAGAAAAAGACGAATACCTGAAAGGCATTTATTCCACTACGAAAAACTGTTAATTATGGCGTAGAGAATGGTCTGGAGTGAGTGCCTAGAAGCATCACTACCAATGTTCTCACTAGGAATATGTGTTATTAGCTGGTTTGCGCCGATAACACATATTCAGTCACGAGATGTCAGTGCTGAGGTACTTCACAACGGAAACCACGCAGGATATTGCTGTAAGTAATTAAAGCAAATACGGCAATAACACATCCCAACTGCCACGCTTGACTTAACCCCATCGCCATCAAACTCATGCTCACCAATGATGATAAAATCATTTGTCCTCCCCCTGACATAGCCGCCGCCGCACCAGCTTGCTTGCTATAAGGTTGCATCACCATAGCCTGAGCGCAAGGTAACGCCAAACCATTACCAAAGACCAGAAACAGTTGTCCAACCATTAACCACAATGGTTTCACTGGACAAAACATAAGCCAAAATGCCCCAATAAGTTGGATAAATGGCGTGATAATCATGGTTTTTTTAATGCCAATGATAGGTCTTAAGCGGTTACAAAGGGTGGAGCCTATTAACATACCCGCTGTAGGTATCAGTGCCCATAATGCATATTGATCAGAACTCATGCCTATCTGATTTTGCATAATGAATGGCATTAAAGAAACCGTAGTGACCACTAGGCTAAAGTTGAACCAAGAAATAGAGGCAAAGCTCATAAAGTATTTAGAACCGAGTAGGGCTTTGTATTGGTTAAACGTATTGCTAACTGAGGGCAGTTTTTTCTTGTGCAACATGGTTTCATTGCAATTCATCATGAGTACTAACCAAGCCACAGCGACATAGCAAAGCAGTGAGATAAACACCATTCCCCAGCCAAAATAGTGGTTTATAAACCCCCCTATGACAGGAGCGACTAAGGGCGTTAAGGATGCTGCCATAGCGATATAGGAGAGTGCAGTGGGAAGTTGCGCTCCAGTATAACTGTCTCGGGTAGAGGCGCGTGCGAGTACTGCGCAACAACCGGTTCCTAAGCCTTGTAAGAAGCGGCCAAAAACCATAGCAGAGAATGAGTCAGAAAACATAATAATGAAAATGAGCCCTAGCATGGCAATTAATAGGCCGGTTAGTAGCACTTTCTTGCGTCCAAGGGAATCGGAGATAGGGCCGTAAATAAACTGCGATGGACCGAAACCGAGTAAGTAGACACTCACTAATAATTGCGCTTGATCTAAGGTAATAGCAAAGTCTTTTGCTATCCATGGTAGAGAAGGGAACACTAACCCCATACTCAATTGCCCAATACTGATGATGACACAGGCGAGAAAGATGGGTTTTTTACGAAATAGCTGAGTCATGATTGTCCGCTGGGTGTACAGGTTTGCTGAGTGTTGGCGCTGGGGCCGGCACGCACATTGAAGAAAGTGAGCCAAGGAAACAGAACCAAGGAAAGTGAACCGATTATACCAAGCTTGTCTTATTTTTGCTCAGGATTTTGCTTATGAAAGGTGTAAGCTAATTTTAATACTAATCGAAGTAAGTGCTGAGAAATAGTGCAGAAACCCCTTTAAGAACAACCGTATCTTGATCTGTCTAATGTGGCTAAATGTTTTAACAATTAGGCTGTGGTGTTACTGACGAGAATGATATGACACCGGCTTCAAATGATGCCGGTGTGGGTAATGGTGTTATGCTGTTTGCGCATGAGCAAATGTGGCTTTGCAGGGTATTAATGTTTGCGGTTCACCACGGGGATCTCTTCACCGTTGGCGACGTTAATGAGCAGTTTTTGTAAACCTTGAGTTGAGTTGGCTAATTCAACCTCATAAAAAACGATCCCTTTTTTGCTATCAAGCTCAGCTTCTAACACTTTTGCTGAGTATTTGCTTTCTAGTTTAATCAGGGTTGATAAAAGATCGAAATTGGCTTGGGTGACCTGCAAAACGGCGTGTTGATCTTCTTTATCGAGTTCACTGAAACCTAAGGTAGTCAGGCTTTCTGATGTATGTTTTAGCAAGTCCCCCTGCGAAACCGAATAACGTATTTTATGTTGTTTATCATTAGGCATATCGACAACGTTAAACTCATAAGCCATGCTATTGTTTTTTTGGGTATCCAGCTCTAACTCAGTGACCACACCTTTGCTAATATGCTGTACTTTCGGTGCTAAGTTAACAAGATTAGCAGAGCCTGAATTGAGAGCCATGAGGCTCAGTGCCGCTTCTTGTTGGTCATTTGCATGTACAAATGGCACAACAGCCATGGTGAGCAAGGTGGTAATTAAACGTGTTTTTAATCGTGTCACTTTGGTGCTCCTAGGTTAACAATGTAATGAATAATAATGGGCAGCAACATGAGTTACAGAAAATAACAACCCATAGGCGAGGGTGCATATTAATAACCCGCGCCTGTTTGTGTGTTTCACTATCGTTGTTGCTCGGTATTTTTTCATGGTACTTACGACACTCTGCCGAGGTAAATGGTTGATAAAGAGGATAAACAAGTGCCTATCCTCATCATCGATGAAGGAAGGTTAATAGTGCCAAGGGAATTTAGAGAAATCCTTAGCTCGCTTTTCTAAAAAGGCATCTCTGCCTTCTTGTGCTTCTTCACTGGCATAGGCAAGACGAGTGGCTTCACCGGCAAACAGTTGTTGTCCCACCAATCCATCGTCAGGTAAATTAAAGCCATATTTTAACATGCGCATGGCCGTTGGTGACTTACTGTTAATCTCTTTTGCCCAGCGCAGTGCTTCGTTTTCTAACTCACTGTGCATGACTACTTTATTGACCATGCCCATTTCAAAGGCGTCTTGGGCACTGTAATCAAAACCACAGAAGAAGATCTCTCGTGCGCGTTTTTGGCCAATCATTTTAGCTAAATATGCGGAGCCATAACCGGAATCGAACGAAGCGACATCTGGGTCAGTTTGCTTGAACACGGCGTGCTCTTTTGAAGCAAGGGTAAGATCACACACCACATGTAAACTATGCCCGCCACCTGCCGCCCAGCCGGGTACCACAGCAATGACCACTTTTGGCATAAAGCGAATTAGGCGTTGCACTTCAAGTATGTGCAAACGGCCCATACGAGCCACGTCAGCGACATTATCCCCGTCACCTTCGTACTTATAACCGTCTTTACCGCGAATGCGCTGATCGCCACCGGATGAAAATGACCATTGTCCTTTCTTTGATGGACCATTACCTGTGATGAGTACACAGCCAACATCAGACCATTGACGAGCGTGGTCCAGTGCCGTGTACAGCTCATCGACGGTTTTAGGTCGAAAAGCATTGAGACAGTCAGGACGATCAAAGGCGATACGCACGGTGCCTTGGGTTTTGCTTCTGTGATAAGTAATGTCTTCGAAATCAAAACCTGGGACTTTGTCCCATAGTTGAGGATTAAATATTTCTTGATTGCTATCAGTCATTGATGATTCTCATTCGATGTTTCTTTTAGGCTAGGAATTTGCAGGTTATCAGTCAACATTAGTTGCTGATTTGTTTGATCTATTTGTCAGTTACGCTTTTTTTTTACACAAGTTGCAGAGGGAATAACCAATATTTTTGTTATTGAGTAATTAAGCGCTCTATAAAATAGAAAGTTTTGCTATGATGGATTTATATGCAACAACTTATTAACAAGGATGATATGAAGTTTATTGCAAATAAAAATGCCACACGTTCGCTCATAGTGTTGAGTATCGTATTGAGCATCAGCGGCTGCAGCGTTAGCACCGATTACGATAAAAAAGTGGGAGCAGAAAGTGCTACAGCGGTTGAGTTGCAAATGGGAGTGTACGATACCCACTCTTTAGAAGCCTATGTACAGCAAATAGGCGCTCGTTTAGTTAGCCATATCGACAACCCTCAATTCGAATTTCAATTCAAAATCTTAGACGATCCGAACCCGAACGCCTTTGCCTTACCCGGCGGGTATATTTTCATATCCCGTGGTTTATTGGGGCTCGTAAATAATGAAGATGAACTGGCTTGTGTTATGGCTCATGAAATTATCCATGTCACCGAGCGTCACTCGGTTAAGCAAATGCGCTCTAACGTGCTACCTAGTATTGTAGAAATCCCCGGTAATATCGTAGGTGGCGTAATTAATGAAGATCTTGGAAACCTCATTAATGCCCCTATCACTACTGGCAATAGTTTATTGATGGCCGGTTACAGTCGCAGTCATGAAAGTGATGCGGATAGATTAGGGATTCAGTTAGCGGCGAAAGCCGGTTATGACCCGTTAGCGATGAACACAATTTTGAGCCGACTGAACGCAGCGGTTGAGCTAAAAACAGAACATAAGACAAAGAGAAGCTACTTTGATTCGCACCCATATACAGCGGATCGTGTGGCCGATGTCACTGAGGAGTCAAAGGATCTCACGGTAGCAAATATCGCGCCGATTCATAAAGATTTTGTCTCTCAAGTTGAGGGGTTGCTGATTGGAGAGAACCCTGGCAAAGGGCTATTTAAGGATCACACCTTTTTACAACCAGAGATGAAGTTTGTGATTGAGTTTCCCGATAAGTGGAAAAAAGTGAATTACTCTACTGTGGTCGCCACCATTGATAGCTCGGAAGATGCCGCAGTAGTGCTCACTCTTGCGACCAATGAATTTAGCGCCCAGCAACATGCTCAACGCTTTAAAAACGATTTAAAGCGTCGTTACTCGGTAGATCTTAATGTGGATGAAGACGCCCTTGATTGGGGGCAGTCCATTTATAGTGTGACCTTGACCAATAAAGACAAAAAGGGTACCAGTTATATGACGCGAGGATGGGTGAATTTAGGTATTGATACCTATCAAATTGTGACTATCAGTACCGAGGAGAAAAAAACACTAGTGGACGCCAGCGCCCATTCATTTCGCCCTATGACTGATGACGAGTTAGCCTCGTTTACCCAGTTGCAACTGGCTGTCGTTGAAACCAAGCAAAACGAGACACTGGCAGAACTGGCGCAAGAGCATCACAACCAAGGATCCCTTGAATTTTTGGCGTTAATGAATGCTCTGGATGAGACGCAAAAACTGAGCCAAGACAAAAAAGTAAAAGTGATTATCGAAGTGCCATTCCAACAATAACTTCGTTGCTAAGCGGTCACTGTGCAGGTTTTAGCCACACGGCGCAAAACTTGCGAGGATGCTAAAGGGAGTGCGGGTTGTTTTTATTGAAGATAAAGGCATCCACCACTCGTAAAGCAAGGATAATGTACAGTACCGCTAGAGAAATGAACAATATTCGAGAGATAAGCGCGCTTATAAAGTCAGAATCCGCACCCATATTGCCATTAATCAATACGATAATGCAGGTCATGGCTGAGCTGTAATATTTTCCTCTAGGGTTGGATGAAAATATGTTTCTCCCTACATACAGGGTGATGCCGAACAATAAAATGATAAAAAACTGAAACAATGGCACTGCCACCAACCCCCAATAAAAGGCAAAGGCAATCACGCCACCTAACATGGTTGAGATGAGGGAATTTATCCCCGCTTGTTTACCGGCGCTCAATTCCGGTTTTAACGTAAATAGCGCGGCAAATATCATGGTAAGCAGAAGATCAATGCGCGCGTAGATAATGCAAAACGCGACAATAGGAAAGACAACTAAAGTACTTTTGAACGCCAGTTGAGCGGCAATAGGTGAATACACCTTGCTAAAAGAGGCGCTATCGGGGAAGGGGGTTAGCTCCTTGTCTGGAATGAAGTAGTACATCACAAAGACAAAGAGTAGCGCAGCCCATGCCGAGCCAACAAAACCGAGAGAAAAGCCGATGGCTAACCCTTCAGACATGGAAGTGAGCATAGGTAAAATTAATATGGATAACATCATCATCAATGTGAGCCAAAATGAACCGCCACGGTTTAGATAATAATAAATATAAAACAGTGACAGAAACATTAACATCAAGAAGATCACGGGAAACTTGATGAGCACCACAGAGAACACCAAGCCAAAGCAAAACCCTTTTACAGTATTAAACAGAGCATCAATAAGTTGCTTTGGGTTCATTTGTCCGATGGGCATAGATAGCAATAGTGTGCTGAAAATTGGAAATAAAAAGGACAAAGGCCAGTTGAAGGTGTAAGCCAGTGCCGCAGAGGCCGATACGCCGACGGCAAAGCGTAATTGTCTTACCCTAGTCCCGTCGCATAATAGGTTCTTTAAACTGAAGTACTGTGTTGGCTTAGTAAACATAAGAGAGCCAACTTAAAAGACGAATATAAACGTTGGCGATGCCATTTAAAATGACATTATCACTGGTATAAAACTGCACATCGGCTTGCCCTCCCACACGACGCAAGCCGTTGGGAATGGGCTCATCAAAAGAGATTATGACGGGAAAACGCTGTGGCTCACGTAGCCAGCCTGTGCTGGATTTTACAGTGACGAGCCCGCCAATGGCATTGTTAGAGCCACTAGCGACAGCAAACCCAATACTGCGTACGCTCCCTTTATAGAGTGTGCCAGGTGCAATATCTAAAGAAATATCCACCGCATCCCCCACCTTTAAATTGGCTAGGTTGTTCTCTTTTAGGTTGGCCTCTATCCAAATATCGTCGGCATCAATAAAGGTCATGATAGGGGTTCCCGCATTGGCGTAATGGCCCACATCCACTTGTAAGTTAGTGATCCCTCCGGTGGTTGGAGCAAACACTTCTGTACGGTTTAAGTTTAATTGTGCTTGTTTTAATTTTGCCATTGCCGAGCGAACTCTAGGGTTCGCTTCCCCTTCTGGGCCCAATGATTGCTTGGCTTTTTCTAAATTTGCTTCAGCACTTCTTACTTGTGATTTGGCTTGTTTGATGGCGGCGCGAGCCTTGTCGCCGTCGGATTTTGAATACAATTTTCGTTGTTCTAACTCAAACACCCGCGCACTTTGCACCATCACATGTTCGAAGTTGGTTTGCGCTTCTACTAAGCCTGCTTGAGCGGTGACAATCGTGGCCATGCCTGCGCCAATTTCTTGACCGGCCATTTCCACTTCTGATTGGGCAAGATCCACACTCAATTGATAATCAACCGGATCAATTCTAAAAAGGGAGTCTCCTCTTTTTATGGCGTCATTTTGCGCTACATTCACTTGCAAAATATTCCCAGAAATTTGTGGAGTGATAGGTATGACATAGGCTTGCACTCGAGCTTGGTCTGTCCATGGGGTATGACGGTCTGCAAACAGGTACCAGACGAAAATGAGTCCGACTAAGAGAAATACATAGCCTGTGATGGTCTTAACCGGATCGCGCACAGCTTCAATGGGGGCAGGGGAGTGGCCTGATTCAGAGGTGGCTTGGTTGTCTGTTTTATCTTGTTCACGCTTCTCTAAGTCAGAGTTCCCCAAGTCAGCGTTATCAATGGGTTTACTGTCGCTGCTGGAATGATCGTTGGTTTTACTCATCGTTACCCCTTAAATCCATTTAGGTGGCTATATTTGGCGCATGTTAAATGTTTGTTGGTTATATGTTTTAGTTTATGTGTTTATACTTGCCTTGTATAGAGACAACCGCGTTAAAATTTAGCCGTGATTACAGGGGTTTACTTCGATTTGATGCCTGTATTGCTAGGGTTCATACCTACGTTAATAGCGCCCATTGGCCGATGATGACCCCTAGCAAGATGCCTTCATTGCTATTAACGATTGATGAAATAGGCAAAAACAATTTAGTAATTTGAGGAAATTAGTCGACACTTAATGGACACACAGTGACGTAGAGCGAAAGGAGTTCTAAATGCAGTCATTAAAAGTAAAAGACTATATGAGCCATCAAGCAGTCACATTTACCCCCACAATGTCGTTGTCTGCTGCATTGGAAAAAGTATTGAATTCTGCGCACGTAGGTGGCCCAGTCATCGATGAGCAAGAACATGTCGTGGGCTTTCTGTCAGAGCAAGATTTACTCGATAAACTGATTAAAGTGAGTTACCACTGTCAAGATACGCATATTGTCAGTGATTGTATGTACAAAGAAGTGCTGTCGGTAACGCCTGAAACGTCCATTATTGAATTGGCCGATATGATGAAAATAGGCAAACCGAAAGTGTATCCTGTGATTGATGGTGAAAAATTGGTGGGCATTATTTCACGTAGTGATGTGCTAAAGGCGGTAGGGGCATCTATAGACCTCTGCTTTAAAAATCCTATTTAGTGAACGATGGCAAATCTTATCCCTATAAACCTCGATGATTCGAGGTTTTTTTCTGGCATAAGGAAAAGGTATAAATCACAGCGTTGAAAGTAATAGGCGTACTCATGTTACATAACATACAAAGTGTGATGGCAACCGTTTAACCTTGTCAGCACTTTATTTTGCCTATCACGGGTTGTGATTGCCCTCACAATGGACCGTGCTGAGATTGTCTACAGTTACCCCTTAATATTGGCTAGATAATAAAGGTATTTTGATGACAGCGGAACAAAAGGTATTTCACCTAGGTGTAAACAAGAGTGATCTTCAAGGAGCCACTTTGGCAATTATTCCCGGCGATCCTGAGCGTGTGCAGCGCATTGCGGAATGCATGGAAAACCCGAAATTTTTGGCCAGTCATCGTGAATATACTGTTTATTTGGCTGAATTAGCAGGGCAGAGTGTGGTGGTGTGCTCAACGGGTATTGGCGGTCCATCCACTTCTATAGCGGTAGAGGAATTGGCGCAACTTGGCGTAAATACCTTCTTGCGTGTGGGTACGACGGGAGCGATTCAACCTGATGTTAATGTTGGGGATATGATAGTGACAACGGCTTCGGTGCGATTAGATGGCGCCAGTTTGCACTTTGCGCCAATGGAGTTTCCTGCAGTGTCCGATTTTACGATTGCCTTGGCAATGAAAGAAGCGGCAGTGAGCGAACAAGCCACAGTGCATATGGGCGTGACGGCATCTAGCGATACCTTCTATCCCGGACAAGAGCGCTACGATACCTTTAGCGGCCGAGTGGTGAAACGTTTCCAAGGTTCAATGCAAGAGTGGCAAGAGATGGGAGTGTTGAATTTTGAAATGGAATCGGCGACTTTACTGACCATGTGTGCCAGTTCAGGATTGCGGGCCGGTTGTGTGGCTGGGGTGATTATTAACCGTACCCAACAAGAAATTCCCGATCAGTCACAAATGAAAGCCATTGAAGCGCTATCGATTCGTACTGTGGTGCAAGCAGCTAAAAAAGTCTTGGCGGACGCCTAATGGCGAGTCTGTTATTGATGCACTTAGCCGATTTGGCTAATTAGAGTCATTAATGATAGGTATCACAGAAAAAAAGTCCTGATGTTGCAGCGCTACATCAGGACTTTTTATACCAATCACACTAAGTAAGTGTTCAGAAATAGCGCAGGAAAAATGCTCGAAAACAAGGCAGAATTTTTCGATAAGTCGTTATTCTACAATCAAAAATTCTAACGCAGTTATCGAGTATTTTAACAAGCTAGAATGATCAGTTATTTAGTACGATTGGTATTATCATAATCAGGCTTTGAGCATTGTTTACAGTGAGTTATCGCTCATTAAACTTGCGCGCAACCACCGGCATCTTTTAGCCACTTCATCAGATGCGTTCTTAGATCTTTGAGCTCTTCAGGGCCGATCAAACCAAGGCCTAAGTCCATCGCTCGAGTGATATCGTTATATCGCAAAGGTCTAAAGCTCACCAACATGGCTCGAGCTTGCAATCCACCGAGCAAATCACGCAGAGACTCGAGTTTGTAGAGAGTGTCGTCTCCGTCATCACGCATGCCTTTCGTCTTACACTCAATAATATACAGTTTATTATTGACAACGGTAGCCACGTCCAGTTCGTTACGCACTTCTTTATCACCGATTTTACGGGTGACTTGAACATTTAAAGAGCAGTCTTGGATGGTTAATAGCTCTTCTTGCACCGATTTTACTTGGGTATGCACATAAGACTCTAGCCATTCGCCATTAGAAAAGCGTCTTGCTTGCTCAGAGCGGAAGGTTAATATGCCGTCGAGGTAGGTGGCTAACTCGGCGTCCACTAAATCTTGAAGCAAGATATTTAACTCGCGATAGCCTTGCTGTTTCTCTGATAAGCCCACATCCAATTTTTGCTCTTTGCGACATGTAGTGGCAAGAAAGTTAAGAGTGGCCAGTCCCGGTCCGAGTTCTAAGGCATGTCCTGCCCATTTTTCACAGATCTTGAGCAGAGAACTATCAATGGCGATAGCATCGTTAGGATCGGGAAATTGGGCTTGAGCTCCAAAAATAGTCAAATAATCGGCAATGGTAATACGATCTTGTACTTGAGCATCTTGCAAGCCATCAGGGTATAACCAACTTAAACTGTCGCTATTAGGTTCAACAACGAAAATGGGCCATTTATAGCTGCGAACCACTTCATAGACGGAGAGTAAACGGTGGCGTAGTCCACAACTTGCATTGAGTTTTACTTCTTCTCCTGAGCTTTTGAGTCGTTCGGCTAGTTGGAGAATTTTTTGTTTGATAATGGCGGTGTTAGATACATTGGGAATTTCAAAAAACTCACTTTTTATCCCGCGCATATCCAGCACTATGCTGAGTTTGTCAAACATAGGCTTTTGTGTTGAGTCTCCTATAAATATCGTATGACGACAGGAGGCTCGATCATCGAGTAAAGGTGTCACCAAGCGGATGGGGTCTTTATCGATAATACCAAGTTGAATTGGCATAAAGGGTCCTTTTATGTTCGCATGTGGGATTCGTTGAGACGAATGTACATGATATATTAGTTCTATAGACAGAGTGGATGTCTATCAACCACAATTACTTACACAAATATTAGTTTTCATTTTTAGATATGCCTTCTTTATTTTTTAATATGGAGGAAGATTGCATTTAGCTAGGTCATGATGCAATCTTGATATATCAATGGAACAGGCCAGAGACTCCCATGACAGAAGAAACTATTTTTAGCAAAATCATACGCCAAGAAATCAAAACCGATCTTATCTATCAAGATGATTTAGTGACGGCCTTTCGCGACATTAACCCGCGTGCGCCTTCGCATATCTTAATCGTACCTAATCATGTCATTGCCACGGTAAATGACGCTACCGAAGAGGATGAGCGTGCTTTAGGTCGTATGTTTACTGTCGCGGGGAAACTGGCTAAAGAAGAAGGTATCGCAGAGGATGGTTATCGTCTAATCGTTAACTGTAACTCTTTTGGTGGGCAAGAGGTTTACCATATTCACATGCACTTAGTGGGTGGCAAACCGCTTGGACCTATGCTGGTCGAATAATGAGATTAACAACCAATACAAGCGTCCGCTTATGTGTCATTGCGCTGGGCTGTGTGGTGATGACCGCTTGCTCATCGTTGACCGCTGGCAACATGTTCAGCCACTATACAGCGCAAAATGAATCCGTGTATCAAGCGGTGCAATCGGGCGATTATAGCCGTGCGGAAGAAAAACTGCCGGACTATCAAGCCGGTGATATTCTCGATAATTTAGAAAAAGGCCGCGTGCATTTATTGGCCTCTTCTTATCCTGCCAGTAAAGCCTCTTTTGAATTGAGTGATAAAGCGGTTCGCGATTGGCAAGATCAAGCAGTGGTGTCGGTGAGTGATACGGCAACCAGTGTTGGAGCGTTAGCGGTCAATGATAATTTAACCAATTATCACCCGGCAGATTATGAGCTGGGCTTTTTGCACTTGTACCTGGGCCTCAATTATATTCATAGCAATAGCCTTGAAGGGGCGTTGGTGGAAATGCGCCGCGCCAATCAAGTGCAAGAAAAAGCCAAGAGGCAACGGGAAGCCGAGCTGCAGTCAGCCCAATCTGATATGCAAAAAAGTGGCCTCAGCCCTAATTTAGGCAGTGTCTTATCACGCTATCCTGATGCGGGTAATAAGCTGAAAGCGGTGCAAAATGGCTATCTTTTCTATTTGTCAGCCTTATTGTATGAAACACAAGGGGACGTAAATAGTGCTTATGTGGATTATAAACGGGCCCTAGCGGTCGCCCCTGATAATAAACAGGTCATCGAAGGCACTTTGCGTCTCGCCACTCGTCTTGGTATGCGTCAAGATCTTAAGCTATTGAGCAAACAATACGGTGCTTATCAGCCGATACCTAAGGGGGCAGGACGGGTTATCATTCTCGATGAACGTGGCGTAGTGAAAGCGATGGATAATTGGCGACTGACGATCCCAGTGGACGGCGGGGGCGGTATGGGTCTCTATTCGGTAGCGCTACCTTACTATGACGATAATGCACCGCAACGTTTTCCTGCATTGCAATTAGACGGTAAAGGCATTGATGGTGATGAGTTGGTGGATGTGAACTTAATGGCCAGCAATCATCTGTCAGAGGCGATGCCAAATATGTTGTTACGCCAAGTGTTACGTGTCGTAACAAAAGACAATTTGCGCAGACAAGCGGCCAATGGCGATGATGTCACAAACCTAGTGTTTAACGTCTTCAATACATTGACCGAGCAACCAGATACACGCAGTTGGCAGTCACTTCCTGCAGAGGTGTACAGTTCAAGTGCTACACTAAAACCTGGGTCTCATGAAGTGTTTGTTGAAGGTAAAAGGTATAACTTTGACATAAAAGATGGCCAAACAACGTTAGTATGGCTATCTAGGCAAGGTAATAACGTCACAATATGGCATAAGCAATTGGGAGCGATTCAATAATGAAAAAACTGGCGCTACTGTTTATTACACTGTTGCTTTTAGCAGGGTGTGCTCAAAACACCGCAGGGCTAAGAGTGGATGGAAAGAGCCAAAAAGTCCTTTTTGGTGATAATGTTCTGGGAAGCCGCTTAATCGTTGATGATATTGCAACGGTAGAGAAAAATGGCCGAAACAGAGGCATAGTTACGGTAAGTAGCAAGTATAAAGCGGATTTACGTATTCAATATCGATTCTATTGGTACGATGATAGTGGGCTAGAAGTCAATAGCAAACCTTCAGCGTGGCGACAAGATATCATTCGCGGCTTTGAGAGTAGAACGTTCTCAGAGGTGTCGATAAATCCAGAAGGCACTCAATTTAGAGTTCAAATCCGAGAATCGGACAACTAAGGAAATATGATGAAAAAAAGTGTAATTGCGTTGCTAGGCTTAGCTGTCATTCTTGGTGGCTGTTCTAACAAAGTGAACTACGGTGATGCTCAAGCCGTCGAAACCACCACAGTAGATTTTGGCTCCACTGATCTACAAAAGATTGCAGCAGAAATGGTCGATAGCATGCTGACTTCAGGCTCAGTAGCGGCCATCACCAAAGATCAGCGTCCAATCGTATTTGTAGAGCGCATTAAAAACAAAACCAGTGAACATATTGATACGGAGTCTATTACCGATTCTGTGAGCACGAAAATGCTCAACTCTGGCAAGTTCCGTTTTGTGGATATGGATCGTGTTGAGTCTGTACGTAAACAGCTTCAATTCCAAAATAATGATCAATTGGTCGATCAAAGCAGTGCTATTCAGTTTGGTAAAATGGTCGGCGCTCAGTACATGCTGTACGGCAACCTTTCAAGCATAGTGAAAGAAGCGGGCAGTGATAAAGACGTTTACTACAAAATGACCATGCGTTTAATGGATCTGAAAACCGGTTTAATCGAGTGGGCTGATGAAACTGAAATTCGTAAGCAACAATCAAAAAGCTTATTAGGACTGTAAATTAAGTCTTAGCGTATCGAGGCCAGTCATTGTGACTGGCCTTTTTTGTTTGTTCGATTTGTGCTTTTGATCTTAATGTGATGGCTATCATACTCAATATTTTATTCATTACTTGAAGTGGCTCAAAAAATGCGTGCAACAATTGTCATAGTACAGCGCCTAATTAATAAAATACGTGTTAAATTTAAATGAGTAATAATGATTATAACGGTGGTAATACCCTGACCACTGATTGCCAGTATTGACAAGGAAGGCTCCATGATTATCTATCTTCACGGCTTTGATTCAACAAGTCCTGGTAACCACGAGAAAGTGATGCAACTGCAATTCATTGATGATGATGTCCGTTTTATTAACTACAGCACTTTGCATCCCAAGCATGATATGGCGCACCTTTTAAAAGAAGTGCATAAAGCGATGGAGTCCTCAGACGATCCCAATCCCATTATTTGTGGGGTAGGCCTAGGGGGATTCTGGTCAGAGCGCATTGGATTTTTGTGCGGCATTAAGCAGGTAATGCTGAACCCTAATTTGCACCCAGAGCGCACTATGCAAGGACGGATCGATCGCCCTGAAGAGTATGAAGACATCGCCACCAAGTGTGTGGAACAGTATCGAATTAAAAATAAAGACCGCTGTATGGTGATCTTATCTAAGCATGATGACATTCACGACAACAGTGTCACCAGCGATGTGCTTGAGGATTATTACCCTATTATTTGGGATGAACATGAATCGCATAAGTTCAAAAAAATCTCGCAACACTTACAAACAATAAAAGCGTTCAAAAATGAATAACATGCCTTTGTGGTAAATGTTGACGCTTTTAAGCAAAAAAGAAACCCCGGATGATTCCTATTCATTCGGGGTTTCTTTTTGTTTGATATTTATTCATGCAATCAATATCAACATGATAAATAGGGTTATTTTGTCATTGTTAGTTGCTCAGTAAGACAATTTGGATATAATGCCATTAAATAAATTGATTTAGATCAATAAAAAATGAAAGGTGTCATCAAGCACCTCAAGCAAAATGTGAACATAGAGTGTCGTTTATATCCCTCACTCAGCCTATTTTTTTAAACTCGCCTTTGCGGGTTTGTAGCAAAATTTATTATTTGTATCAAGGAGTGTTGAAATGGCACGTATCATTATCGTAGGCGGCGGCGCTGGTGGATTAGAACTAGCAACCAAGATGGGACGTAAGTTCAGACGTAATAAGAATACCAGTGTGACTTTGGTGGATCGCAAGACGAGTCACCTTTGGAAACCGCTGCTACATGAAGTGGCCACTGGCTCTTTAGATGCTGGTGTGGACGCGCTGAGTTATCGCGCACATGCGAAAAACCATGGCTTTGATTTTCAAATGGGCAGTCTAAAAGATATTGATCGTGAACGTAAAGTGATCATTTTAGATGAGCATAAAGATGCTCATGGCGAACTGCTGATCCCAACACGAGAGTTAGAGTACGACTACCTAGTTATGGCCATCGGCTCTACATCCAATGACTTTAATACCCCTGGGGTACGTGAAAATTGTATTTTCCTTGATAGCCCAGAACAAGCGCATCGTTTCCGCGAAGAAATGAACAATCAATTTTTAAAACTGCATGCACAACCGATTAAAGGTCAGGTAGATATTGCCATCGTAGGGGCGGGGGCGACTGGTGTTGAGTTATCTGCTGAGCTTCATAATGCGGTTAAAGAACTACGCAACTATGGGTTTGGCGATCTAGATTCTAGTAAGTTGAACGTGAGCTTAGTAGAAGCTGGAGAGCGTATTTTACCTGCATTACCACCGCGTATTTCACAAGCGGCGCATCAAGAGCTGACCAAATTAGGGGTTAATGTACGCACGGCGACTATGGTTACCTTAGCGGATGAAAGTGGCCTAACCACCAAAGATGGTGAGAAGATCCCTGCGCAAATAATGGTCTGGGCCGCAGGCATTAAAGCCCCTGACTTTATTAAAGATATTGCCGGTCTTGAGACCAACCGTATTAACCAACTGGTTGTTCAGGACACTTTGCAAACCACCCGTGATGAGAGCATCTTTGTTATTGGTGATTTAGCCCAGTGCACGCAAAAAGACGGTAAATTTGTGCCACCTCGCGCTCAAGCGGCACACCAAATGTCCAGTCATGCGTACCGCAATATTTTAGCCATGATGAACAATAAACCGTTAACTGCTTATGAATACAAAGACCACGGCTCTTTAGTATCACTGAGTCGCTTCTCAACGGTAGGTAGCTTAATGGGCAACCTAACAAAAGGCTCTATGATGGTCGAAGGGCGTATTGCTCGTGTGGTGTACATTTCGCTATATCGAATGCATCAAATGGCTCTACATGGGGTGATTAAAACGGGTTTGATGATGCTGGTAGGTCGTATTAACCGCGCATTGCGTCCTAACTTGAAGCTACACTAATTAACGGATCATTCTAGGTTTGTTAAAACACTTGATAATGGCATTGCCGTTTTGAATGTAGAACAACGACTTATTAAAAAGGGGGAGATGGCTATGCCATCTCCCCCTTTTTAATATAAGAACCTAATATCTAGGTGTCTAATGGGTGTCTAATGGGTGACTTTTCGAACTTGAATGATCATGCCCATTAATGGGTTATCTAAGTAGTGCGTTTCACCACTGCGCATACGGCGCTTTTGATCCATGCGGTAACTTTTCAAAAAGGTTTCTTCTACTTTTTTCGGTGATACTTGCTGTAGATTGCCTGCTTGGACATTGTCAGATTCCGTATCCGCTAATACGGCAAAGTTTTCACTTTGTTTCAGTTCATCAGGACTCTTTTCGGTAAAGGTAATACTGCGAACGCTAGGCTCATGTAAATTGAGCTGAGTTTCTGCAAATAGATAGTGCTGCACGTAAACCTGAATAGTACCGTCTAACTCATACACAGGAGCATGTTTGCTAGAGGCAGGGTGGTCTGCACTGATCTTTGAACCATCGGCATTAAAGGTTTTTGAAAAGTCTTTGCCTGCTTGAATGTGGAACTTAGGGGAATAGGCTTTACTATGATCCACTTGACGCCACGCCTTATGAAACAGCACTTCAAAGCCGGCGTGTCGTTTGAGAACGTCACGCTCTTTAAGCAGTTTATAATGGTCATAAGAGAGCATTTGCGCGCCTTTTTTATGACGATAATGAGCATTGCTGAAAGGCTGCGAGCTGGAAAAATCAATTTTTTGCAACTCATTAGGCCAAGACTCAGCCGTTTTTTCTGGATCAATTGAACGCTTGAAAATTAGGACTTCAATGTCAAATTCTCTCTTTTGAGCTTGTGCGAATGTAGGAATCAGCAGCAGCATCATCAATAGAGGAATAAATTTTTTCATTTTGGCTCCATGGCTTATCAAAGGCCGTTATCTTTACGAATACTTTGAGGTTAACACTGTTAGATGCCAAGGTTACTATGAGTAAATGCATCTTGAAAGAGTAATATGTTCTCAGATTTACGCAGTATAGCAGAGATCATTCCCTGCTCACTGACCGCGCGGTTTATGCCAGTCGATTTTGTGCGAACTGCTCAACTAATTGTTTTACATATGCCACTCGGTCTCGACGGTCAACTAAGCTTTGTTTGAATTTTATTTTCGTGGGCCCTTCCATGGCAAATTTATCCGACTGAGACTGCAACAGTTTAACCAAATACATAGGGTTAATGTCCGCATCAGGATAAAACTCAATATAGCCCCCTTTGTCGTGTGCTTCTATTTTATCCACTTTAATTTCCGCCGCTTGCAACTTAATCTCGGAGATTTGCAATAGATTTTTGGTGGCGTCAGGCAGTGGGCCAAAACGGTCAATAAGCTCTACTTTCATCTCAATTAGTTGGCGGTCATTGGCGACACTAGCAATGCGCTTATACAGAGATAAGCGGGTGTTAATATCTGGGATGTAATCATCGGGAATTAAGGCAGGTAAGCGCAGCTCAACCTCAGTTTGCTCGCGCAGTAAGTCATCTAAAGAGGCTTCTTTTCCTTCTTTAAGTGCTTGTACTGCTTGCTCTAGCATTTCCATATAAAGGGTGAAACCTATGGAATGAATTTGACCACTTTGATCATCCCCGAGCAATTCCCCAGCGCCACGTATTTCTAAATCGTGGGTGGCCAGAGTAAAGCCGGCGCCCAGATCTTCTAATGAGGCAATCGCATCAAGGCGCTTAGCCGCATCTTTACTGATGGCTTTAGGGTGAGGCGTGAGCAAATAGGCGTAAGCTTGATGGTGAGAGCGGCCCACACGACCACGCAATTGGTGTAACTGAGCTAAACCTAGGTTGTCAGCACGGTTCATGATGATGGTGTTTGCAGTAGGGACATCGATACCCGTTTCAATGATAGTGGTACACACTAATAAATTGAAACGCTGATGGTAGAAGTCATTCATCACCGATTCTAATTCCCGTTCACGCATTTGTCCGTGTGCTATGGTCACCCGAGCTTCAGGGATCAGCTTGCTAAGATCTTCTGCCACCTTGTGTATGGTATCCACTTGATTATGCAAGAAGTAAACCTGACCACCACGCATGATTTCACGCAATATCGCTTCGCGGATGACCGCATCATCACTTTGACGAACAAAGGTTTTAATGGCCAGACGACGGGCAGGAGGTGTCGCAATGATCGATAAGTCACGCATACCACTCATGGCCATATTTAAGGTACGAGGGATAGGTGTGGCGGTTAAGGTGAGAATATCCACATCGGCACGCATGGATTTCATTTTCTCTTTTTGACGAACCCCAAAGCGGTGCTCTTCATCGACAACAAGTAAGCCAAGATCGGCAAATTTAATGTCGTCTTGCAGCAGTTTATGGGTACCGACAATAATATCTACTTTACCTTCGGCGAGATCCGCTAAGATCTGCTTTTGCTCTTTGGCACTTTTGAATCGAGACAACACTTCTACGCGCACAGGAAGGTTGGCAAATCGATCTCTGAAGTTTTCAAAATGTTGCTGGGCAAGTAGGGTCGTTGGCACCAAAACTGCCACTTGTTTGGCGTTGTCGGTACACACAAACGTGGCGCGCATGGCCACTTCTGTTTTACCAAAACCTACGTCACCACACACCAAGCGATCCATTGCCTTGCCTTGGCACATATCAGATAGTACCGCATTGATGGCCTGTTTTTGATCATCGGTTTCTTCAAAGGGGAAGCCCGCTTTAAAGTGCGCATACTGCTCGCGATCCAATTTGAATTTATAGCCAGGTTTGAGCTCTCGCTTGGCGTAGACATCCAGCAGCTCTGCCGCGACATCACGGACTTTTTCCGCTGCTTTACGGCGCGCTTTACTCCAAGAGTCACTGCCTAATTTATGCAATGGGGCACTTTCTTCAGCGCCCCCAGAATAGCGGCTGATTAAATTGAGTGAGGAGACAGGCACATACAGCTTTGCATCGTTAAGATATTGAAGAGTCACGTATTCTGTTGTGATGCCACCGGCGTCTAACGTTTGTAAACCAAGGTAACGACCAATGCCGTGGTCGAGATGCACTACAGGTTGGCCCGGTTTGAGCTCCGCTAGATGGCGTATAACCGTATCGCTATTAACCGCACGTTTGTCTTTTTTGCGCGTTTGCATGACGCGATCGCCAAGCAAGTCACTTTCGCAAATAAGTGCAAAGTCGGGATTGGCATGAATAAAACCGTGCTCAGATGAGCCAAGAATCAGTGAAAAGGGGTCATTACTGGCTAATGCTGCGTCAATTCCGGACACTTCTTTAGGTAAAATCTTCACCGGAGCGAGCAACTCTAACAGCGCTTCTCTGCGCCCTTGAGATTCGACTGAAAAAATAATTTTTCCGTTGTAGCTCTCGCTGAACTTTCTTAATGCCGACATCGGCTCTTTAGTTTGAGGACTGGCCGCTAATGGCGGCAGAGCGTCAATGTCGAGATTGGCGCGTCCGGCTTTGTCAGCGGTGGTTGTTTGGCTTAATTTTACTTGTGGCCACTGTTTAATGGAGGCAAACAGTTGGTCTTTTTTCATCCACAATTCGGCAGGCTCTAATAGTGGACGTAATGGGTCCACTTTTCGTTGCTGGTAGCGATAGTCCACATCAGCAAGGAAGGTATCAACTGCTGGTTCAATATCCCCAACAGAGAGTAATAGCGTCTGTGGGGGCAGATAGTCAAACAGAGTTTCTGTATGGTCAAAAAACAGTGGTTGCCAATATTCTATGCCCGATGGCCAAGTGCCTTTTGATACCTGCATATAAACGGATTCGGGCTCACGGCGTGCATCAAATTTCTGTCTCCAACGAATGCGGAAATCTTCAATAGCTTCTGCATTGGATGGAAACTCATGGGCAGGTAACAGACGAATTTCATTAATATCGGCAATAGAGCGTTGGTTTTCAGGGTCGAAGGTACGGATGCTATCGATTTCATCATCAAAAAAGTCAATGCGATAGGGATCACTGCTGCCCATTGGAAATAAGTCCAATATCGAGCCACGACTGGCGTATTCTCCGGGACCAAATACTTGGTCAACATTGCGATAGCCTGAATTGTCTAATTGCAGTCGTAATTTTTTCAAAGAGAATCGATCACCCGCTTTCACCATCAACGTATGTTGCAGTAAAAATTCTCTAGGGGATTGACGTTGCAATAGCGTGCTAATAGGAACAATGGTGATACCTTGTTCTAAGGTCGGCAATTGATAAAGCGTGGCGATACGATCGGAAATAATATCTTGGTGAGGAGAAAAATTGTCGTAGGGCAGTGTTTCCCAGTCAGGAAACAGCGCCACATTCACCGAGCTAAATTGCTCAATTTCCACTTGCAGTTTCAAAGCGGTTTGTGGGTCACTCACAATGACTAACGTTGGGTGCTGATGCTGCTTGGTTAATTGTGCTATCGCCATGGCCAAAGAGGCACCTTGTAGATTACCAAGCTGTTTTTTATCTCCAGCTTTGGTTGCGATAGGTAAAGCAAAAAGTGACTGGTTATCCATATGAGTGTGAGATTCCAACATAAGTGTTCTGCGTATAATGTATCTGATTATCGTCAACCCAGTTCGGTTTATCTATCAATAACGCATCAAAATAGGCTGATTGGTGGTGCGATTGCTCAATTATTGACGTTTTATGAATTAATCTCTACAAAAACAGTGGCAAACACTACTCGAAATAACGATTAGTGGTTACATTAATGGCACTGTTACTATTTTTTGGTTGGTTATGTTTCGACCTGTTTCACTTTATATTGGCTTGCGTTACCTCAGAGGTCGTTCTGGGGATCGATTTAGTCGATTCGTCTCTTATATGTCGACGGCGGGAATTACCATAGGCGTATTGTCCTTAATTACGGTGTTGTCGGTAATGAATGGCTTTGAAAGTCAGCTAAAAGGACGGATCCTTGGGGTTCTTCCTCAAGCCATTGTTGCGGATGCCTCTGGCAAAACGGTGCGTACCGAACACGCACCTGATTTTATTACTTCCTTACCACATGTTGTGGAAACGGTGCCGATTGTTTCGAGTGAGGCGGTACTGCAAAGCCCTGCTCATTTAGCCGCGGGGCAATTAATTGGTATTGAAGGACGACCGGATGAACCTTTACGGCAGTTTATGCTATCTGGACGTGTGGATTCACTGCAAGCAGGAAAGTATCACATATTAATTGGTCATACCTTGGCTCGACAACTCAAAGTTCATCAGGGTGACAAGGTACGTTTAATGGTGACCAGTGCCAGTCAATTTACCCCTTTAGGGCGTATTCCAAGTCAACGCAATTTTACGGTGTCAGGGATATTTAATACTGGTTCAGATGTGGATGCTCAGCTAATGGTCACTCATATTGCGGATGCCGGGCGCTTGTTAAAAATGAACGCGCAACAAATCACCGGCTGGCGATTGTATTTAGACGACCCTTTTGCTGTGTCTGAATTATCGTCACTCTCATTACCCGATAATTGGCGTTGGCAAGATTGGCGTGCTCAACGGGGTGAGTTATTCCAAGCGGTTAAAATGGAGAAAAACATGATGGGTCTGATGTTAGGGCTGATTGTGGGTGTGGCTGCTTTCAATATTATTTCCGCACTGATTATGGTGGTGATGGAGAAACAAGCTGAGGTGGCCATATTAAAAACCCAAGGCATGAGTAAACAACAGGTTATGGCGCTGTTTGTGGTACAAGGTGCCAGCAGTGGTGTGGTTGGCGCTGTCCTTGGTGGTGTGCTTGGTATTCTCATCTCCAACCAATTAAATGCAATATTACAAGCACTGGGTGCGTCTTTATACGCATACGGTGGTCAGTTACCTATCTTAATTGATTACAGCCAAGTGCTCTTAGTTGTGGGCCTTGCTGTCACCTTGAGTGTGGTTGCAACCCTTTATCCATCCTACCGAGCTGCATCGGTGAAACCCGCCGAGGCGTTAAGATATGAGTAATTTACTAGAGTGTACTGATCTAAATAAAACCTACATGGAAGGCAGTGTCGATACGCAGGTGCTGCGTGGCGTCAGCTTTACCATAGGTCATGGGGAACTGGTGTCTATTGTGGGCAGTTCCGGCTCAGGAAAGAGTACTTTATTGCATATTTTAGGTGCATTAGATGATGCAACTTCTGGGCAGGTGCGTTTCAACGATCAAGATCTTGGGGCATTGAGTAGCAATCAACAGGCCAAGTTACGCAATCAGCATTTAGGATTTGTGTATCAGTTTCATCACCTATTAGCCGATTTTTCCGCATTAGAGAATGTGGCGATGCCTTTGCTTATTGGGGGTAAAAAAAGTGCCGAAGCCAAGCAAGCGGCCAAAGAATTATTGGTTCGTGTGGGGTTAGAGCATCGTTTAGATCATCGTCCGTCTGAATTATCGGGAGGCGAAAGGCAAAGGGTCGCCATTGCCAGAGCGCTGGTGAATGAACCTTCTCTAGTACTGGCGGATGAGCCAACGGGGAATCTGGATTACACCACGGCACTGGGCATTTATGACTTGATGCGCGAGCTAAATCAGAAATCCGGTACGGCATTTTTGGTGGTGACTCACGATACAGAGTTGGCCAGTAAGATGGACAGAAAAATGCACATGCAAGATGGATTATTAGTACCGTCACAGGAAGAGGTTACGCAGTGATGAGCACTTTATCTCTATTTATTGGTAGCCGATTTAGCCGAGCTAAACAGCGCAATAAAATGGTGTCATTTATCTCTTTATCCTCAACTCTGGGTATTATGGTCGGTGTGGCGGTGATTATTATTGGCCTTTCGGCGATGAATGGCTTTGAAAGAGAGTTGCAAAACCGTGTGTTATCCGTTGTGCCTCATGGTGAGTTTTCTGCCGTAAACAAGCCATTACAAGATTGGCCACAACTGGTAGAAAAAATAGAGCTGCAACCTCAAGCGTTGGCCGCCGCGCCGTTCGTAAAATTCACAGCCCTTGCTGAGAAAGGGCATCATTTAAAAGCGCTGCAAGTGAGAGGAGTGTCCCCCGAACTAGAAAGCCATATTTCTAGTCTGTCTAAATTTGTTGAAGGGGAGGCGTGGCAACATTTTACCGCCGGCTCTAAACAGGTCATTTTAGGGCGAGGTATTGCTGAGAAGTTAGCGGTGAATGTGGGCGATGGTATTTCACTTATGATCCCCGTTGCGTCAAAAAATGGCCGCACTCAAGCCCCTAAACGAGTGCGCCTACAGGTGAGCGGTATTTTCTCTCTTGGAGGACAGTTAGATCACTCTTTAGCGTTGATACCTTTGCAAGACGCGCAGGCTTATTTATCCCTTGGGGATACTGTGAGTGGTATTTCCGTGAAAACCAAAGATGTCTTTAACGCGCAAGAGTCTATGCGCATTATTGGCGCCCATTTACCTGTGTACGTATATATCAACAGTTGGAAGCAGCAGTTTGGCTACATCTATAGAGATATCCAAATGGTCCGTACCATTATGTACTTGGTGATGGTGCTGGTGATAGGCGTGGCCTGTTTTAATATTGTATCGACGCTAATGATGGCGGTGAAAGATCGCGCCGCTGAGGTGGCCATTTTACGTACCATGGGAGCCTCGGACTCGCTCATCAAAGCGATTTTTATGTGGCAAGGTATTTTATCGGGTGTGTTGGGGGCTGTTGCCGGCAGTGTATTGGGCTTATTAGTGGCTTTAAATTTAACCTCTATTGTTAAAGTGGTTGAACATCTAGTGGGACATCAATTCTTGTCTGGTGATATTTACTTTGTGAACTTTTTACCCTCACAAGTAAACCCTATGGATGTGATTTTAGTTTCCGCTACTGCGATAGTACTGAGTTTATTAGCCACTTGGTTCCCGGCACGTAAAGCGAGTAAACTAAACCCTGCCAGCGTACTCAGTGCGAAGTAATTGACGGCGGTTGGTGTGATACCATCGTACTAAATAACGGGTCATTCTAGCTTGTTAAAATACTCGGTAACTGCGTTATGTCTGATCACATACTTAGTGTGATGGTATGATTAAAGAATTAAAAAAGCGTTGCTCATAGAGCAACGCTTTTTTTATGTCTAAGTTTGTATAAGAGTGAGCTACTTGGTAAATGGGTTCAGCTTAAGCTGTCTTTTCTTCCAACTGCGTACTACAGAGTAACGCCACAAAGCTCGAATACCAAAATAACCTAATAAGGAACTGACCACGGCACAAATAGCACAACCGAGTAAAAATGGAGGACCAATAGTCGACATTTGTGATACTAGGTAGTTCCATGACAATTCAAAGTGGAACGATTGAGCGGGCAATTGCATTACCCAAGCCCCTAACTTATAGGCCAAATAAAACATAATAGGCATGGTAATGGGATTACTTATCCATACCAGAGCAACAGACAGAGGCAAATTAACGCCAAAGGCAATGGCTAACCCTGCTGCCATAATCATTTGGCTTGGTAGTGGTACAAAACACATAAATAAGCCAACGGCAAATGCACCAGAAGCTGAACGTCGGTTTAACACCCATAGATTTGGGTTGTAGAGTAAATTACCGAAAATCTTAAGCGCTTTTTGACGTTTAATCAGTTCATGGTCTGGCATGAAGCGTTGAATAAATTTTCTAGGCATAAGGGAAAACAGCTCTCTTGCTCGGTAACTGGAATTTAATTTCATTCTCAGCGACGATTGTCGCAGCAATGTATTGGCACACGCTTCCTGAATTGAAGTGGCTGGTTGTTATACTCGCCATGGTGTTGCTCTGTTGCCGATGTAAGGGGTTAAACTGGACCTTAGGTCTGTGTTTGGCATCAGCAGTTAGTCTAGTACAGAGTCATATCTTTGTAAGAGACGTCAACACGTTATTCAATTGCGCTGGAAATATTACCATAAATATTCAGCTAAACAGCACATTTAGAACAAATCTTTATTTTTCAAATTCAGTAGTTGAAGTCTTAGAGGTGCAAGGATGCGATGCACCTGTATCAGGGCAATTATTGTTGAAAGTGCCCATCGAATTAGCGCATCAGATGCAGCTTGGAGAAACTTGGCAGGTGTCGGCGAAGATAAAACCTATCATAGGTTTACTGAACGAAGCCGGATTTGATGCGGAAAAACATTATTTTTCTCAGAGAGTGATAGCACAAGGGAAAGTGCTGGAGGTCATCAAGAAAATCGAGTCGCCGAACCTTAGAGGTCGCTGGTTTGCTCAGATTTATCAACAAACGCAACAGCTTGAATCACAACCTCTGTTATTGGCTCTGCTCTTTGGAGAGCGGTCGTTCATTGACAAAGAGCAATGGCAGGATTTAAAGCGAACGGGACTGGCGCATTTAATTGCCATATCGGGTTTACATATAGGATTGGCGTATGCCGTGGGCTGGTGGGTTGGGCATCTGATCCGTATTGCGGTGCCTAGTGGCATGTGGTTGCCACTGTTATCGGCCGTTACCATGGCGGTCTTTTATGCTTGGCTTGCAGGGTTTAGTTTACCCACCCAGCGGGCTTTGGTGATGTGTGTAATTGGCTCTGCGGCTTTATTGCTAGGGCTACGTTGGAGTCGCTGGCAGGTGCTGTGGTTAACGCTAGCGATTGTGTTAAGCATGTCGCCCATGTCAGCACTCTCTTCCAGTTTATGGCTTAGCGTTGGGGCGGTGGTGGTGATTATCCTTGCCTTAGAGAGCTTAACACAATGGCCGCCAGCACCTGCTAGGCATCAATCCTCTGAGATAAAGTCGTTGCCTATTCATTCCCCACCGCGGCCACAAAGAACGGGCAGCGCGTTGCTAAGTGCCTTACACCAAAAATGGCGCGCCTGGCTCAGGGTACAACTGTTTTTGAGTTTAGGACTGGCTCCAATTTGCGCTTGGTTTCTTGGTGGCGTGGCATGGTTATCTATGTTGTTTAATGCCATGGCGATCCCGCTAGTGTCTTTGTATGTTGTGCCACTGTTACTGGCAGGGATTATGCTCAATGAAGTGTCACACTCACTGGCCATGCTGCTATTTGGTTTGGCAGATAGGGGATTGGTGCTGTTGCAAGATGTGGTGGCTTTCAGTCAAGGGTACACTTTGTTGTGGTGGCAAGCGACACGCACACAAATAGGGCTGATGGTGCTGTTGTTTTGCTTAGTGTGTTTGCGCAAAAAATTAAGGGTAGTCGTCGCATCAATGAGTGTCATGGTGTTGGTTGCTGTGGAATTTTATGCATATTCCCCGCAATGGCGATTAGATGTCTTGGATGTGGGGCACGGCTTGGCGGTGTTGATTCGCTCAAATAATCGCGCCGTATTATACGATACTGGAGCTCATTGGGGAGACAGTGGCATGGCAGAGTTGGTGGTGGAGCCCGTTATTCGCAATAAAGGCACTCAATTGGACGCGTTGTTTATCAGCCATTGGGATAACGACCACCAAGGAGGGATGGAGTATCTGCTAAGACGTTTTTTACCTAAAGAGGTGTTCAGCTCTCAGCGAGATGGGCAAACCAGCCCTTGCATTCAAGGGCAATTTTGGTGGTGGCAAGGGCTCAGTTTTCAAATGGTGTGGCCACCGCAACAAGTGAGGCGCGCGTATAATCCTCACTCGTGTGTGATTCGCATTTCCGATGGGCAGCACTCGGTGTTGCTTACCGGAGATATTGACGCTGTTGCGGAATACCAGTTAGCTCATATGTCATTGCAGTCGGATGTGGTTATCGTGCCTCACCATGGCAGTAATACGTCATCAACCATGCCTTTTGTAAGGAACACAGCAGCGGATTGGGCAATTGCTTCTGTAGCCAAGCAAGGGCGGTGGTCACTTCCTAGCCACAAGGTCATTCATCGTTATCAACACATGCGCAGTAAATGGCTTGATACAGGAGAAAAAGGTCAAGTTAGCGTCTATTTTTTAGATAGTGAATTAAAGATTGTTACTTTACGTAGTCCACAAACTGATGCTTGGTATAGGAAGATTTTGCGTAACAGAGTAGAATAATAGGTAACTAAATAAAAAATAAAGCCATTCTTATGTCACAACTAGAAGATGAATCTACGTGGAAAACCTTTAAGCGACTGTGGAAATACATTCGTTTTTATAAACTGGGGCTTTTCGTCGCAGCGTTCGCTTTGATTATCAACGCTGCTGCAGATACTTATATGATTTCCCTTTTAAAACCTTTGCTTGATGAAGGATTTGGGGATATTGAATCTAATTTCTTAAAGATCTTACCTTTTATTATCTTAGGTATGATTGTGGTGCGAGGTATCTCAGGGTTTATTTCAACCTATTGTTTGAGCTGGGTTTCTGGCAATGTGGTCATGTTAATGCGTCGGGCCATTTTTAACCATTTCATGCACATGCCGGTGCCTTTTTTCGATAGAGAGTCCACTGGTGGCTTGCTATCTAGAATTACTTACGACAGTGAACAAGTGGCGGCCGCCACCAGTAAAGCTCTAGTTAGTCTTGTGCGCGAAGGTGCGAGTATTATAGGGCTACTGGCGTTAATGTTTTGGAATAGTTGGCAACTGTCACTGGTGTTATTAGTGGTCGCTCCTGTTGTGGCTTTTGCTATTCGTCAGGTCTCTAAGCGTTTTCGTAAAATCAGTAAGAATATGCAAACCGCTATGGGTAAAGTGGCTTCTTCTGCAGAACAAATGCTAAAAGGGCACAAGGTTGTATTGAGCTATGGTGGGCAACAGGTAGAAGAAGAACGCTTTAATCAAGTGAGCAATAAAATGCGTCAGCAAACGATGAAGATGGTTACTGCGCAAGCGGCAGCCAACCCTATCGTACAGCTTATCGCCTCTTTTGCTTTAGTCACTGTGCTTTATCTTGCCAGTTTTCCTCAGGTACGAGCGGATCTCACCCCTGGTGCGTTTACCGTTATCTTCTCTGCAATGTTTGGCATGATGCGTCCATTAAAGTCATTAACGAATGTGACCTCTGATTTCCAAAGAGGTATGGCTGCAGCCCATACATTGTTCTCTTTGATGGATTTAAATACAGAAAATGATGCTGGCACAAAAGACGTCACTCGCGCGAAAGGCGTCGTTGAAGTAAAAGATGTGACTTTCACTTATCAAGGTAAAGATACCCCTGCCTTAAAACATGTGGATTTTACCATTCCACAAGGGAAGACCGTGGCGCTTGTTGGGCGTTCGGGGTCTGGGAAAAGTACCATTGCCAACTTATTCACCCGCTTCTATGAGGTTGATGAGGGCGAAATAAGACTCGACGGTGAAAATATTAATGCTTATAAACTCGCCAATTTGCGTCAGCAGTTTGGTTTAGTGTCGCAAAATGTGCATTTGTTTAACGATACTATTGCCAATAACATCGCCTACGCGGCGGAAGGTGAATATACTCGCGAGCAAATTGAACATGCAGCAAAATTGGCCCATGCCCTAGAGTTCACTAAGCATTTACCGGATGGTTTAGATACCATGATTGGCGAAAATGGTGCAAGCTTATCTGGAGGTCAACGCCAGAGAGTGGCCATTGCACGAGCGTTATTGCGTGATGCGCCAGTGTTGATTTTAGATGAGGCCACATCGGCTCTAGATACCGAATCTGAACGTGCTATTCAGTCGGCATTGGACGAGTTGCAAAAAGACAAAACCGTGTTAGTTATTGCTCATCGATTATCAACTATCGAAAATGCCGATGAGATTTTAGTGGTGGATGCCGGTGAAATCATTGAGCGTGGTACCCATTCACAATTGCTGGAAAAAGGCGATGCTTACGCACAACTTCATAAAATCCAGTTTGGTGATTAATTCGTGATACACCTATTATGGTTTAGCTCCAACCCACTGCGTTGGTTATTTTGGCCGCTGTTGTGGCCATTGAGTCAGTTGTTTGGCTACATAAGCCAACGGCGACGCAGTGATTATCTACAAGGCAAAAAACCAAGCTATAAAGCGCCGGTACCGGTAGTGGTGGTGGGCAATATTACGGCGGGCGGTAACGGTAAAACGCCCGTAGTGGTGTGGTTAGTAGAGCGCTTGCAAGAGTTAGGGCTTAAGGTGGGAGTCGTGTCTCGTGGTTACGGTGCTAAAGCTCCCCATTATCCGTTGCTAGTGGGCCAAGAAACGCCCACCCAGCATTGCGGTGATGAACCTAAACTCATTGCTCAACGTACAGGGGCCATTGTAGTGGTTGACCCTGTTCGGGCTAACGCCGTACAGCACTTACTGCAACACGATGTCGATATTGTGGTCACAGACGATGGTTTACAACATTACGCACTGCAACGAGATATCGAATTTAGCGTAATTGATGGTAAGCGCCGTTTTGGTAACCAACATCTTATTCCGCTAGGGCCGTTAAGAGAAAAGCTGAGTCGTTTAGATGATGTGGATTTTCTTATTACCAATGGTGGTGAGGTGCAAGGAGATGAGATCGCAATGGTATTGCAACCGTCCCATGCGGTAAACCTTGTCACCGGTGAGAGACAAGCGGTAAACGAGCTCGGTGCATTGGTGGCAATCGCTGGGATAGGTCATCCACCGAGATTTTTTGATACGTTATCATCCATGCAGGCTAACGTAACAAATAGCAAAGGTTTTGCTGATCACAAAGCATTATTGAAGTCAGATATTATTCCGTTATTATCTGAAGGTCAGCAACTGATCATGACAGAAAAAGATGCGGTAAAATGCCGTGAGTTTGCGCAAGACAATTGGTGGTATTTACCCGTGTCCGCGCAGATAAGTGATAACAATAGTCAGAAAATCATGAATAAAATTCAAGAGGTATTGAAGGAATATGGATCATAGATTGTTAGAGATCGTTGCCTGCCCTGTATGTAAGGGAAAGCTCACTTATGACCAAAAGAACAAAGAGCTAGTCTGTAAATTGGACCGCTTAGCGTATCCCATTAAAGAAGGGATCCCCGTTCTTTTAGAGCCAGAAGCTCGCTCTATCTCTATGGAAGAGGGACGTTAATATGGCCTTTACTGTCATTATTCCTGCTCGTTATCAGTCCACTCGACTGCCAGGTAAACCTTTAGCGGATATCTGTGGCAAACCTATGATTGAGCATGTGTATCAACAAGCCATTCAGGCCGGCGCTGAGCAAGTGATTGTTGCTACAGATGATCAACGGGTAGCGGATGTTGTTATTGGTTTTGGCGGTCAAGTGTGTATGACCTCCGAAAACCATGAGTCAGGAACTGAGCGTTTAGCGGAAGTGGTTGATAAAATGGGCATTGCTGATGATCATATTGTGGTGAATGTACAAGGGGATGAACCGTTAATTCCGCCAACTGTGATTGCTCAAGTCGCTGATAATTTAGCCGCATCTACCGCACCTATGGCCACTTTAGGAGTGGCTATTGGCGATGCAGAAGAAGCCTTTAATCCCAATGCGGTTAAAGTGGTTGCAGATAAAAATGGCTATGCCCTCTATTTTAGCCGAGCAACAATACCTTGGGATAGAGACCAGTTTGCTACGACGACGTCAACGTTAAATCAACCCTTGATGAGACACATAGGTATCTACGCGTATCGTGCGGGTTTTATTAATCGATACATCAGTTGGGCGCCGTCTACGCTAGAGAAAATTGAAAGTCTTGAGCAACTACGTGTGCTTTGGTACGGTGAAAAAATTCACGTTGCTTTGGCAAAAGAAACCCCGCCACCTGGGGTGGATACTCAACAAGATTTAGATGCGGTGAGAGCGATATTGTTGAACCAGTAATCGCTGACTGTGTCAGTTAATGAAAGAGAAGCCCATAAAATAGGCTTCTCTTTTTTTTAACGATCTAGTGTGCAGTGCGAACTTATTGTCACGGGTATCATGGCAATTGCATTTAAATGCTTTTTCCAAAATCACTGCGTTTAGGGCAAGTGATGAGTACGTCTCTATGCCCAGACTCTTTTAACTCCTCAAGAATCACATCAAAGCCCCATAATCGATACAGATGTTTTATGACGTCCTCATAACTTTTATCAAGAGGAATGCGTTGGTGCGGTATGTGTTGCAAGGTTAGGGAGCGATCCCCGCGCACATCAACATTCCACACTTGTATATTGGGCTCAAGGTTACTTAAGTTGTATTGAGCGGCCAGTTTTTCTCGGATTGCCTTGTAACCCACTTCATCGTGTATGGCGTCGATTTCAATATGGCTTTTTCTGTCATCGTCATGGATAGCGAACAGTTTAAAATCGCGAATGAGTTTCGGGGACAAATATTGGCTAATAAAACTCTCATCTTTAAAGTTTTGCATGGCAAAATGCAGTGATTCTAACCAATCGCTTCCGGCAAGATCAGGAAACCACTGTCGGTCTTCATCGGTCGGGTGCTCGCAGATACGTCGGATATCTTGAAACATAGCAAAGCCTAACGCATACGGGTTAATGCCACTAAAGTAAGGGCTGTTATAGGCCGGTTGCGCGATGACACTGGTGTGACTGTGTAGAAACTCCAACATAAACTTATCAGACACTAACCCTTCATCATACAGGTGGTTAAGAATGGTGTAGTGCCAAAAAGTGGCCCATCCTTCATTCATTACTTGCGTCTGTTTTTGCGGGTAAAAGTACTGACTCACTTTGCGTACAATCCGCACGATTTCCCGTTGCCATGGCTCCAATAAGGGGGCGTGTTTTTCAATAAAATAGAGTAGATTCTCTTGAGGCTCTGATGGAAACCGCGTTTTCTCAGCGCAGTCACTGTCATGATGCTTAGGAACGGTGCGCCACAACTCATTGACCTGAGATTGCAGGTATTGCTCTCTTTGTTGCTGGCGAGCGGTCTCTTCGGCAATGGAGATTTTTTCCGGTCTTTTGTAACGGTCGACACCATAATTCATCAAGGCATGGCAAGAATCAAGGAGGTTTTCTACGTCATCAACACCGTATTTCTCCTCACAATCACTAATATAATTACGGGCAAAAATGAGGTAATCGATGATGGAACTGGCATCGGTCCAGGTTTTAAACAGGTAATTGCCTTTAAAAAACGAGTTATGGCCATAGCTGGCATGTGCCATCACCAGTGCCTGCATGGTGACTGTATTTTCTTCCATCAAATAGGCAATACATGGGTTGGAGTTAATGACAATCTCATAAGCAAGACCCATTTGACCGTGCTTATAGTTTTGTTCTGTTTGAATGAACTTTTTACCAAACGACCAGTGATGATAATTGATGGGCATACCAATACTGGAGTAGGCATCCATCATTTGCTCTGCGGTAATCACCTCAATTTGATTGGGGTAGGTGTCGAGTTTGTAGTGTTTGGCGACGCGCTTAATTTGCTGGTGGTACTCTTCCAGTAAGTTGAAGGTCCAATCAGGACCATCGGGTAATGCTTTAGATTTCACATCTGCTGACATAGTGTGTCCTTACTTATTTTCCCTTAACCGCTTTCCTTTTGGAACAATTCCCGAAATACAGGGAAAATATCTTCCACGGAGCGAATGTTTTTCATGGCAAAATTGTCACAGCCAGACCCCAGTTTTTCATATTCATGCCACAAAGTTTGATGACTGCGACGGGTGATTTCTATATACGAATAGTACTGACAGCAAGGCAGTAGGTTCTCTGTGAGTAGTTTTTTACATCGAGGAGAATCATCAGCCCAATTGTCGCCATCGGATGCTTGCGCGGCATAGATATTCCATTGGTTGGTGGGATAGCGCTGTTTGACAATGTCATGCATCAGTTTTAATGCACTAGAGACAATAGTGCCGCCAGTTTCTTGGGAATAGAAAAACTCATGCTCATCCACTTCTTTTGCTTGGGTATGGTGACGGATGAAGACCACATCCACGTTTTCATAGGTACGGTTGAGAAATAGGTACAGTAAAACGTAGAAGCGCTTAGCGATATCTTTAGTGGTTTGATCCATTGATCCGGACACATCCATCAAGCAAAACATCACGGCTTGGCTAGATGGAATAGGTCGTTTTTCATAGTTCTTGTAGCGCAAATCAAAGGTGTCAATGAATGGCACACGGCGGATTTTCCCTTGTAACTCTTCAATTTGCTCTTTGATGCTACGTTGTAGTAAAGGTTGCGCAGGTTCGCTATTTCTTAATGAGGTGAGCTCTTGCTCTAGAGATTTGAGTTGGCGTTTTTTTCCTGAAGAGAGAGCAATACGTCTTGCTAGAGATTGTTGCAGTGAGCGAACTACGGAAATATTGGAAGGGATACCTGCGGTTTGATACCCCGCACGGTGGGTTTTCCATTCGGTAATACGGTTTACTTGTTTCTTATCTAAGTTAGGTAGAGCGAGATCCTCAAATAAGATATCAAGATATTCATCTTTCGAGATTTGAAAGATAAACTCATCTTGCCCCTCACCATCAGGACTGGCTTCACCATCGCCGCTACCACCGCCACTGCCACTTGGCGGGCGCTCAATTTTATCCCCTTTAATAAACTGGTCGTTACCTGGATGCACTCTTTCTCGCACCCCACCTTGACCTTGATGAAAAGAGGGTTCATTAATATCGCTTTTCGGCAGCGTAATGTCTTCTCCTGACTGAGTATCGGTAATGGAACGACGATTCACGGCATCAGAGACCGCTTCCTTGATCTTTTGTTTATGACGGCGAATAAAGCGTTGTCTGTTGACAGTACTTTTATTTTTTCCATTTAGCCTGCGGTCAATAAATTGAGCCATTTGCCACCTCAATTACTGCTAGTGATGCTGTTACTCACTAGTGTGTTCTATGTCTTACCATGCCCGTAAATATACGGTTATTTACCGGGTATGCTATTGCCTCTCACATCCATGATGCATTGCAAGTAATCACGAAGATTTGCGTACTCGTAGATACCATTCAGACAGTAAGCGAACTTGTTTTTCTGTGTAGCCTTTTTCCATCATTCTGGCGACAAAATCATCATGTTTCTTTTGATCTTCGGTAGAGGTCTTGGCATTAAAGGAGATAACAGGCAGCAACTCTTCAGTATTGGAGAACATTTTTTTCTCAATAACCGTTCGTAGTTTCTCATAACTGGTCCATAACGGGTTGCTACCACCGTTATTGGCCCGAGCACGTAGTACAAAATTAACGATTTCGTTACGGAAATCTTTCGGGTTACTAATGCCTGCTGTTTTTTCTATTTTCTCTAACTCGCCATTGAGGGAAGCACGATCAAACAGCTGGCCGGTTTCTGGATCGCGATACTCTTGATCTTGAATCCAAAAATCGGCGTAGGTGACGTAGCGGTCAAAGATATTTTGACCGTATTCAGAGTAAGACTCTAAATAGGCGGTTTGCACTTCTTTACCAATAAATTCAACGTAGCGAAGAACTAGGAAGCCTTTTAAAAACTCCAAATAGCGTTCTGCTTGTTCTTGTGGGAACTGCTCTCGTTCTACCTGTTGCTCGATAACGTAAAATAAGTGTACTGGGTTTGCTGCTACTTCCGTTTGGTCAAAGTTAAATACGCGAGAGAGGATTTTAAAGGCAAATCGAGTAGAAAGCCCTGACATGCCCTCATCCATACCTGCGAAATCTTTGTACTCTTGATGGCTTTTGGCTTTAGGGTCCGTGTCTTTTAAGGTTTCCCCATCATAAACGCGCATCTTACTAAATACGGAGGAGTTTTCTGGATCTTTCAGCCGAGATAAAATACTAAACTGAGCCAGCATATCTAGGGTGCTAGGGGCACAAGGTGCGTTATTTAACTCACTATTTTCTAATAATTTTTCGTAAATTTTAACCTCTTCAGAAACGCGTAAACAATAGGGGACTTTCACTATATAGACACGATCTAGAAAGGCTTCATTATTCTTATTATTGCGAAACGTCTGCCATTCCGATTCATTGGAGTGCGCTAAGATGGTGCCGTCAAAGGGCAGGGCAGAGAGCCCTTCCGTACCATTAAAGTTCCCCTCTTGGGTTGCGGTTAATAATGGATGCAAAACCTTGATAGGGGCTTTGAACATTTCGACAAATTCCATCAAGCCTTGGTTCGCCTTACATAAGGCACCAGAGTAACTGTAAGCATCGGGATCATCTTGGGAGTAATGTTCCAGTTTTCGAATATCGACCTTACCCACTAACGATGAAATATCTTGATTGTTTTCATCACCAGGTTCCGTTTTGGCCACCCCAACTTGATCTAGAATCGAAGGGCGCAGTTTGGTGACAGTAAACTTGGAAATGTCGCCACCAAATTCATGTAAACGTTTGGCCGCCCATGGGGACATGATGGAGCGTAAATAGCGTTTATCAATACCATATTCACTGCGTAAAATTTCTGCATCTTCAGCGGGATCAAACAGACAAAACGGGTGGTCATTGACTGGACTGCGCTCACCATTGGCCGATAACACATAAATAGGAGCTTGTTGCATTAACGCTTTAAGTTTTTCTGCAATAGAGGATTTACCGCCACCAACAGGGCCTAATAGATATAAGATTTGCTTCTTCTCTTCTAGTCCTTGTGCTGCGTGTTTTAAGTAAGAAACAATTTGTTCAATGGCATCTTCCATACCGTAAAAATCTTTAAAGGTGTCGTACCGAGCAATCACGCGATTAGAAAAAATACGACTTAAGCGTGGGTCCTGAGCGGTATCGATGAGTTGTGGCTCCCCAATGGCGTGCAAAAGTCGTTCCGCCGAATTGGCATAGGCCATTTTGTTTTCGCCACATAAAGATAAAAACTCTTGAATAGAGAGTTGTTCTTCTTTTGCCGCTTCATATCTGTGCTGAAAATGTTCAAAAATACTCATAACAAAAATCCCCTTTAAAATGCTATAAGAACCAAGCCAATGACTACGCTTATCCCAACATTAAGACTAGTCATGAAAATTTAGATTTGCTTGAAATATAAAAACATTTTCATAAAGATGGGCTAAACGAAACAGTGAAATGAGTGTAAGATAAGAAAATAACTGATTAACAACTCTATAACAATCAATGCAAAAGGATGTGCTTGTGTATCGAATGAGTGGATTGGTCATGATGATGTTGTTTTCGACTCCAGTGTGGGCAACGTGGTCATTAGGGGTAGGAGCGTCCTATTCACCGGCAGTATATAAAGATACACCGTCAAACAAGGTGGTTATCCCCATCATTGGCTATGAAGGGGAACATGTCTATTTACGTGGCTTTACGGCAGGGTATCGCGTATGGGAGCGACGTTCAGCGCATAATGTGGTGTTCCGGTTGGCCTATGATCCACGAACACTGCAACCCTCCGATTCTGATGATCCTATTATTCGCCAAGTAGATAAACGGCGCAGTACAGGATTGGCAGGGGTGAGTTATCAATATAACAATCGCTCAATTGGACAGATAGAAGTGACCTTTGCCGGAGACATTTTAGGCGTGCATAACGGAATATATGCAGAGAGTGTGTACCGCATTCCTTTTCGCGGGCCGAGGTGGATGTTAACGCCGTCGTTAGGCTACTCTTGGAACTCAGCGAAATTAAATAATCATTTGTATGGCGTTTCTCAACACGAAGCAGACCGTATCAATGGTGTAAATGCTTTTTCTCCTAATGGAGACGGACAGTTCTTTTTGGGGTTACGAGGTTTAGTGAAAGTGACACAACATGTGGTGGCGACTGCAGGTGTGCGTTACACTAATTTACAAGGGGATTTGGAGCAGAGTCCTTTACTTGATGATACTGATTCAGTGAGTATGAATATAGGCCTAGTGTATTCTTTCTAGGCCTGAATATTACCGGTATTATGCGTTAAAAATCTGTGAGATTTCAGTGGCACATAAATGGTATTGACGTGGACAATTACGCCAAGTTGCCAGCATGCGGCGATATTTATCTAGCATTGGCATTTGTGCATTAAAGTGATGGTCGCCCTTATCAAACTGCGGGTACAAACCTTCTGAGTCCGTTAAAAAGCGCACATAATTTACAATGTTGGCTTCACTAGCAATATCAAAGCCTAAGAAAGATAAACGACGCTTATCAACATTTCCTTGCTCGCTAACATTAAGAATATTGAACGATTCTTGCATGGCGTGGTACATCTCCATAATGTCGATCACTTCACGACAACCGTCTTCAGAAATAGCACCAAAATCTTTGTCCAGTTCACGCATCTGTAAGCCGTAACCACGTTCAACAATCACTTGTAGGCGCTCGTACTTATCTTGGTTTTCTGGAGATAATTTTGACATTAAGTAATATTGGTTCGAAAGGATCAAACGCTGTGCGTTGGTCATTTCCATAAATTCATTTCCTTTAGTTTTTTGTCCTAACTTCTCTATTTATAAGCGTATAAACAGAAATAGGGAGATTAATATTTAACGTTGTCAGTGTACTGGCTGAGAATGCTGACAATATTATCCATAGTTTCTTTGCTTGGTGGCTTAGTGCCTTCTAATGGGTAGTCAAAACCTAACGCTTCCCACTTATGCGCACCAAGTTGGTGGTAAGGCAATAGCTCTACCTTTTCGATGTTATCCATATCTTTAATGAAATCACCGAGCATATGGGCCGCCTCTTCATCGTCGGTATAGCCCGGTACGATGACATAGCGAATCCAAGTTTTTTTACCAATCTTATGCAGGTAACGAGCAAAATCTAAGGTACGCTTGTTGGATACACCAATGAAATCTTGATGAATTTCATCTTTCATATGTTTGAGATCAAGCATAACTAAGTCACTGACTTCTAAGACTTCGTCAATGACCTCTGTGTGTTTACGAATGTAGCCATTGGTATCGAGACAGGTATGGATACCTTCTTCGTGAGCGCGTCGGAAGAGATCACGAACAAATTCAGGTTGCATCATAGATTCGCCACCAGAACATGTAATACCGCCACCAGAGGCATTCATAAAGTGACGATAAGACTTAGCTTCTTCAATCAACTCCTCAACAGAGACCTCTTTACCACCGTGCGTATCCCATGTATCTCGGTTATGACAATACATACAGCGCATTAAGCAACCTTGTAGGAATACGATAAAACGAATACCGGGGCCATCGACGGTTCCACAGGACTCAAATGAGTGAATTTTACCTTTCATAGATGCTCTCAATTATAACGTTTTAATACTTAAATTAAGTGTATTACAAACAAAGGGCATTACCTAGACCTGAGTGGCGATAAAGGGTGGGAATATAGGCGGTTAAACTCAAAATAGCCAGAATAGGGCTAAAGAACCGTTAGTGTGTACGGTATTTTGATCTTCTTGGTAGTCACGAGTTTTGCTTGAGATAGACAAACTGGCTCCCCAACCGCGATAAACCCCGGTTACCCCAACGGAAGCGGTACCTTGAAAGTGCTGTACTTGGTTTGCCGTAATACCTTGATCGGGGCGCTCTCCATCAATGGTAATATCATTAAATCTAACCCGCCCTTCAACGCCGGCAAACAGATACCAGGCCGTTGTTGTTTGCATAATTAAACTGGGGTCTATAGTGGACTCATTGCTGATTTTTGCGCTGGCAAAGCTTTGTTGTAATTGGCTGCCCCAACGCCACATTACCCCAGTGGCGACTTCACTTCGATAGTTACCGAGCATGACTCGACTCGGGGTCGTGAACTCATGGGTAGTGTTACCACTGACTGGGCTTTGCCACCATTTCTGGGTTCGGTTATAGGCAAGGTTGAAAATAAACTGGTTATCAATTTGATTGTGCCAACCTTGGGGATCTTCTGATTTGATGATGCTATGTACATACTTTTGAGTTTCTTCTGCGTAGGCGTTGGGACCGACAGTTCCGAGCATTAAATTATAAGTATTGACTGCAGAAGGAGAGATAGAGTAAAGGGTTGATGAGACATAGAGCAAACCGGCATATGGTCGCTCGTTGGCAATCGGATCAGGGTTTTCTATATCCTCTGGGGTCCACATTTTCTGGCCCAGCTCGATGCTGTATTTGTGCCGTATTGTGCCTGAAGCATCCGCTGAAAAATACGAGCCAGGGAGAGAGTCAAAAAAGTCATTATTGGAAATGGAGAGTTCACTGGAATAAACGAAGAACAGGCCGTTGGTATAGTCCTTATCCGTGGTGACTATGCTGTCATTATCAATACCAAAAAAGAACGAACGGCTCGTCTCTGCATATGACATAACGGGAGTCGATGCGACAAATATACTGGCAATAAATTGAGATTTTTTGCTTAGGGAAAGGGGCATACTACTCCGAGTTTCAATATCAACATCCTGTCATATGAAACTAGAGCTTATTATAGATTTAGATAATAAAAAACCCCGCTAGAGCGGGGTTTTGATACAAGTCGTAACTAAGTTAAAGTTTTAACTTATAGAGACTCAGTAAACGTACGAGCAATAACGTCATTTTGTTGCTCAGTAGTTAGAGAGTTAAAACGAACAGCGTAACCCGATACACGGATAGTAAGCTGAGGGTATTTCTCTGGGTGTTTAACTGCGTCTTGTAGAGTTTCGCGGTTAAGAACGTTAACGTTCAAGTGTTGACCGCCTTCAACAGCAGTTTCATGGTGGAAGTAACCATCCATTAGACCAGCAAGGTTAGCACGTTGGCTGCTTTCTTCTTTACCTAGCGCATTTGGTACGATAGAGAAAGTGTAAGAAATACCATCTTGTGCATCAGCAAACGGTAGTTTACCTACTGAAGTTAGAGATGCTACAGCACCTTTCTCATCGCGACCGTGCATTGGGTTAGCACCAGGAGCGAAAGGAGCACCAGCTTGACGACCGTCTGGAGTATTACCAGTTTTCTTACCGTATACCACGTTTGAAGTGATAGTAAGAATAGACTGAGTAGGGATAGCATCACGGTAAGTGTTAAGCTTACGGATTTTGTTCATGAATGTAGTAACAAGTTCAGCTGCGATGTCATCAACGCGAGCGTCGTTGTTACCAAATTTAGGGTAGTCGCCTTCGATTTCGAAGTCTACTGCTACGCCATTTTCGTCACGAACTGGTTTAACTGTCGCGTATTTGATTGCTGATAGTGAGTCAGCTGCAACAGAAAGACCTGCGATACCACATGCCATAGTACGCTTAACGTCACGGTCATGAAGAGCCATAAGAGCGGCTTCATAGCTGTATTTGTCGTGCATGAAGTGGATAGCGTTTAGTGCAGAAACGTAAGTTGTAGCCAACCAATCCATGAAGTGATCCATGCGATCCATTAAGTCGTCATAATCAAGGATTTCTTCAGTGATCTTAGGCATTGCTGGACCAACTTGAGCTTTAGACTTCTCATCAACACCACCGTTGATAGTGTAAAGCATAGTCTTAGCAAGGTTAGCACGAGCGCCGAAGAACTGCATTTGCTTACCAACAACCATTGGAGATACACAACAAGCGATTGCGTAATCATCAGACTCAAAGTCAGGACGCATTAGGTCATCGTTTTCGTACTGGATAGAAGAAGTATCGATAGATACTTTAGCACAGAAACGTTTGAAACCGTCAGGTAGTTGCTCAGACCAAAGAACAGTGATGTTTGGCTCTGGAGAAGGACCCATAGTGTATAGGCTGTTTAGGAAACGGAAGTTAGTACGAGTAACTAGAGTACGTCCGTCAAGACCCATACCACCCATTGATTCTGTTGCCCAGATTGGGTCGCCAGAGAACAATTCGTCGTATTCAGGAGTACGTAGGAAACGAACCATACGTAGCTTCATTACGAAGTGGTCAATCATTTCTTGAGCTTGCGCTTCAGTGATTTTGCCAGCAGCAATGTCACGCTCAACGTAGATGTCAAGGAAAGTAGAAGTACGACCAAGAGACATAGCCGCGCCGTTTTGAGATTTAACAGCAGCTAGGTAACCGAAGTAAGTCCATTGGATTGCTTCTTGTGCAGTTTGTGCAGGCTCAGAGATATCACAGCCGTAAGATGCTGCCATTGCTTTGATTTGACCAAGAGCACGATGTTGCTCAGCAAGTTCTTCACGAAGTTGCATAGTCAATTGAAGGTCTTCGCCGTTTTCAAATCTCTCTTGAAGAGAAGTGAATTGAGCTTTTTTGTCCGTCATTAGGAAATCAATACCGTAAAGAGCGATACGACGGTAATCACCAATGATACGACCACGGCCGTAAGCATCAGGAAGACCCGTTAGAACGCCTGATTTACGACAAGCTAGGATTTCTGGAGTGTAGATATCGAAAACGCCAGCATTGTGTGTTTTACGGTATTCTGAGTAGATTTTCTTAACTTCAGGATCAAGAACACGGTCGTAAGCTTTACAAGAGCCTTCGATCATGCGGATGCCGCCGTTAGGGATTAGAGCACGTTTTAGTGGAGCGTCAGTTTGAAGACCTACGATTTTTTCTAGATCTTTATTAATGTATCCAGCTTCGTGAGAAGTGATGGTAGAGATAATAGAAGTATCGAAATCTACAGGAGCGTGGGTGCTGTTTTCTTGTTTGATGCCTTCCATAACTTTAGCCCAAAGCGCATTAGTTGCTTCAGTACCTTCAGTTACTAGAAAAGACTCGTCACCTTCAAATGGTGCGTAGTTCTTTTGGATGAATTCACGAACGTTAACTTCGGTTTGCCAGTTACCTGCAGCGAAACCTTCCCAAGCTTTAGCAAATTGCTCTGCCATGATGTACCTACCTTATTAGTAGCAAAAATACGTGCCGTCCGACTACCCAAAATTGAGTAGTTAAATGTCACTAGTTAGTGACACAGCACTCTTAAGATTAATAACAATATGGATAAGTTTAGACTTAACCTAACACTTATTCATATTGGTACGAATCAACTCTAACACAAGTCAACTCTCAAAAATAATTATAAGTTTTAAACAAAATTAATAAAAGCATTTTTTTGCAATCATTGAATTCGTTCTAAACAAAAAGGCGAAATTGACAAGCCTTCGAAAATAATTAGTCGATCTTTACTGACTAATCAACTTAAAAATGTAAAGGGCAGTGTCGAAACACTACCCTTTAATTTACTTACACGCTATAGAAATGCTTTCAAACCGTATTGTGGTTCAAGCATACCTACTGCCAACATGGCAACCAAACAAATGACAAACACAGACACTGGAATGATGATTTTGTCAGCAAATGACAGACGTTCTGCACGCTCTTTATCACCAATGAAGCCATTGTTGTCCAAGAACATAGTCAGAGCCCATGCTAATACAGGGTTCGTTACGATAGCTGCAAAGATACAGATACCGGCAGCTTGTGAATCTTTAGTTTCACGAACCATTTGCATACCCGCTTCAAGTAGCGGTAGGAATACACCCACAAGCAGAGCGATACGCATTACTGGAGGCCATACCGCGACATCCATTGGGAAACCAAGAATAGCAACAATAATACACAATACACCAAGCAAAATTGCACCACCTGGGATAGGGCGTTTAGCAATAGCTGCAGGGATCATGTAAGTACCCCAAGAAGAAGTAATGTTACCACCACCAACAGCAGTACCAACCATTTGACGAATAGAACACATAGTCATAGTGTCATCAACGTCCATAAGCACTTTGTCAGTGTTTTTAGGGTAGTTCAGTTCTTGGAAGATACGGTGACCTAGGAAATCAGGAGACCACATTGCAACAGCAAGAATAGCAAAAGGTAAAGAGGCAATAAATTGTTGAACACCAGGAAGGCCAAGATGCCAACCTTGCTCTGTGCTACCCCACCAATAAACAGGGTTAAGATTTGGAATGCCCATTTGTGTTTCAAAGGTAAGGTCAAAACCTGCGCCTAAGCCTAGAGCGATGATCAAACCTGCAATGGCACACACAGGAATTGCCAACCAACGCATGCCGATTTTAGCAAGGTAAGCATAGATAGCGATATTGATACCCAGTACCACTAAACCAATGTAACCCAGGCTACCGGCGGCAACATCAGCAGATTGAAGACCTACAGCCCAAGATTGGATATCACCAATTTGACTCACGGTGCCGGTAAAGCCGAGGAACATTAATAATCCCCCTGCGGTCCCTTCCGAGGTGAGGTTAACCAGTTTGGACCCCCCTTTAAAGAAACTCAGTAGTAAACCGAAGATACCGATTAAAATCGCCAGTGCTAGAGGGTGTGCGCCAGCAAGTGCAATAGAACCAATTAATGGAATCATTGGACCGTGGTTACCGGCTAAGTTTGCTTTAGGGTTTACAAAGCCAGAAGCAAGAACACAGAAAAGAAGTGCAGGGATTAGCATTTCAACACGAGCCACTTCGATAGCAAACTCTTTACCTAAGTGAATGCCATGAGCTTGAGATAAACCATCAGCCCAAGACATCATCACTGCAGAATACATTGCAATAATACCAATGGTTCCCGCCAGCGCTGGAACTAAATCTTCAAGCTCAAATCGAAAATCACGACCAGGAAGGTTTAGCCCAAAACGGCGAGGCTTCATTATTTGAAGCTCATGATCTAAATAATCAGAACGACTGGCGAATTCTGAAGCGGGTTTGTGCAATTCAGAATAGCTTTTTTCACTCTCTGACTGCGTGTTGTTGACATCGTCGGACATAAAATCCCCGTTAACTAAAAGGTAGAAATAAATCTAGGTTATTTGATCTGTTCGCGAAATTTTGTTTCACGACGTAATAATTTCGCATATTTTTCGAAATGTAGCACGTCGTTTCCGGAACAATTTTAGGCGAAAATTTGAAAAATACTTATCAAATTTGAATCTGTGTGCCGGAGTGTAACAAGGTGGCAACTTAGAACAATTGATCTCGATCAGTTAATGAAAATTACTGAAACAAAATTTGTATGAGTAATTAGCTAAACGTAAATGGCTAGTAAGGCTTGTTATATCAATGGGGTTAATGCTTATTGTCACAGTGAGTTTGACTTATCAGTATTGCTCAGCGTGCGCGAAGCAAGCAATAGCAAAGTAATGTTGTGATTTTGTAAAAATACAATGTAATTAATGTTGTTTTACGTTACATTGAGTACCCGATAAGATGCTGCTTATTGAACGTTTTTTCGCCTAATATAATGCAGGATGTATATATAGGCGGTTATTGTGACTATTTATACCTAGAGAAGCTGGGGATTAGGTGATTGCTAAACGTTTTAGCAAGTGATACCTTTCTCTCATAAACACAGCCTGACTCTAGGATTACAGGGAGAGCAAGTGCATGGCGGCAATACCCGCACTAACGATTAATAATCTGCATAAAACCTTCGGGCAGAATCAAGTTCTGAAAGGGATATCTTTAGAAGCTCACAAAGGTGATGTGATTTCTATCATTGGCAGTTCAGGCTCAGGAAAAAGTACTTTTCTTCGTTGTATCAATTTACTGGAAACGCCGACTCAGGGTGAAATTTGGGTAAATGGTGAACTGATTGAGATGAAAAATAATCGTCTTGGTGAGCAACTGCCCTCTAATGCAAAACAGGTACAACGCATTCGCTCAAGATTAGCGATGGTATTTCAAGGCTTTAATTTATGGTCGCACTTGACAGTATTAGAAAATGTCATAGAAGCACCTGTGCATGTCTTGGGTGTGCCGAAAGCCCAAGCCATTGAAAAAGCAAAAAAACTGCTACAAAAAGTGGGGCTTTACGAGCGCAAAGATTATTACCCAGGTCATCTTTCTGGTGGTCAACAACAACGTGCTGCTATCGCCCGTGCATTGGCGGTAGACCCAGAAGTCATGCTGTTTGATGAACCCACTTCCGCTTTGGATCCAGAGCTGGTAGGGGAGGTACTTGGCGTGATGCGAGATCTTGCTGAAGAAGGTCGAACCATGCTTGTGGTGACCCATGAAATGGCCTTTGCTAAAGATGTCTCTAACCACGTAATGTTCTTACATCAAGGTCTTGTTGAAGAGCAAGGGGACCCTGCTAAGCTGTTTAGCAATCCAGAATCGGAACGACTAAAGCAATTTATTTCATCTATTTACTAAACGAAGTGCTCTTAAAGCACTCATTGTAATGCTACAAATAAACACAACAGAAAAAACTACAATCACAGGAGTATGGATATGAAGAAGTGGTTAATCGCCGTAACGTTAGCAGCAACAGCTATGTCTGGCTTAGCTCAAGCGAAAGAATGGAAACAAGTACGTTTTGGCATTGAAGGGGCTTACCCTCCTTTTAGTAAAACAGAAACAGATGGCTCTTTAAGTGGCTTTGATGTGGATATGGCGCATGCTCTATGTAAAGAGATGCAAGTGAAATGTGTCCTTGTCGCTCAAGATTGGGATGGCATGATTCCTTCTCTTTTAGCGCGTAAATATGATGCTATTATTGCGGCCATGTCAATTACGCAAGAGCGTAGAAAAAAAGTAGACTTTACTAATAAATACGCACTCGTTCCAAACAAATTTATTGCTAAAAAAGGCGCTAACTTAGAATTTACTAAAGCGGGGCTTAAAGGCGTTAAAATCGGTGTACAGCGTGCAACTACCCACGATAAGTACCTAACAGATAACTATGGCGGGGAAGTTGAAATTGTACGCTACGGTTCTTTTGATGAGGCTTATCTTGATCTAGCTAATGGCCGTATTTCTGCGGTATTAGGTGATGCATCAGCACTGGAAGAAGGTGTACTAAACTCAGCTAACGGTAATCAATATGAATTTGTTGGCCCGTCGCTAACGGATCCTAAGTGGTTTGGTGATGGTTTTGGTATCGCAACTCGTAAGCAAGATAAAGATCTTACTGAAAAACTGAACGCGGCTATTTTAGCATTGCGTGCTCAGGGCGTTTACAAAAACATTCAAGATAAATACTTTGATTACGATGTCTATGGCGACTAAGCCAACTCTTTGACATTAAACAGCCTGAGGAAAGTTTTCTCAGGCTGTATTGCATCAATTTTACTCATAATGCTTTATTAAAATAGGAAAGCATTATGAACAAAACAGTGCCATAAGGCAGAACGATAAGATCGCCATGACAGAGTTAAAAAACGATTATGTTTGATTTACAAGGGTATGAAGCCTCCCTTTTAAGTGGTGCGTGGCTGACGCTACAGGTGGCGCTCCTTTCGCTAGTGCTTGCCGTCATACTGGGTATGTTGGGTGCGCTAGCTAAGCTCTCAACGTACCGAGTGTTACGTGGTGTAGCAACACTATATACAACCATTATTCGTGGTATTCCTGATTTGGTATTAATGATGCTCATATTTTTTGGTGGGCAGATCCTTCTTAATAACAGTTTGTATGGCATTAATGAGTGGATAAATAATTACCTTTCGGCCAGCGATCCTAGCCATGAATGGGTATCATACTTACCCGACTATATCGATGTCAGTCCTTTCACTGCGGGTATCTTAACCATTGGTTTTATTTTTGGTGCGTATATGGCGGAAACATTCCGTGGCGCTATTATGGCCGTGGACAGTGGGGAATTAGAAGCGGGTAAAGCGTATGGTATGAGCCCTACTTTGGCGTTTCGTCGTATTCTACTCCCGCAAATGATCAGGCACGCGTTACCGGGGTTTGGTAATAACTGGTTAGTTCTGCTTAAAACCACCGCTTTGGTGTCCATTATTGGACTGGAAGATATGGTGCGTGTCAGTTCTTTGGCAGCCGGTACTACAAAAATGCCATTTACCTTTTATATGGCAGTTTCCATTATCTTTTTAGTGTTTACCGCAGTTTCTACAGGCTTGTTGAAACTCGTTGAACGTAAATTCAGTATTCAAGCGAGGTAAGCATGGATTTTTCGATTATCCTCGATAGTATTGATGTGTATATAGAGGGTCTATATACCACGGCTTGGTTAGTGGCGTTATCACTTATTGTTGGTATTTGCATCGCCATTCCATTAGCCATTGCACGAAACAGTAAAAACTGGCTTCTAGTGGCACCCAGTTGGTCTTATATTTACTTCTTTCGTGGTACGCCACTGCTGGTTCAGTTGTATCTTATCTATTACGGGATGGACCAATTCTACCCAGTAAAAGACACCATGTGGGAAAACGCTTGGTTTTGTGCTTTAGTGGCATTTATTTTAAACACTTCAGCCTATACCTCTGAAATTATTCGCGGTGCGATCAATGGCTTACCTAAAGGTGAGGTGGAAGCAGCCAAAGCGTATGGCATGAGTCCTTTTACGACCTATCGACGTATTATTTTACCAAGTGCTTTGCGTCGCGCTCTTCCTGCCTACAGTAATGAAGTGATTTTTATGCTACACGGTTCTGCAGTAGCAGGGATTATCACCATTTTGGACTTAACCGGTGCCGCACGTTTGGTGAACTCACGATACTATGCGCCATTTGAGTCATTCTTAACCGCTGGCTTATTTTATATGTGTCTCAGTTTCCTCATTCTATTTACCTTTAAACGGGCTGAGAAACGTTTCTTAGCCTATTTACGGCCTTTAGAAAGCAAGTAAATCGAGTGGAAAAAAACCGAATCAGTAATGATTCGGTTTTTTTATAAGGGTTCTTGATAGGTATTAAATGGTCTGAAATGTTGCCCAAATAGGGGCATGATCTGACGGTTTTTCTATACCGCGCAATTCGTAATCAATATCAGACTCAACACATTTTTCCGCTAAACCGCCTGTGGCAAGTATCACATCAATACGTAGCCCGCGATTATCTGGAAAGCCCTTTGAGCGATAATCAAACCAAGAAAAACGGTCATTCACATCTGGATGAAGTTTACGGAAAGTATCTTCAAATCCCCAGTCCATGAGCGTTTTTAGCCATTGACGCTCTTCTGGTTGAAATGAGCATTTCCCCGATTTTAACCAACGTTTACGGTTAGGTTCACCAATACCAATATCCAAATCGATAGGGCTAATATTGATGTCGCCCATCACCACTATTTGTTGCTCATTGTTGTGATGTTCAGTGAGGTAGCCCATAAGATCCGTATAAAATTGACGTTTATAAGGGTACTTAGTTTCATGGGCGATGTTATCCCCTTGGGGAAAGTAACCATTGAGTATAGTGACTGGCTGTCCTTGTTCATCTTCAATGGTGCACATGATCATGCGCTTCTGATGTTCATCATTGTCGCTAGGGAAGCCTTTTTGCACTGATATAGGCTCTTTTTTACACAGTAAAGCGACCCCATAATGTGCTTTTTGCCCGTGGTGGTATACTTTGTAACCCATAGATTCGACCGCTTCTACAGGAAAGGCTTCATCGTGAACTTTAATTTCTTGTAAGCCAATAACGTCAGGTTGATGTTTATCAATGATGGCTTGCAGTTGATGAAGGCGGGCGCGCAAGCCATTAATATTAAAGCTAATTATTTTCATTGTTTATAAATACCTAGTTCATTTCCAATAGTAGGACAGCCAAAACTCCCCGTAGCACTTAGGGGCTGCGTGATTTACGCTTACTTACTATGATGTTGTTTTTTACTGATGAGATCGGCTTTCACCAACTCTAATGCAGATAATGCCGTATCAATATCCACCTTGTTTGATTCAAGCAAATAAATGAGATCCACCGCCAATTTTATGTCATCTGGGGCGGTCTCTAATGGAGAATTCTCTGAAGAGGAGGGCTTAGTCATTATTGATGTCGCTCCCTAAAGGTGATTTGTTTTTCGATTTTTATAATGGCATCTCGGCAACGTTGTAGCCTTTGTTCTGCGGTAATCAGTGACTGCTGAGCTTGCCCTTGATTGAATCCGGTGGCGCTGTCTAAGGCATGTTGACGGTCGATAACCATTTCCATTAACTGACGTTCCCACTCTTTGTGTTTCGCCAGATCTTGATAGATGGCATTGATGGGTTTTCTATAAAAACTTTTGTGCTTTGGTTCGTCTTTTCTAAAATGAGCCGTGGATAATTCACGAGTAATGGCACTTATCTGAGCCAAAAGGCGTTCAGATAAGTAGGTGGCTCGCTCTGTGCTGAGCAAGCCATGTTGTTGCTCTCGCATAATGGCTTGGTAGGTATTGCTGGCTTCTTTGACGCAAGGGGACAGCAACTTCGCACGGCAGGTAAACAAACTGCTATCAAATAGCGCTTGATGGTGCTCTCCGCGCTGTTTATCGAGTTGCTCCGCACTGTGCGCCATTTGCGCTAGCTTCTCTTTTAATTGAGAAAATCGATTCATTTTTTTCCCTTATAGCGAGACAAACCAAGCGTCATAAGCAAGCTTAACCGCCAAAATAGTGACGACAGTGACAAATACTGGGCGAATAAATGTTGCGCCAAAGCGAATGGCGGAATGAGCACCAAAATACGCGCCAAGCATTAAACAAAAGCCCATAGTGAGTCCTAACACCCAATCAATATGGCCTAATAGGGCAAAGGTAATTAATGAGGTGAAATTACTGGTGAAGTTCATGGCTTTGGCAAGCCCTGATGCTAGCAGAATATTGAGCCGATAAAGGGCCATGCTACTGACGGTCCAAAATGCGCCGGTACCAGGACCTGCTACCCCATCATAAAAACCTAAACTAAAGCCCTGTGCTACTTGTGTGGCACTGTGTTTGGTACCTGGCTTTGGCATGATATTTTTATTTGCATCAGGGGTTTTATGGATAATGGTATATAAGGCCGCCGCTAGAATGACCAATGGCAATGCTTTTTCCAACCAATCTGTGGAGATGGAATCCACAAATAGCGTGCCACAAGTCGCACCGATAAGGGTGGCGATAAAGTTGGGTAGCCATAATTTAGGTTTAAAAAGTTTTTTCTTATAATAAGTAAACGCAGCAGTGGATGACGCAAAACTGGCGGCGAGTTTATTTGTGCCCAGTGCCATATGGGGGGGCAAACCGATAGACAGTAGGGCAGGGACAGTGAGCATGCCGCCGCCACCCGCTACTGCGTCAATAAAACCTGCAATAAAGGCCACAACAGCCAGTATAAGCAGCATACTTGGTTCTAGGTATTCCATTGATTACTAAGTTAATCCTAATCGATACGACGTTTAAAAGGGGGTAGAGAATCTAGTAGCGCCTTGCCATAGCGTTTGCTAACAAGACGACGGTCAAAGATGATGACTCTACCAGAATCTTGCTCTTTACGCAGTAACCTACCAACAGATTGAATCAGCTTTTTGCTCGCTTCTGGTACGGCGATCTGCATAAAGGGGTTGCCGCCTCTACTTTCAATATATTCTGCATGGGCTTCTTCCACCGGAGAGGTGGGCACGGCAAATGGAATTTTGGTAATAATGAGATTTTCTAACAACTCTCCGGGTAAGTCTAACCCTTCAGAAAAACTCCCAGTACCAAATAAAATGCTCGTTTTACCCTGTTTAATGGCTTTTTTATGATTTTTTATGATTTCGATGCGTGAACTGTCACCTTGAACCTGTAATTGCCAGCCTTTTTTGGTCAGTGTTTTTTGCATGGCTTCGGCCACTTGATTCATTTGCCAATAGGAGGCAAATAGAACTAGGTTGGCTTGGTCTGGCATAAGCCACTGGACCAAGTTTTCACTCAGATAGTCAGTAAACTGAGGCGCTTGTGGCTCATAAGGTATGTTAGGAACGATAAGCTCAGCATTGTTTTGATAATCAAAAGGAGACGCAAGAGCTAAAAATTGTGTGCCATCTTCTTGGGCGAAACTAACGCCACTTTGCTGGCAGAAAAAATGAAAAGAATTTAATGCCCTTAGAGTGGCCGAGGTTAAGACAGCACCAACACACTTACTCCATAACTGTTGATCAAGGGACCAGCCTACCTCCAGTGGTGAGACGCTAACCACAAAATCTAACTCCCGTTCAGGGTTGGTTTCAATCCAGCGTGCAAGAGGGGCCCCTTTATCTCTGGATGGTTCAGCCATTAGGTGCCATACCTTAGCTAAATTTTCTAAGCGTTGCAGAAAGAACCCCGCTTCAGCAAGGGCAGGTTCAGCCAATCGTGGAGAGACCTCCCCCTCTTTAACTCTTTCTGTTATCAGATCGGTTATTTTACCTAGGGCTTGCGCCGCTTTATTACAAATCGTTTTAAGCTCTTTGCTTTGCTCGGTTAGCCAAGGCGGCAGTTCCCCATGCTCAAAGCGAAGGCGATTTTCTTTGAAGCCGGCAGGATCAAGTTGACGGGCCACATTGTTTAAACTGGGAATAATGTCCGTTATTGAGTTTTGTAATTCTGTGAGGAAGCGATCAACGCGTTTAGCATCGGCAAGAGAGGCGATTTTATTGCTGTTTTTATTTAACGTTTCCAGCCAAGCAGTCGCACCTTTCAAGCTCGCTGACGCTGAGGAGTGATCGCGCGCCACTTTAGGCAGGTGATGCGCCTCATCGAATACATAAATAGTATTTTCAGGCTCAGAAAGGATAACTCCGCCACCAAGGTCTAAATCGGCCATGACCAAACTGTGGTTAGCAATCACCACATCCGCTTTGTCTAATTCAGCGCGGGCTTTTTGAAAAGGACAGTGTCTATGGGCAGGCAAGCCATTGTTACAACTGTGTTTGTCGCTAACGATGCTTTGCCACACTTCATCTTTAATCGGCTTAGGCCAAGAATCTCGGTCCCCATCCCATTTATTTTCCGTTAACGCCTGATACATAGTTTCCAGTAACAGCACATCTGATTTTTGTGGCTTAGTTTCAAACATGGCAATTTGTGAATCATCGGCACCAGAGGCGGCGGCAAGTTTTTCTGCGCAACAATATCTTTGGCGACCTTTTGCCAAAATAAATGAAAACTCAAAATCAACAAGGCGACGATATAGAGGTAAATCTTTATTAATGAGTTGCTCTTGCAACGCTACGGTTGCAGTAGAAATAACCACTTTACGGTTGTTAAATTTAGCCACTGGGATCGCAGCCATTAAATAAGCGAGCGATTTACCGATACCCGTACCGGCTTCCGCCACGATTAAACGGTTACTTTTATGATACTCACCACAGAGTGTCTTAGTCATTTCTGCAACTAAAAAGTTTTGCGCTCTGCGAGGGATAAAATTATCCAACTGGTGATGCAGGTTTTGATAGCTACTACGTATTGCTTGGTGGATTTTCTTGTTCATTGGTTTTCGGACAGTGACATGCTATCGCTATAGTAACACATCTCAAATGGAGCGTGCGTCCGCGTCCTTATGAAATCATGGTCATACTTTTTTGAGATCCCCGTCCCATAATGAGCAACTTCTTGCATAAAACATTGAAACTTATAAGGTTATCGGCTGTCCATTTTGCCTAGTGATAAATTCCGCTAATTGGGTGTTTTTTGTTTTCTGTGCCATTTATTGCTTTGAAGTTAGCATTTTGTTTAGATGATTATCTTGTTGTTTGTGCATGTTGCGTCAATGTCAACCGGTTGATAAATTAGCGTAAAAACTGTGAGCGCGGTTGTTGAAAGTATGTAAGTAACTGTTTTGTAAGTATTTTTAGGTTTGTTTTGTGTTGTTTTATGTCTATTGACTCTTATTTATAAAAATTGCAAGGTATCAGCAACTTCAGTCATATGTGTTTATTTGCATAAGTGGCTTGAATGATTATAAAAATAAATAAATTTAAGAATCGCATTAGGGTTCTAGTTAAAAGAAAAGGACGTAAATTAACATGAAAAAAACACTATTAGCGCTAGCAGTAGCATCACTGGCAGCAACATCAGTAAATGCAGCTGAGATTTATAAAGCAGAAAATGCTTCAGTAGACTTTTATGGTCAGTTAAGAACTGAGCTTAAAGGAAGTGATGATTCTATTTCTCTAGAAGATGGCGCTCAAGACGGCAAAGTCACCCTTGGTGCTGGTTCATCTCGTATGGGAATTACGGCTGATTATACTATCACTGACGGCCTAGGAATTATGGGTCTGGTTGAGCTTGGAGTAGGCTCTGGTGATGTAAACGTTCGTCAACATATTTTAGGTGTTGTTACAGACTTTGGTACATTAAAGTTCGGTGAGCAATGGACGGTTTCTGATGATATCTACGGTGCTGATTATTCATACTTCTTTGGTGGTTCTGCTCTAGGTTACTCTAACGTGAGCGGTGCAAGCCATGATTCTCTAATCAAGTACAACCTAGACCTTGAAAACTTCTTTGTAGCTGCGAACTACGGTTTGAACGAAGATGATTCTAACCAAGATCTAATGGAAGTATTCGTTGGTGGTAACGTTGCAGGTCTAGATCTTCACGTTGGTTTCGGCCAAGTTAAAGACAATACTCCTGATGAAGATAATAATAAATTTCCTGAACTAAAAGATACGTACTACCAAGGTACTGTAGCTTATGATTTCGGTGGCGCATCTATTGGCTTTACTTACTACAACACTAAAATTGAAGTTGAGAACCAATCTGCAAAAATCAACGGTTACTCTTTAGCCGGTACGTTTGACTGGGCTGATAATGCAACAGCCTACACTGGTTTTGAATATACAGACCAAGAGTTAACGGGCCTTGTTGAAGCAGCACTTCCTGCTCAATTCAAAGAAGATGATACTTCGACAGTCATTTACGTGGGTACTGACTATCACTTCAACAGCTTCACTCGTTTATACGTTGAAGCAGCTTACCAAGACGGCCGTACTCTAGGTTTCACAAACAAAGCCTCTGATGAGTTTGTTGGTGTTGCGGTAGTTGATGGTGGTTTCTCTTGGGGTGTAGGTGCTCGAGTTTACTGGTAATCACCAGTAAAACATAACTATCTTCAATGCCCGGCCTTTGTGCCGGGCATTTTTATTTTTAATTCATCTATAAACTGTTACTAATACAAATGACCGCCTTCGCGCAATACTTTGTTTACTATGTTAAAATCGCTTAGAAATAACACAATTTAAATCTACTATACACATAACCAGAAGCTGTCAACAGCTCTAATGAAAAACAGGATTTCCCCAAAAATGTCACAATTAAAAATTTGGTTTACCGTCTCTGAAGCTGAAGGATTAGTAAAAAGCGGTGGTTTGGCTGATGTTGGTAAAGCATTGCCTAAAGCGTTGCAAAACTTAGGTTCTACCATCGCTATTGCTATCCCAGGGTATAGTAAAATAGCGGATCTTGAACATTGTCCTGTGGTGCTTTCTACCCAATTAGATCACTTTCCACATACGCCGTATCAGGTTCGTCAATTAGAGTTGGATGGTGTGCCTGTGTACGCCTTTGAGTGCAAGCAATATTTTGATCGTCCAGAGTTATACGCTGAACGTAATCAAGCGTATGCCGATAACGGTGAACGTTTTGCTTTTTTCTCTGCCGCTAGTTTAGATGCGCTGCCTAAGCTTAATTTTAAGCCCGATGTAATACATGCAAATGATTGGCATACTGGCTTAGTGCCGTTTTTATTAAAAACACGTTTTTCCAATCACGACTTTTATAAAAACATTAAAAGTGTATTGAGTGTTCATAACGCGTTATTTAAAGGTATCTACCCTTATAATGAAGTGAGCATTATTCCGGAATTGAGTCAGGTAGAAAGCAGCAAGGTTAATTATGGTCATGATTGCATCAGTATGTTGCGAGCAGGGATTCACTACGCCGATAAATTGAATGCAGTGAGCCCTAACTATGCAGAAGAGTTAAAAACGCCTCTTGGCTCCCACGGTTTAGTGGACGATTTTGTGGCACGAGAAGCGGATTTTTGTGGCATTGTTAACGGCTGTGATTACAGTGAATGGGATCCGGCTACGGATAATTATTTAGCGAAAAAGTTTAAAGCCACTAAAGCCAGTTTTAAAGCAGGTAAATCAGCCAATAAAACCGCCATACAAAATGAGTTTGGCCTTCCGGTAGTTAAGCTGCCTATGTTTGGTATGGTATGCCGTTTGACGGAACAAAAAGGGTTTAATTACATCCTGCCGATCATTGAGCAATTTTTACATAACGATGTGCAACTGGTTATTATTGGTACCGGCGATCCAGCGATTGCAGCGCAGTTACGTCAAGTATCTGAAAAGCACGCCAATAAATTCACCTTTGTTGAAGCGTACGACAATCGTTTAGCGCACCTTGTTGAAGCAGGTTCTGATTTCTTCTTGATGCCATCAGAATTTGAAGCGTGTGGTTTAAACCAGCTTTACTCCATGGCGTATGGCACTTTGCCTATCGTACGCAGTGTGGGTGGATTAAAAGATACTGTGAATGATTACGATACAGACCCAAGTATTGCCACCGGTTTTGCTTTCCGTGAACCAAGAGCCGAAGATCTACTGATTTGTATGCAGCGCGCATTACTTTTGTACTTACAACAGCCTAGTGATTTTTCTCAAATGCAATTACGTGCCATGACCAAAGACTTTAGTTGGGATGTGGCTGCTGAAAAATATGTACAGATGTTCAACAGCTCATTTTAATACTAATTCGCTGAAAGGGGAGAAGTGGATTTTTCTTTGACAGCAAAATAAAAAAGCCTGAATAGCATCTCTATTCAGGCTTTTTACTTTTATCGCAATGGCGAAATGATTACAGCTTATCAGTTAACGCAATGGCTTGACCAATGTAGTTTGCTGGCGTCATCTCTTTCAGGCGAGCTTTCTCATCTTCTGGAAGCTCTAGGCCGTCGATGAAGTTACGCATAGCTTCACCATCAACGCGCTTACCACGAGTCAGTTCTTTCAGTTTTTCGTAAGGCTTCTCGATACCGTAACGACGCATGACTGTTTGTACCGGTTCAGCAAGTACTTCCCAGTTCTTATCCAGCTCTGCCAATAAGGCTTGGCTGTTAATTTCTAGTTTGCTGATGCCTTTAAGCGTTGAAGTATAGGCAATGATAGCGTAACCCACACCCACGCCAAGGTTGCGTAGAACGGTTGAGTCAGTAAGGTCGCGCTGCCAGCGAGAAACAGGCAGTTTTTGTGCCAAGTGACCGAACACAGCGTTAGCAAGACCTAAGTTACCTTCAGAGTTTTCAAAATCGATAGGGTTAACTTTATGCGGCATGGTTGAAGAACCAATTTCGCCAGCGATGGTTTTTTGCTTAAAGTGACCCAGTGCAATGTAACCCCAAACGTCACGATCAAAGTCGATAAGGATAGTGTTGAAACGTGCAACCGCATCAAACAACTCAGCAATGTAATCGTGTGGTTCGATTTGAGTTGTGTATGGGTTCCATGTTACGCCAAGAGATTCAGTGATGAACTCTTCTGCAAATTGGTGCCAATCAACGGTAGGGTAGGCAGAAAGGTGAGCGTTGTAGTTACCTACAGCACCGTTTATTTTACCTAGAATTTCTACAGCTTCGATTTGCTTATATTGACGTTCCATACGGTAGGCAACGTTTGCCATTTCTTTACCCATAGTGGAAGGGGAAGCTGGCTGGCCGTGTGTACGTGAAAGAAGAGGAATATCACGGTATTCAACAGCAAGGGCTTTGATAGCATCAATAATATTTTTGATTTCAGGAAGAATCACTGTTTCACGTGCTTCTTTAAGCATCAGCGCGTGAGAAGTATTGTTAATGTCTTCTGAAGTACAAGCAAAGTGAATGAACTCGTTAACAGCATGCAGTTCAGGCACATCGGCTACTTTCTCTTTTAGAAAGTACTCAACCGCTTTAACGTCGTGGTTGGTGGTACGCTCGATGTCTTTGATGCGTTGTGCATCTTCAGCGCTGAAATTAGCGGCTAGATTATCAAGAAATTGGTTTGCTTCAGCGCTAAACGCAGGAACTTCTGCGATTGCGTCAGTGGCAGCAAGCTTTTGTAGCCAGCGGACTTCAACGATAGTGCGGTACTTTAGCAAGCCATACTCACTAAAGATGCTACGTAGTGCAGTTGTTTTACTTCCGTAACGGCCGTCTACTGGTGAAACAGCAGTCAGTGCTGACAGTTCCATGTTGTTCTCCTGAGTTGAGTTTCTTAAATTTTGTGAGGTTTATACCAGTAACAAGAAGAATTGTCACTACTATTGCGCAAACGATTGCGTTAATTTAGTCTGACGCAAAAAAAATCGCTCGCAACAAGGGGCGAGCGATAGATTAAATTCGTGCTAAAAGGATTTCAGCTTGGGCGATCATCTTCTTGCGCCCAAACACTAAATGACGGCGCTTACCACCAACCTGACGCCACAAAACGGCGCTGCGAATACCGGAAAGGAGCAAGGCTCTCACTTTGCTTTGAACTGCGGGTTGCTGCAACATCGCGGGATTACCGGTCACTTGAATACGCGGTCCAATAGGACTAATTACATCTAAATAGACACTGGCGAGGTTAGTGATCATTTGTTCGTCAAAAAGGTCAAAGTGTTCTGTTTGGCGTTCTATTTGCTGAATTCGATTGCCCAATTGCCCCATGGCATCTTGACGTTGACTCAATTTACGCTCTAGGGCCATAAGGCTGATAATATAGCGAGTGAGCTCATTGCCGGTGGCGGAACTATCAAGGCCTTTTGTTAAGCACTCTAGTCCTAACTTTAGATCTCGTTCATGGCCAAATACGCCAATGGTATCGGCTGGGCTAGTATTGACGATAGCAGCAATAGAGGTTTCAAAAGCAGCAGAATGACAATGCCCGTCTTTTGCCACCTGTTGGACTAAAGCGACAGCTTGGCAGATGCCAGCAAAGGCGATGGTACGGTCATAGTTTGTATGTGCCACTTAAGAACTCCTTTATCTTATACTTTGATTCGTTTTTCGATGATACCGCCACCGAGACAGATGTCGTCTTTATAAAAGACCGCAGATTGCCCTGGAGTGACCGCCACTTGTGGTTGTTCGAAAATCACTTTGATGTTGTCGTCATCCACAGGAATAATGGTACATGGAATATCGCTTTGGCGATATCTTGTTTTTACCGTACAACTCATAGGTTGGCGAATTGGCGTACGATCAACCCAGTGTAATTGCGAAGCCATTAACCCTTCAGATTTTAATAAAGGATGGTCCGCTCCTTGTACAGCAATTAACACATTGCGTTTCAGATCTTTCTCTGCAACATACCATGGGTCTTCATTACCACCACCGCCTTTTTGGCCGCCAATGTGTAGACCTTTACGCTGGCCAAGAGTGTGGTACATCAACCCCATATGTTCACCAATTTCTTGGCCTTCAGGTGTTTCGATTTTACCCGGTTGAGCCGGTAAATAGCGAGAAAGAAAGTCGGTAAACTTGCGTTCGCCAATAAAACAAATACCGGTAGAGTCTTTCTTCTTAGCCGTGATCAGTTGTTGCTCTTCAGCAATTCTGCGCACTTCTGGTTTTTCAATATCCCCTACAGGGAATAAACTGCGTGCCACTTGCTCATGGCTTAGAGTATATAGGAAGTAGCTTTGATCTTTATTGCCATCCAATCCACGTAGCATATGCGGTTTATCACCGGCTTCAATTTCAGCTGGCGTTGGGAATGTACGGCGCACATAGTGGCCCATGGCAATGTAATCGGCATCTAAGACTTCATCGGCGAATTCTAAGAAGGCTTTAAATTTTATTTCTTTGTTACAAAGAATATCAGGGTTTGGTGTGCGCCCTGATTTATATTCTTGCAAAAAGTATTCAAAAACATTGTCCCAGTACTCGGCAGCAAAGTTAATGGTGTGCAGGTGAATGCCTAACTTATCACAGACCGCTTGTGCGTCAGCAAGATCTTCCGCTGCAGTACAATACTCTTCGTTATCATCTTCTTCCCAGTTCTTCATAAACAGGCCTTCCACTTGGTAGCCTTGTTGTTGAAGTAAATATGCAGAGACGGAAGAATCTACACCACCGGACATGCCGACGATGACTTTCTTTTGGCTGTTGTCAGACATTCTAAAATACCACTAGATAAACACGGTCGCAGATTCTAACAGAAACAAAGCCACTGTGACAGTTCGCAAGCGTAATTGCACTTTTAAATTGAATGAAAAATGTAACGATTATCTGTCATACTAGAGGCGATTATTTTCTTACCTTGATGAAAGGCGTAATGAATATGCAAGACCAACAAGAAGTACAAGATCAGCTGCTAGAAATTGTTGAAAACCAGATTGAATCAGGTAACCCTAAAAAAGTAAAAGAGACCTTGATGCGTTTGATGATGACCGGCAATAGCCGTGATGATGCTATCGCTATGATGGGGTGTGCGGTGGCCATTGAAATGTTTGATGTGGTCAATAATGGTGCTAAGTTCAATGAGAAGCGTTATGCAGAGCATCTTGAACGTTTACCGGATCTCGGATTTATGGAAGGGGAGTAATCCCTCATTATTTTCCCCTTCCTTTCATTGTATGGTCACCCTCAGAGTAGCGCTTGTTAATTGACCTCTGTTCATGAGCGTTCAGGGTGAGCATTCCTCTGTCTAATACGGTCAGTTGGCGAATTTCCACTGACCGTTTGCCAGATCCCCAAGGCTGTACTGACCGATGGAGTAACGGATCAGACGCAGCGTAGGGAAACCAATATTGGCTGTCATGCGTCGAACTTGTCGGTTGCGTCCTTCGATAATGGTAATGGAGAGCCAAGTGGTGGGGATGGCGGCGCGAAATCTTACCGGAGGATTGCGCGGCCATACTTGAGGTTCTGGCATAATCTGCACCGTTGCTGGCAAAGTGTTGCCATCTTTAAGTTGCACCCCATGGCGAAGTTTATCTAAATCCTCTTCCGTTGGCGCACCTTCCACTTGCACCCAGTAGGTTTTGGGCGACTTAGAATTTGGCTGGGTGAGTTTTGCTTGCAAAATACCGTCATTAGTCAGCAGTAACAGTCCTTCACTGTCACGGTCGAGGCGTCCTGCCGCATACACCTCTTTAACATCAATAAAATCGGCTAAGGTTTGTCGTCCGTCGCCATCGGTAAACTGGCTTAATACATCAAAGGGTTTATTAAATAACACGATTTTACGGTCGGCCAATGAAACGCGCTTTACCCTTGGGGACGTTTTTTTGCGTTGGTCACTTTTACCCTTAGTATGGCGGTACTTTGACTTAGGCTTTGCCGAATTACCAGAAGGAGAGGGCGTGGTCTTAGAACGGCGATTATCGCTAGACATGTTAACTACCTTGCAATTTTGTAAACAAATTGTGTGAGTTGATTCTCACTAAACAACATTTGATTTATGATACGCGCAGCAAACGCGCTAAGGCAATGATAACACGATTGCGATCACTACTATTTATTTGATAGTTTAGAGATAACGTCTTGTATGATTAATGGCGTTGTAGGTTAATTACAGCCTAAATAGATACAAACCAAGACACTGCATTGTTACTGATTCGCATGATGCGAATGCAATATTCTTGACGGACACCAGGTTGATAACAGCCAGTGAACAAATAATAACGATAGGGAAATTTCATGTCTGCACAAAAGCCCACCATTATTTACACCATCACCGATGAAGCACCCGCATTGGCAACGTACTCATTCTTGCCAATGGTACAAGCATTTACTGCATCTTCAGATATCGCAGTAGAAACTCGTGATATTTCATTGGCAGGGCGTATTATTGCCAACTTTGCGGAATATTTAAAGCCAGAGCAGCGCATTGGTGACGCTCTGTCTGAGTTAGGTGAATTGGCGAAAACACCTGAAGCCAACATTATTAAATTGCCAAATATCTCCGCATCCATCCCTCAATTAAAAGCGGTCATTAAAGAACTTCAAGAAAAAGGCTATGCGTTACCAAACTATCCTGAAGAAGCAACAACGGATGAAGAAAAAGCCATTCAGTCTATTTATGACAAAATTAAAGGCAGTGCCGTAAATCCTGTATTGCGTGAAGGCAACTCGGACCGTCGAGCGCCTGCTTCTGTGAAAAACTATGCGAAGAAAAACCCACATTCAATGGGGGCATGGTCTAAAGAATCTAAGTCTCACGTGGCCAGTATGGGCGGCGATGACTTTTTTGGTAGCGAGAAATCCGTCACTCTCGATGGTGCAACGGAAGTGCGCATTGAGCTTCGTGCTGACGATGGCACGGTAAGCCCTCTTAAAGCTCCTTTTGCTTTGCAAGATAAAGAAATTATTGATAGCTCGGTATTGAGCAAAAAAGCATTGCTGTCATTCTTCGAAAAAGAAATTGAATTGGCGAAGCAACAAGACGTATTGCTGTCATTGCACCTGAAAGCCACCATGATGAAGGTATCGGATCCGGTTATCTTTGGTTATGCGGTTAAGGTGTACTACAAAGAGGTCTTTGATAAGCACGGCTCATTATTTGAAGAGCTAGGTGTGGATGTGAATAATGGCCTAGGTGATGTATACGCCAAGATTGATGCCTTACCCGAGGCACAAAAAGCACAGGTTATTGCTGATCTTAATGCCGTATATGAAACGCGCCCAGAGTTGGCTATGGTGGATTCAGACCGTGGCATTACCAACCTGCATGTCCCTTCAGATGTGATTGTCGATGCGTCTATGCCTGCCATGATCCGTACTTCAGGTCAAATGTGGGGTCCTGATGGTAAGCCTAAAGATACCAAAGCGATGATTCCTGACCGTTGTTATGCAGGTGTGTATCAAGCGGTTATCGATTTCTGTAAAGAGAACGGTGCGTTTGATCCTACCACTATGGGTAGCGTGCCAAACGTGGGCCTTATGGCGCAGAAAGCGGAAGAGTACGGCTCTCACGATAAAACCTTTGTCTTATCTCAAGGGGGAAGTGTGTGTGTGGTGGATGCCAATGACAATGTGCTTCTTGAGCAAACTGTTGAAGAAGGGGATATTTTCCGCATGTGTCAGGTGAAAGACGCACCTATCCAAGATTGGGTTAAATTGGCGGTAAACCGCGCTCGTCTTTCAAATACTCCTGCCATTTTCTGGTTAGATTCTAACCGTGCTCACGATAGAGAATTAATTAAAAAGGTCGACCAGTACCTACCTGAACATGATACTGAAGGTTTAGATATTCGTGTATTGTCACCGGTTGAAGCAACGTTAGTGACTTTAGAGCGCATTGCACAAGGTGCGGACACCATTTCGGTAACGGGTAACGTTTTACGTGATTATCTGACGGATCTATTCCCAATTTTAGAGTTGGGCACGTCGGCAAAAATGCTGTCGATTGTTCCTTTAATGAACGGCGGTGGCTTGTTTGAAACTGGCGCGGGTGGCTCTGCGCCAAAACACGTACAACAAGTGGAAAAAGAGAACCACTTACGTTGGGATTCATTAGGTGAGTTCTTAGCTTTGGCAGCATCACTAGAGCACTTGAGCGAAATGACTGGCAATGAGAAAGCCCGCGTATTGGCTCAAACTTTAGATGCTGCAACCGGGCAGTTCTTGGATGAAAATAAATCGCCATCACGTCGCGTGGGTGAACTGGATAACCGTGGTAGTCATTATTACCTAGCACGTTTTTGGGCCGAAGCCCTAGCTCAGCAAAATCAGAGCTCGGAACTGGCTAGCCAGTTCGCTCCAGTGGCTGCAGATTTGGCTGCTAATGAAAATCGCATTGTGACTGAGTTGAATGAAGCGCAAGGGGTAGCAGGGGTAATGGGTGGCTATTACTTACCAGTAGATGCTTTAGCTAAGCAATTGATGCGTCCTAGTGCAACATTAAATCAGATTATTGATAACGCATAACTGGTTTGTATAAATAAAAAACTGAGCTTTGAAGTGGGCTGATAAGTTATGGAGGATCTGAGTGATACTCAGATCCTCTTTTTTATATTTAAAGCTCAATAAGTTAAAGGTTTAGATATTTACCTAAAACCGTAGCATGATGTTATACCAATCGTACTAAATAACTGGTCATTCTAGCTTGTTAAAATACTCGATAACTGCGTTAGAATTTTTGATTGTAGAATAACTACTTATCGAAAAATTCTGCCTTGTTTTCGAGCATTTTTCCTGCGCTATTTCTGAACACTTACTTAGTGTGATTGGTATTAAATAAAACTTTAAAAACAACCACTTACTCTATGATCTAAAAAGCTATCTATCATTATTAGAATGATTGATAAATAGTTGGGTTTATGGACAAAGCCTTCCATTAGCAACCTATGGCTTCAGGTTTATTTTATGCAGATTTTTTGCGTGATATGTAAAGCACGGTAAACGCAAGACACACTTTTGTCCCCATTCCGCGTTACGATTTCTTTGGCATCCAAGCAATAACGCCATTTTTGAAGCTTGGACGTTGGATTATGGCATTCTTCCACTTCTCTAGATTTGGGTAGTTTTCAAATGGGTATTTAGCCGCTTTAAGGATTACCAACTGAGGGATCCAGGTGATGTCAGCCAGTGAAAAGCGGTCTCCTACTAACCAATCGTTGTCCTTTAAGCGTTCATTCATTTTGCTGAAGCAATCATCAATAACAGTTGTTGCCTTAGACAGATCTTCATCAGCAAATCCTTCATCTGAATTGAAACGTTCATGGAATTCAAGCAACTTGAGGTCTGCAGTCTGGTTTTGACGATATTCATCCATCTGTTCGGCAGATCTTTTCATGTTTCCACTTAAACGTCCTAAAGTGCCATACATGTAAGTTTTGATCGAAAGGTGATTATCCCTAGCAAGATACATCCAGAAATACATCTCTTGCTCGTCACTTTCAGTTTCAGGTCGCAGAGAACCAGGAGAGTACTTTTTATCCAAATAATCAATGATATCAGCAGAATCAATGATGACAATACCATCATCAACTAGGGTAGGGACTACACCGTTAGGGTTAATGCCAAAGTACTCTTTGGTCAAGTTCTCACCCTTCATTAAGTTGAGTAGGTGACTCGTCCAATCCAGTCCTTTCTCTTCAAGTGCAATTCTTACTCGCATCGCACAGTTAGACATACCTGCATGATAAAGGTGCAATCCCTTAAAGCTCTCAACTGACTTATTTGTTGGTTTGATAATTCCCATCTTTCGTGCCTAGCCAATGTTGAATAATTTAATTTAACAGTATGATAGTTATTTGTTTTTCATGGTTTTTTTTAAATTCACCATAAAATCATTTGAAATGAGGCATGAAGTCGACAAACAGAGAGTGCTTTCGGTTCTGCATCATCACAGGTCCCAAAAGACGCAGCGCGACACTAACCTGGGTTGAATGTTGCTCGTCTAGTCCGATGTCCTGCTTAAGTTTTTCAACAATATCGAACATATTCTCACGGTCTTGTATTTCAAACTCCAGAGTTCTTGGTTTTGCTTCATCGGTTGAGTTTACATTTTCAATAGTTACACGATAGGTGTTGTTTTTTTAAGTAGCGATTTCATTTGTATCTCCGCTCTTGATATCTTGTTAAGTAGGTTGATAATATCAACCATAGTTATCTTGATTGATAATGTCAACTACATTTTTGCAGGAGATTTAATGTGTCTAATTCTAGATCCTTAGAAAGCGTGTTTCATTTGGTTCATATGTTGAAGCGAGAGATGTATAAACAGATTGGCAGTCTGGACTTGAACATTGCGCCTATGCATATACGGGTATTGAAGATTATGGGTAAGAAACCCGTATGCACAGCGATTGATATTGCTCACTTTCTGGATCGGGATAAAGCTCAGGTAACACGTCTTCTCAACTCTCTTATCGATATGGAACTGATTAAAAAAGTACCCAGTCTTGAAGATAAACGCAGTCAGCGTTTGCTTATTTCTGAAAAAGGAGCGGACATACCAGCGATAACTACAAGTATCGCAAACTCAGCAGCGTAACTCGTTGCTGAGTTATAGCACTAAGTAGAAAAGGGGCATTTCTGAGTTACGAATTGTCCGCTGGGAAGTTTTTGGACATAAACGTGCTAGCGATTTTCGCGGTAGCACGTCTTTGTCGGGTGGACGACACTTGTTACCAAGTGCCGTCTCCCTAAGAACCGTACGTGCAACTTTCACTGCATACGGCTCAAGCCTCCACTAAGGCATCATTGATACCCAGCAACTTATAACGCAGTCGGGACAGGCTCTTTCCAAGAGTTACGAGCTAGCCTTTTGGGTTTTCTCTTAGCCAAGTATTCTTGGTACTGAGGGTCAAAAGGGGTCGCTGCATTCCTGATTTTTACGTGTCGCTCTATAGGCACTTTAGCTATTTGGAACAAATTTAAGTGACAGTCCATGTTCATAATTTTCTGCCAACCGTGAAATTGCCACTGGCCTTTACGATTAAGAAAATACTTATGAACAACCCAGTCTTTGGACTTGGTTGGATGACGCCTAACTGCCCAGTGCCATAGCGCTTGGAATAGTTTGTGGCCGACATACCCGAATACTTGTTTAGCAACACAATGGCGATAGTAGTTCGCCCATCCTCTAAGTTTCGGATTTATCAACTTGATAAGATCGTTAACAGGGATGGTTGCGTGCTTTTTAATAAGTTCACGTAGATTTCTCAAGAATAACAGCGTGTTGGATTTGCTCGGTTTAATGAGTAATTTCCCTTTGTACTTCCTGTGATTGAAGCCCAGAAAGTCAAAGCCATCATCAATATGAGTGATCTTCGTTTTCTCTTCGGAGAGGGTTAACCCTCTTTCTGCCAAAAAGTCAGCAATCAACGGTTTGATGTCGTTCACTAGCACTTCCTTTGAAGAGCAAGTGACCACGAAATCATCCGCGTAACCGATAAAGTTGGCTCTAGCCCCCTGTTTCAGGGCTGTAGATTTTATTTGTTGTTCTATCCCCGCGAGAGTCATTAGCATCAAGGTTGGAGAAATTATTCCACCTTGAGGTGTACCTTCATCGGTATCGTAGAACAGTCCCTTATCCACATAGCCAGATTTTAACCATTGCTCTAACATACGTTTATCTACCGTGATATTGTTCATAAGCCATTGATGCCCGATTTTGTCGAAGCAAGCTTTAATATCTCCCTCAAGGACCCATTTCGCTGATTGCTTTAGAGCCAAACATTTGAAGCACTGACTGACGGCGTCAGCCGTGCTGCGATTTGGCCTAAAACCATAGCTATTGAGGTCGGCAAACGTTTCGGACACAGGCTCTAGTGCTAGAAGGTGGAGGGCTTGTTGCGCTCTATCAATCATGCATGGAATACCCAATGGCCTGAGCTTGCCGTTCTTTTTGGGAATGTAGATACGTTTGAGTGGTTTTGCAGAGTAAGCCTTGCGACTCAGTTGATTGACTGCTTTCATACGGCGTGCATCTGTGTTCCAGGTGACACCGTCTATTCCAGGCGTTTTACTGCCTTTATTCTGAGAGACTCGCTTAACCGCAACAAGTTTGGCTGAGCGAGAATGAGTCAAGAGCCACTGTAAGGACTTCACCTTACCGTATTTCTTTTCTCTCGTTGCTTTTGCGATACGCATTTGAAGCTTCAATACGTGTGCTTCAACGGATTTCCAATCGATGGACTGCCATTGAGCGCCGTCAGAAGATGCACTAATCTCTTTCGAGATCATCATTTGCTTTTCTCCTTGAATAAAGTTCTTCAAATTATCTCGCAATGGGAGACCAGTCGGAAGTGGGCTCACTTTTGTGATCAGACACAGGTCTGTATCTACATCATTACAATGTAGCTTTCGCTTTTTCCGACCTCCTATACCTGCATCACTATCGGCCACAAAGGCTTTCCCAAAGGGAGTGATTCAGGCTTACCCTGTTCCGTATGTTACGTAAAATGTCAGTTTAGATGCCCACTATAGTGCGGAGAGTACAGCGACCACGAAAGAGTACTGTCCAACCTCTTTCCAACTCTCATTGCCTTTTGGCCACAGCGTATTAACCACTTCCGCTGCTTCATCACATAACGCACCTTGAATGGATTCACATACGTTCATCATACTGACTACCTAGCACTTACCCGAATTGTGGTTTTCAGGAGGAACGTCCTCTTACGATTCTTTTCCCACTCGGCCAGACGGCCAAGTTTCGTTACATTGTCCGAGCCGCTGCTTTATTCAGGCTCGTAGGTTCATCTGGTGATACAGACGGTTCACTCATAAAGCGGTGAACAACGCTTCATACGACTTCAGGTCGCACGGACAGAAATGTTTTAGTAGTCGTCGGCAATTCGACAAAAACGCATAACTTGATGTATCGGAAACTGTCTAAAGATCCAAAATGTCACACAATGAAACTGGTACAATATCCCTATCATATTAGTCGGGATAACTTGATGTTTAAGAGCATAAAATCAATAAAGAACTTCGGTATCTTCAAAAACACCAAAATGAATGGTGGTCAACCATTTCTACAGTTTAACCTGATATATGGGTTTAACTATTCGGGAAAGACGACGCTCTCACGTATCTTCAGAGCTATGCAGCAAGGATACGTTCATGAAGACTTTGCTACAGCAAATTTTACGGTTGAACGTTATGAACAGGCGTCTGTATCAACTGCTGCGTTAATGCCTATAGCAAACCTCCGTGTCTTTAATTCTGATTACATCAAAGACAACGTTAATTTTGTAGATTCAAGCGTGAACCCAGTGCTCATAGTCGGTGAACGAAATATTGAATTGGAGGATGAGCTTGAACAGCTTGAAGAAGTTTTAATCCCCGCAGAACAAGAAGCGTGGGAGCTACTAAAAGGTTTGGCTGAAAACAAAGATAAAGAAAAAAATCAACGCCTTCAAAATGTTGCTAAGTTGGTAAACACTTTAAGTGTTCTTGGTAATTCTAAATTTGACATCCGCGGTGTAAGAACATTGTTATCACAGGTTTCGTCAGAAGACCTCAAGACTGACAAAGAACGGTTACAACTTGAAGAAACAGCCCGCTTACAAAAATCAGATCTCATCAGTAATCCTACTATTAGTGTACCAAACACGTCAGCCTTACTAGACCAAGTTCAGACAATTTTAGCTGAATCGGTTACCCGCACGACTATTGAAGAGTTAGAAGCCAACTTAGGGCTGCGTAGGTGGGTCGAAGATGGTATCAAGCATCATGGTGAAGCAACAACTTGCCAATTCTGTAAAAGTCCATTGGAACAAGTTAGGCTAGATCAGCTAAATGCTTATTTTTCCGATTCTTACAAAGCGCTTTCCGCAAAAATCAACGCTGCTATCAAACAAGTAGCAACTATCAAACTAACGTATTCTGTCCCTAAAACAACGAGCCTATACTCTGATTTAATTATCAACTTCGAACAGTTAATGGAGAAGATCCCTCAGCTTGAAGAGCAGGTTGAACAGGTAAAAAAACGCCTACTAGAGGTGTTAGAAGATAAACGTAACCGTATGGAAGAAGTTGTACCGTTTTCGCAATCAGATTACCTATTGCCCATCACCTCAGATCTACTTGACCAACTCAAGACTCCAATAGGTGAACACAACAGACGGTCAAGAGAACATAGTAAAGAACAAACAGCAGCCCGAGATGCAATTAAACGGCATTTTGTTTATGTAGAAACTATGGAATATAACCATGTTAAAGCCAGCGAAGAGGTTATTGAATTACAAAAACAACAAGGAGAATCAGAAGGTGAATTACGTCGCCTAAATGCTCGTGTAATGGAAATCAAAGCAGCCCTTCGAAACGTTAAACAAGGAGCTGACAACCTAAATGATAACCTTCGACTTTATTTTGGTAAGACAGATATTGAAATTCAACCTGTTGGTGAAACCTACCAGTTCATGCGTGAAGGGAGGCCAGCAAAACATCTATCTGATGGAGAGCGCACTGCTATCGCCTTTGCCTATTTCATCACTGAGCTAGACGATGAATCCTTGAAAGACACGAAACCGATTGTGTACTTGGATGATCCGATCTGTAGTTTAGATTCGAACCATATCTACAATGTTCTTGGTATTATCAAAGACAAGTTGAATCATGAAAAAGTTGAGCAGTTGTTCATATCAACACATAATTTCGAGTTTTTCAATTTAGTGAAGACATGGTTTGATTATTACAAAATGGTGAAACGTGGAGATGACGTTAAGCCTAAACGTGCTGAGTTTTATTTGGTCAATCGCAAGCAGAATGCATCAACAGTGGAACAGTTACCTAAAAATCTAAAAGACCACAAATCTGAATACGCTTACTTGATAGCAAAAATCAAAGAAGCAGTCCGAAATCCTGAGCAATTTGATGCGGTATCAGTTCAAGCATACGTACGAAAGATATTAGAAGTCTATTTTACGTTCAGGTTCAATAAACCATTCCGAGCTAATAACAACAGTTTCTTAGAGAAGCACTTATTGAAAGATATAGAGAATGCTTCCACTAAAGCGACAACGCTTTATGAATTCATCAATGAAAGAAGTCATGCACAATCTATATCCTTTGGCGTTGAGTTGCCTGATGCCTTACAAGCACAATTACAGGGGGTTTGGCACATTATTGATGAGGCAATTCGTACAAATGATAAACCACACTACGAAGCATATTACGTTTAGTTAGTACCCATACCTATCTTTAGAAAGCCACTAACCGAAATGTTGGTGGCTTTGAAATAAGGAATTTTCTCATTCCTGTAAACACGCCAAATGCATGAGCCAAATTTGGTCACATTAAGGTTTACCGAAGTAAGGTTCTGTGGGTTGCTAGCACGTTTCGGGGCAAAAACGGTTTAGAGCAACCTGTCAGTTCTAGTCATATCGAGGAATCAAAGCTGAAAGATGGCATTCAGACTCATTGGCTGAATTATTTGTAATTATAAAATTCGATCTTAAGGCATAAGCTATTGTAATTATTGCGTTATTTCATATCACCCTACGATATTTCTCGTTTCTACCTAAGGATAAGAGATTGAAATTAAAGGAATAAAAAAGGGATCTGAGTCAAACTCAGATCCCCCATAACTTATCAGCCTAGCTTTGAAGCTCGGTTTTTTTATGATTGAATCATTACGCGTGAAGCTGTCCAGTAAACATTAAGTAGATAGACAGTATCGCTAGTGCGATAAGCACACGTTCAATCCAAGTGTCCATTTTAGAGTAAACTTGCTCGCCAGATTTGATACGGGCAGCATGTTGAAATTTGAAAAATGGAATACCTATGGTGTACAAAATCGTCGCCATAAGTTGGTATTGAAGTCCCGCGGCAGTAATAAGCCAAGCACAAAAGATAGCTGCGATAACTGCAATTGCGACATAAGCATAGTTGCGTTTCTCAAGGCCCAACTGTTTATGGTTTAGAGACAATTTTAATAAATATAGACAGCTCAGAAGGTAACAAGGCAACACCATTACAGAGGCAATGTTGATGGCGGCTAAATACACATTGTGATAAGAGACCACAAGTAACACACAAAGCTGCATCAATAAAGTGGATACAGTAAGTGCGGTAACAGGTGCTTCATTTTTATTGGTACGAGCAAAAAACTTAGGGAATTCTCCCGCTTTACCTGCTTCAAAAGGAACTTCAGCCACTAACATCGTCCATGCGATAAGCGCACCAAATACCGATACCAACACACAAAGGTTGACGATAAGGCCACCTTTAGGACCAATTGCTGCTTCTAAGAGAGAGGCCGCTGATGGGTTAGACAGTTGTGCCAGTTCTTGTTGCGGTAAAATGCCATAGGCTAGAATGGATATAAGGGTATACATAGTGATAGCCACTAAGAAGCCAATCAGGGTCGCTTTACCCACATCGGATTTCTTTTTAGCACGTCCAGAAAGAACAACCGCCCCTTCAATACCCACAAAACACCAAAGAGTCACCATCATAGTGCTTTGAATTTGCGATACAAGTGAACCTAGATGTTGTTGTTTTCCCCATACATCAACAGATAAACCCGAAGGTTCAAAGCAGTACATAAGAATAGCTAGGATGAGTACAAGGCCAAATAACTTACCAACGGTAGAAACAAGGTTAATAAAAGAGGAGCTGCCTGTCCCACGTAATGCGATAGTGTTCATACCCCAAAGTAGGGCTGAGCATAAAATAACGGTTTCGATGCCGTGTTGTAATAGTACAGGGAAGAATAACCCTAGGGAGTCATTAAGCATTACAGCAAGTGCAACGTTACCCATACAGGTCATTAACCAATAGCCCCACGCAGAGTGGAAGCCAATGTAGTCACCAAATCCCGCTTTACCGTAAGAAAAAATACCAGAATTTAACTCAGGTTTATGTTTGGCAAGGATTCTGAATGTTTGCACAAGGAATAACATGCCAACACCAGTAATGAGCCAAGAGAGAGCAACAGCCCCAATAGACGCACTTTCGGCCATATTTTGTGGAATACTGAATATCCCACTACCTATCATTGAGCCAAATACGATAGCAACTAGCCCCATCAATCCCACAGAATTCTTACTACTCATGCTTTATACTAATCTCCAGTCCGGCAAGGGTTAGTGCCTTGCCAAGATATGACGTAAATGTCAGAAATGTGTGCTCTGTATCGTAAAATCAGTACAGCTTACGATAAAAAGTGACGATTATACTGATAGGGCATATGAATAAGTAGCATAAATCTTTGTGGAATATTAAAACTATTATTTCAATGCTGATCGGTTTATGGTTACGAAAGTGTGGGTGGGTCAATGGAAGTGATTCATTTAAAACCGTTTTTGCCTCTAAGTGTGGCATGGTTTATAGGGAGGCATATATCTATGCACCATAGCGTATTTATGCGACGTTACTTATGTTTACGATATAGCTTGATGCTAGGCATGATGACACTGTTTGGTTGCAGTCAGTCTGAGCCATCTGTAGAGAGTGCTAATGAAACCTCTCATCAAAAGCAGCAAGTGATTTTAGTACATGGTTTGGCACGCAGTGCCGCATCAATGGAAAAGATGGCACAGAGGATAAGCCTACACGGCTATCAAGTGTGTGTCGTTGATTACCCCACATTAGGCCAAGATATTGAGCAAACGCTACAACGCAGTGCGTTACAGATTGATCACTGCGTGTATCAATTTGATCGACAACTGTCTGACCGTGCGGGAAGTAAAATACACTTTGTTGGACACTCTCTAGGTGGTTTGGTCATTAGGGACTACTTAGCGAAAAAACCGGCCATGACTTACTCCCCTCATTTTGGCGAAGTGGTGTTTGTGGGGACGCCAAATCAGGGCAGTGATGTGGCTGATTTTTTTTCTAGTGTTTGGTTACTGCCACTGGCTGGTGGCACCGCTGCCTCTCTTACTACAGGGCCTAAGAGTTTACCAAATCGTTTACCTAAACCCAGTTATCCTTTTGGGGTGATTGCCGGTACAAACAGTTACCCGATCCTTAAGCATATGTTTAAGGAGTCAAATGATGGATTGGTGTCGGTAGAGTCGACGCAATTAGAAGGCATGCAGGACTTTATTACTGTGGATGTAAAACATGACCGTTTAAGAAGTGACCCGCAAGTAACGGATTTAATCTTACGCTATTTAAGTGAGCAGCGTTTTACACTTACGCTCTAGTCTAGAAAAGGGGCTAGGGTAGACAAAAAAGCGAACCTGTGAGAGTTCGCCTTTTATTTTAGTCTTTTACTTGCAGTATGTGCGATTACAGTACAGTGAGTACGTCATTTAATGCTAAACGAGACTTAGGTAAGTTTGCATTATAATCTTCTTCTTTATGGTGGTAGCCAAATGCTACAGCCACATCACAAATATAACCGTCTAACTCATCGGCAAAAATTTCGCCAATCAGTTGGCTGTCAACGCCTTCCATAGTGGTAGAGTCAATGCCTAGGCGTGCTAGAGTGTGTAAGGTATTACCAAGGGCAATATAGGTTTGCGATTTGGTCCATTTAGACGTGTCGCCAGTTTCATCGGTGTTCATTTCTACAAAGGCAAATGCGCCAAACGCAGAGTCACGTTGCTCTTTTTTGGTACGACCATCTTCAATGCCTTTATCCACCACTTTTGCATAATCCTCTTTTGAGTAGCGAGGATTGTAAGCAAATAAGATAATATGCGAAGCAGATTTTACGTGTGGTTGGTTAAACTGAAATTTATTGGCATAGGTATCATGCATACGTTGCTTGGCTTCATCACTTTCAATTACGATAAACTTCCAAGGTTGAGAGTTAATAGACGACGCTGAAAGTCGAATCGCTTCGTAAATGATGTCCAACTCTTGTTGTGGAACTCGTTTCGAAGCATCGTAACGTTTGGCTGTGTATCGGTTTTGTAAATCAGAAATGATTGGATGAGTCATAAGTATCGTCCTTCAATGGTGAGATAAACAGTAAATCTTCACTGCCATAGAGTGCCTTAGGTGTTGATTAAATTTAGCCTATTTCAATATTTTTGTTGAATAAATAGTGTTTTTCACAATTCAGTTTTGATTTTTATTTGAAAGTGAAGGCGGGTAAAATAATTGACACAGATCAAGTGGTGATGCAAGCTATTGAATTTTAAGGGTATGTATCTATTTAAATATCTTATTGGTAGCAAGGTGTTTGCCTGAAAGTTAAATATCGGTTTATTTGTTTTAATTTTTAAAGGAGACGAGATGAAAAGAGTGGTGTTGTATATCAAGGATAAATGTCCCCACTGTAAAGACGCGCAACGTTACCTAGACTCTAAGGGTTACAAGTACCGTCTGACTAATGCAAAAATGCAAAGGGGGCGCAAAGAGCTTGATGCCATTGGAGCTCGTTCATTACCCGTGCTGAAAATTGGCGATCAATATATGGTGGGTTGGAACGCGAAAAACTTTGAGCGTATGTATAAAGAGGGATGAGAGTAAACCGGTGAGAGTGCCGCCATGGTATAAACGCACTTTCCTAACGGGCAAAGACAAGTCAGGCGTTACATTCTGTCGTCTAAACCTTAAGCATGGCTAGGAGGTCTTATTACAGTAGATGATAAAGTATGACGAACAATGCGCATGAAGAATGTTAGGCACTTTTTTACAGTAAAATGTGCCTAAAATGAAGGGGTCAATAAATTAAGCAATCAAAGTAGTGGATTACTTTGCGGAGTCTGTTTCTATTGGCACTACCGCGCTAGCATGAGATCCTTTAGGGCCTTTCTCTACTTCATAGGTGACAGCTTGTCCCGCTTTTAATGTTCGATAGCCATCCATTTGAATGGTTGAGTAATGAGCGAAAATATCACCTTCTTCACCTTCCGGGCAGATAAATCCAAACCCTTTGGCGTTATTAAACCACTTAACAGTACCTGTTGCCATGCTTTACATCCTTATACATTTAATGCTTGTTGTGCGCTGTGTTCGTGACAGTTGCACGATAAATTTATGCTAACTGCTGAAAATGAGCTAACGACACCAATAGCCTAGTAAACGCGCTTTAAATTTTCATTCGAACATTAGAATAATGTAGACAAAGAATCGTGTTCGTCAATATCTTTGCAAAATTAGCGCAACAGAATATTAACGCCTGTTCGATAATTACACAACAGCCAGACACTTATATTGCGCTGTATGGCAGGTTTAGTGAAAGTGACAGAGGTAATGTTGGGCTTTTTTAATGCGAATCTTGTTTGATAAATAGCCATCTTGATATTGATAGCAATGTTTTATTTGCAGGGATACAATTGCTCTATTAGTCTCTAAGTAACAATAAAAAATTGTTGCCATAAGAGTGATTGTTTTTTCCACAAAAGACGTAAAAATGAACGATAATTTTGAATGGGTGACTCCAGATTTAGATTTACTGGAGAAAGAAAAAACCGAAGTAAAACCACCACCTATGTATCACGTTATGTTAAATAATGATGATTACACCCCGATGGATTTTGTTATTGAGATCCTTGAGCGTTTTTTTGGTATGGATGCCGATAGAGCGACTCAAACCATGCTTCAGGTGCATTATGAGGGGAAAGCACGTTGTGGCACGTTCACAGCTGAAGTTGCAGAAACAAAGGTTGCTCAAGTGACAGTGTACGCTAAAGAGCAACAACACCCTTTGTTGTGCACTATGGAAAGAGCATAACCACATAAGGTCAATTTTGGCTAAGTGGTTGTTTTTGACGTTTTGGGGAGGCATGTATGCTAAACAAGGAATTAGAAACGAGTTTAAATGGCGCTTTTTCTCAAGCGCGAGATAAACGACATGAGTTTATGACAGTAGAGCATTTGCTGTTAGCGCTGCTGGATAATCAATCAGCTCAAGAGGCACTTAAAGCGTGTGGTGCTAAGCTTGAAACCATTAAGCAAGAGCTGGATATCTTTATTGAGCAAACCACACCACTGATTTCGACTGATGATGCAACCAGAGAAACTCAACCCACATTGAGCTTTCAAAGGGTGTTGCAACGAGCGGTATTTCATGTGCAATCGTCAGGCCGAAATGAAGTTTCTGGTGCCAATGTGCTGGTGGCCATCTTTAGTGAGCAAGAGTCCCACGCCGCTTATTTACTCAAGAAAAACGATATCAGCCGTTTAGATATTGTTAACTTCATTTCTCATGGCATTAGTAAAACCACCAAAGATGACCCATCAGAACTGTTTGGTAGCAGCAGTGCAGAGACTAGCGAAGAAGTCACTCAAGAAGATCAATTAGAAAACTTTGCCACCAACCTAAACATTGTGGCTCGAAACGGCAACATAGATCCCCTGATTGGTCGTGACCAGGAGCTGGAAAGAACCATTCAAGTATTGTGTCGTCGCCGTAAAAACAACCCCTTGCTAGTGGGTGAAGCCGGCGTCGGTAAAACGGCCATTGCAGAAGGGTTAGCATGGCGCATTGTCGAGAAGGATGTGCCTGATGTCATTGCAAATTCGGTGATTTACTCACTGGACATTGGTTCTTTATTAGCGGGTACTAAGTATCGTGGTGATTTTGAAAAGCGCTTTAAAAACATTCTAAAGCAACTTGAAAAAGAAGACGATGCTATTTTATTTATCGATGAAATCCACACCATCATTGGTGCAGGCGCAGCATCAGGAGGTCAGGTCGATGCTGCAAACTTGATCAAACCACTACTCAGTAGCGGTAAGTTGCGTTGCATTGGTTCCACCACCTATCAAGAGTACAGCACCATTTTTGAAAAAGAACGAGCTCTGTCTCGTCGCTTCCAAAAAATTGATGTAGTTGAACCCTCTTTAGATGATACCACTAAGATCTTAATGGGTCTTAAATCTAAGTATGAAGAACATCATGAGGTGCGTTATACCAATAAAGCATTGCGTGCGGCAGTGGAGCTTTCTGCTAAATATATTAATGAACGTCACCTGCCTGATAAGGCTATTGATGTTATTGATGAAGCAGGAGCTAAAAGTCGCTTAGTACCAGTGAGTCGTCGTAAGAAAACGGTCGGTGTGGGTGATATTGAGGCTATGGTGGCTAAAATGGCGCGCATCCCAGAGAAGTCCGTGTCATCTTCCGATAAAGATATTTTGCAAAATCTGCATAAGAAAATGAAGATGCTGGTGTTCGGTCAAGACCAAGCTATCGATGTGTTAACGGAATCCATTAAGCTGTCGCGCGCAGGGCTCAGTGCGGAAAATAAACCGGTAGGTTCATTTTTGTTTGCAGGTCCAACAGGGGTAGGTAAAACCGAGGTGACCGCTCAGTTGGCGAAACTGCTAGGCATTGATTTGCTGCGCTTTGATATGTCTGAGTACGGTGAACGTCACTCTATTAGCCGTTTAATTGGCGCGCCTCCCGGCTATGTAGGCTACGATCAAGGTGGCTTATTGACTGACGCTGTAATCAAGCAGCCACACTCAGTGGTATTGTTGGACGAAATTGAAAAAGCGCATCCAGACATTTTTAATCTGTTGTTGCAAGTTATGGATAACGGTACTTTGACGGATAATAACGGCCGAAAAGCGGATTTCCGCAACGTTATTTTAGTGATGACAACAAATGCCGGTGTGGTTGAAACTGAGAAACAATCCATGGGCTTGATTCAACAAGATCATGCCCCTGATGCCATGGCGATTATTAAACGGGTGTTTACCCCAGAGTTTCGTAACCGCTTAGATAACATTATTTGGTTTAATAATTTAGACGAAGTGGTGATTCAGCAAGTTGTCGATAAGTTTATTGTTGAGCTGCAAGCGCAATTGGACTCCAGAGGAGTATCTCTAGAGGTGGCGGATCGTGCAAGGCATTGGTTAGCCATTAAAGGCTATGATAGAGCTATGGGCGCAAGACCTATGTCTCGGGTGATTCAAGAGCAGTTGAAGAAACCTTTAGCCAATGAATTGTTATTTGGGGCACTGGTGAACGGAGGCTCAGTTTCGGTGGATTTAGTGAATGATGAGTTGCAATTTCATTATGCTAATGCCGAAGAAGAGGCACTGCATCATTAATTGATAGCGGACTCATTTATTGATGGGCTTAACGTTTATCGTGACTTAGCCCACTATAGTTTTAAAGTTCAGCTTATACTATATATGGCTCCTCTCTTACTGTTATTGTTTGTTTTATCATCGATCAATATGGCTCATTTGAAGCCGACTAGGTAGAGAGGGGCCATTCCATTAGGCAATAAAAAACGGAGCAAAAGCTCCGTTTTTTTATGCGTAGTTAATAGAGATATTAACGAGCACGGAAGACGATGCGGCCTTTGCTTAGGTCGTATGGAGTCATCTCTACCGTCACTTTGTCACCAGTAAGGATACGGATGTAGTTTTTGCGCATCTTACCAGAGATGTGTGCAGTCACAACGTGACCGTTTTCTAGTTCTACACGGAACATAGTGTTTGGCAGAGTGTCCAGGACAGTGCCTTGCATCTCAATTACGTCTTCTTTAGCCATTTAATCCTCGATCAGAATAAGGGTAATCTTGGTAACCTAATTTAGTTACCTATTCACATTGGGCGATATTCTACCCTTGCCACCGTTGATTTACTAGCTTTTGATGCGAATCAAATCGGACTTTATAGTTCATTGCTGGACAATCGTCGATTTGATAGCCCAAATAGAGCCATTTTTTACCCTGAGATCGGGTATATTGGATTTGACGCAATACCGACAGGGTGCCCAGTGACATCGGGTGTTCCGGGTCATAAAAAGTGTAAAAAGCACTGTTGGCATTGCCCAGTTGATCGGTCACCGCAATGGACAGCAGTTTTTGCTCATCAAAGATGTGTAAAAATGAACTCGGAATAGTGCTTGAGTGAATGAACTTGGTAAAATCGTCCTTATTAGGGGGGAACATACTGCCATTAGCATGTCGAGCCTCGATGTACCTCTTGTAGATATCAAACCAACGCTCATCAATACTATCGGTCACTTTGTAGCTATATTGCGCGGCTTTATTGAGTAAACGTTTTTGACTTTTTGATGGCGTAAACTGTTCTACATCAATTCGAATCGCCACACATTTTTGGCATCCATCACAATGTGGTCGATAAATCGTATCACCACTGCGCCTAAAGCCATTTGCCAGTAATAATTCGTAGCCGTTAATATTAAGAAGTTCACTATCAAGGGCAACGGCCACTCGCTCTTGGCGGTCGGCTAGATAACTGCATGGGTGGCTTTTAGTAAAACCCACTCGAATATGCTGTAACTCTGGATTCATTGCTTGGGTGTTTCCCTTTGTACTTGGCTCGCACTGCAACAGTGTGGTCAGATTAAGTCATGGACAGATATTGTGGTTCGTAGCACGTTTCTGGCATCTCTGTATCTCGGTACGCAAGAAGATGCTCATGAAATGTTTCTTTGGGCAACTCTATCGCTCCCAATGATGCTAAATGGGGGTTCATTATTTGGCAATCAATTAATCGCCCCCCATGTTGCATAAAGTGTAGACAAAAATGCCATAAAGCCACCTTGGACGCGTTGGTTTTTATACTGACCATGGACTCCCCGCAAAAGACCTGCCCAACGCTCACCCCGTACAGTCCACCAATCAGTTGATCTTGATCCCACACTTCAACAGAATGACAGTGGCCGGCTTTTGCTAATGTTTGATAGGCAATGAGCATCTCATCGGTTATCCAGGTTTCCTCATCGGGTCGTGTACTGGCACAGAGCTCGATAAGTTGCTCAGTGGCGCGGTTAATGGAAACACGGTATTGATGCTTTTTGTGAAACTTCACTAAGCTTTTTGAGGGCTTATAGGTATGGGGTAGAAAGACCGCACGCGGCGAGGGGCTCCACCATAAAATGGGCTCAGCTACGCCATACCATGGAAAAATGCCTTGTTTATAGGCGTTACGCAATCGTGCCACGGACAGATCGCCGCCAAAGGCTAATAGTCCGTTAGGTTCAGTCAATGCTAAACTTGGATCAGGAAATAGTGTATTACTAGAACTGAGTTCTGGAAGATATAAGGTCATTATAAAATGAGAATACTGATTATTTTTTTACTCTTGTGTCCATTATTAGCACAAGCCGCTTATCAAAGAAACACCGCACGCCCAGTAAATGAGGTGGTGTATGGTCAAGTGCAGACGGTACGTTATATTACACAGCAACAAATTGTCGAGTCCAAAGCGAAAGGGTGGCAGACCTTATTGGGGGCTGTCGTCGGTGGCGTTATAGGGAATCAATTTGGTGACGGCACAGGCCGAGAGGTTGCTACGGCGGTAGGGGCGGTAGCAGGGGGCGGTTTAGTGCAGCACTATGGCCATCAACAGTATCGTGTTGAACATAAATTAGTCGAGTTATTAATAGAAACCGATGATCATCGCTTGATTGATGTCATTCAAGATATTGATAGAAACATGCTGTTTTCTCATGGGGACACAGTACGAATTTTGTATTTTGATAATGGCGTGCGAGTGGATTTACAACAATAAGGCACAATTATTTAGATTTGTACTCATTGAGTCTGTTTTTTTTTGTGCAATTTAGATAATCTGAAATTAATTTCAAATCAACATTGAGCATCAACTGCTTTCAAGGAAAAGAAGTCAATGGAAAGCTTAACCCTACAACCGATCTCTAAAGTCAGTGGCGTAGTCAATTTACCGGGCTCTAAAAGTGTGTCAAATCGCGCCCTTTTATTGGCGGCATTAGCTAAAGGCACCACTCGCTTAACCAATCTGCTCGACAGTGATGATATTCGTCATATGTTGAATGCATTACAGCAACTGGGAGTGAAATACACGCTATCTCAAGATAAAACTGCGTGTGAAGTAGAAGGATTAGGGGGAGTATTTAATCCACCGCAAGCATTAGAGCTATTTTTAGGTAACGCCGGAACCGCTATGCGCCCACTCGCAGCGGCCCTTTGTGCAAGCCAAGGTGAGTTTGTATTAACGGGTGAGCCACGCATGAAAGAGCGCCCTATTGGACACTTAGTGACGGCATTGCGTGAAGCCGGAGCGCAAGTGAGTTACCTTGAAAGTGAGGGCTTTCCACCATTAAAAATTCAAGGTACGGGCCTAACGTCTGGTGAAGTGACCATTGATGGCTCAATTTCAAGCCAGTTTTTAACCGCGTTTTTGATGAGTGCTCCGTTAGCGGATGGTGATATCACCATTCATATTGATGGGGATCTGGTCTCTAAACCGTACATTGATATTACATTACACATCATGCAGCAATTTGGGGTGAGTGTAGAAAATTACGATTACCAAAAATTTGTGGTTCGTGCAGGGCAAAGCTATGTAGCACCTGGAGACTTCTTAGTGGAAGGTGATGCATCATCGGCGTCTTACTTCCTTGCCGCCGCTGCCGTAGGTGGCGAAATTAAAGTGACAGGCATAGGTAAAGACAGCATTCAAGGTGATATTCAGTTTGCAGATGCTTTACAAGCTATGGGCGCTGAAATCGAGTGGGGCAGTGATTATATTATTGCTCGTAAAGGCCAACTTAAAGCCATTGATTTAGATTTTAACCACATTCCTGACGCGGCAATGACCATAGCCACCGCCGCATTGTTTGCTGAAGGGACAACCGTCATACGTAATGTGTATAACTGGCGTGTGAAAGAGACCGATCGTTTAAGCGCGATGGCCACTGAGTTACGAAAAGTAGGCGCCGTGGTTGAAGAGGGTGAGGACTACATCAAGGTTACCCCAGCACAACAGCTTAAACATGCTCAAATTGATACCTATGATGACCATAGAATGGCCATGTGTTTCTCGATTGTCGCTTTTGGCACCTCGGTGACGATTAACGATCCCAACTGCACATCGAAAACCTTCCCGGGCTACTTCGATAAATTGCAAAGTTTAGTGTGTGCTTAATCGCTATCGCAGTTAATCACCGATTAGCGTAGTGGTATTTATTAATCAACAATTCTAACGCAGTTATCGAGTATTTTAACAAGCTAGAATGACCCGTTATTGAGTACGATTGTTATTACCTCGGCTACAGTCAAAAAAAATCCCCAAACGAAACGCTTGGGGATTTTTTTATGGAATAAACGATTGACGATTATTTTGCGTCAGGCACGCTTTGTAAAAGCGCTTTGTTGTGACGAAGCATAGCAAGAATGTCGTTAATATAATCATCAGCACGCTCTGAATAACTGCCTAGGCCATGAATTAGTTGCTCGGCAGTAGGCGTTTTATGTTGCGCTCTAATGTTGGCACGAAGCTGACGAAAACTGGCGTAAGCTTGGTTGGTGTTTAGATTATCAACATAGGCAACCACAGAGTCTCCTGCAGAGGCAAATTTAGCCACTTCATGCGTTTTACCCTGTTGACGGTGACTCGGCACTACACCGCAGCCTTTAGTAAAGCACCATTGACCAAAAAGGTTGTTCGCTTGTTTAGCAAAGCGTGACGTACCCCAGCCACTTTCATTCGCCGCTTGAATCAAGACTAATTGCTCAGGAATGACATCCACATGCATTAATAAAGTATTCACTTCTTTAAGGTTAAATTGCTTGGCTTCTACACGATATTGTTTGGCTAGTTGTGCGAAAGTATCGCGCTGCGAATCCGATAAAGCTTTACCACTGGCGAGTGTTTTTTGTAGTGCTAGCGCTGTTTGTCGTTGCTGTTTTACAAAAGCATTTTTCTTTTGAACATAAGGCTTTATAAACGCGAAAAAGGCGCTTTTCTTTTCCTTAACGTCAGTGATAGCAGCAAAGTCAGGAAGAGTCACGGCTTTAAAGTGTAAAGTGCTGTTTTGATTGTGGCCAACAAACAAATGATAATAGGTAGATGCCGCCAATATGAGGAAAAAACTTCCTATTATAATCGCGCCATTTGTGGGTATGTATTTACGTAAGCTCACCGCAATTCCTTGTTTGGATATATTCAAAAGTGTGAAGTGGGTCATTGTATGTGAGCGGTAAGCTCAATAATACTTGCGTAACCTTATGTTCCGCGTTTTATATGGTGTTGGCAAGATAGCAATGAGGGGTGAGGCAAGTCAAGAGCCCCAATATGGAGCTCTGGAGGATTATTTTAGGGTAAATTCTTTTGATAGATGATGGGCGAGATATTTGAACATGTTAAATACCGCGGTGGTGTTTGGCGTAGGCAAACCATTTTCATCGAGGAAATAGTCACCTTTAAAGATAAGGACTTGGTCTTTTTCTTCCACTGAGGTAGCGCGCATTCCCTCTATATAGTCGGCATGATCTTGGATGATGTTGTTCGCAATCAGTAATAGTTCGAACTCTGAAATTGTTTTCTTATCACTCATTATAGTACCTGTATGTCATGTGAAATTTGCCGCTAAGTGTAACGCTAACTTAAGTTAAAACAAAAGCAGATTTATGCAAAATAGCCTATGGTTTATCGTCAGAACATTGTTTATTAAGCACACAAATAGCATTAAAAGCGAAAAAATGGGTTGATTTTGTCATTTGTTCGCTCGATAGTAAAAAAAGAATCAGAATTGGTGTTCGTACTTTACGAACCAAAATATAGGACAGAACGTTCAATTATGGGTAAGTCTCTCGTTATAGTGGAGTCACCAGCTAAGGCAAAAACGATCAATAAATACCTTGGTAAAGACTTCATTGTTAAATCTAGTGTTGGTCACGTCCGTGATCTACCTACTGCTGGTCAATCCAGCGGTAAAAAGGCTACGCCTATATCCACGAAAGGATTGAGCGCAGAAGAAAAAGAACGCATTAAGAAAGCAAAGGCGAAAAAGTCGCTGATTAAGAAAATGGGGATCGACCCCTATAATAACTGGGAAGCGAATTATCAAATCTTGCCAGGTAAAGAGAAGGTCGTAGCAGAACTGCAAAAATTGGCAAAAGACGCTGACTACGTCTATCTCGCAACCGATTTGGACCGCGAAGGAGAAGCTATCGCATGGCACCTTCGTGAGATCATCGGTGGCGATGAACAGCGATATAAGCGTGTGGTCTTTAACGAAATCACTAAAAATGCCATTCAGCAGGCCTTTGAAACCCCAGGTGAACTGAATATTGATGGTGTGAATGCCCAACAAGCGCGTCGCTTTATGGACCGTGTAGTGGGATTCATGGTGTCGCCATTATTATGGAAAAAAGTCGCTCGCGGATTATCTGCAGGGCGAGTGCAGTCGGTGGCAACCAAGCTAGTTGTTGAGCGTGAGCGTGAAATTAAAGCGTTTATTCCAGAAGAGTTCTGGGACATTCATGCCAATACGTTAACGCAAAGTGCAGCCGATTTTCGTCTCAATGTGGCACAAAGAAATGGCACGGCCTTTAAACCAACTAACGAAGCGGATACCAAAGCGGCATTGAGCTTGTTAGAAAAGGCGCAATACGAAGTTTGTAAACGAGAAGATCGTCCAACGAAGAGTAAGCCTTCAGCCCCTTATATCACGTCCACCTTGCAACAAGCCGCCAGTACTCGACTGGGTTACGGCGTTAAGAAAACCATGATGTTGGCACAGCGTTTGTATGAAGCGGGTTACATTACCTATATGCGTACAGACTCAACCAATTTGAGCAGTGAAGCAGTAGAAAATCTACGCAGTTTCATCAGCAGCGAATACGGTGATAACTACTTACCGCCAAAACCATTGGTTTACGGCAGTAAAGAGGGGGCTCAAGAGGCGCACGAAGCCATACGTCCTTCAAGTGTTGATGTGCAAGAGCCAGAGTTAGTGGGTGTGGATAAAGACGCTCACAAGTTGTACGCCCTTATTTGGAATCAATTTGTTGCCTGTCAAATGACACCAGCGCAATACGATTCTACTACCATTAGTGTGAAAGCCGCTGAATTTACCCTAAAAGCGAAAGGTCGTATCTTGAAGTTCGATGGTTGGACTCGCGTACAACGCCCTATGGGTAAAAACGAAGATCAGATCCTGCCAGAAGTGCAATTAGGCGATATTCTATCTTTAAAAGATTTAGAACCTAAGCAACACTTTACCAAACCAACGGCGCGCTTTACCGAAGCGGCTTTGGTGAAAGAGCTCGAAAAACGTGGTATTGGTCGCCCATCGACTTATGCTTCTATTATTTCGACGATTCAAGACCGTGGTTATGTAAAAGTGGATCAACGTCGCTTTTATGCAGAAAAAATGGGTGAGATTGTTTCTGACCGTTTAGATAACAGCTTTGTTGATTTGATGAACTACGACTTTACTGCACGAATGGAGCAAAAGCTCGATCAAATTGCAGAAGGCGAGGCAACATGGACGCAAGTTCTAGATAGTTTCTTCAAAGACTTTTCAACGGAGCTGGCAACAGCAGAACTCGATTCAGATCAAGGGGGTATGGAACAAAACCATATCGTAATGACCGACATTGAATGTCCAACCTGTTCTCGCCCTATGGGGATTAGAACGGCCTCAACTGGGGTATTCTTAGGTTGTTCGGGTTATGCGCTTCCTCCTAAAGAACGCTGTAAAACCACCATTAACCTTGGTGATGAAGACGGAATTATTAACGTCTTAGAAGAAGACCCAGAAACGGCTGCATTGCGCGCTAAGCGTCGCTGCCCTATTTGTGAAACGGCGATGGACGCCTATCTCATTGATGATAAGCGCAAACTTCACGTATGTGGTAATAACCCTAACTGTGAAGGCCACGTGGTTGAGAATGGCGAGTTTAAGGTCAAGGGCTATGATGGCCCTGTGGTTGAGTGTGATAAATGTGGCGCTGATATGGTGTTGAAAAACGGCCGTTTTGGTAAGTACATGGATTGCACCAACGAAGAGTGTAAAAATACGCGTAAGATTTTGCGCAATGGGGAAGTCGCGCCACCAAAAGAAGATCCTGTGCATTTACCTGAGCTTCCATGTACTCAGTCAGATGCTTATTTTGTGTTGCGAGATGGTGCTTCTGGTTTGTTTATGGCAGCCAGTAACTTCCCTAAATCTCGTGAAACACGCGCACCTCTTGTGCAAGAGATAGCCCGCTTTAAAGACCGTATTTCACCTAAGTTCCAATACTTAGCGGATGCACCAGCACAGGACCCTGATGGGCGTCCTACTGTGGTTCGTTTTAGCCGTAAGAGTAAAGAGAATTACGTTCGCTCAGAAATTGATGGCAAACCATCTGGATGGACGGGTTTGTATATTGATGGCAAATGGGAAATTACCGATAAACGTAAGAAACCCAAAGCAAAAAGTGAATAGCTAATTTTACTATAATGATGAGAGTCAACGGCATATTTACCGTTGACTCTTTTTTTTGCCTGATATTTAAGCATTCGCACACATATGCATCTAAGGTAACCGTTTGCTTTTACTCTGTGTATTGAAGGCGATATTGGTAACGTCTACAATTTACAACCTATTTTCACAAACATAGAAACCCCATGAAATTTCCAGGCCAACGTAAATCTAAGCATTATTTTCCCGTTAATACTCTTGACCCTTTAGTACCTAAAACTCGCCCAGAGTCGGGTTCAAACAGCACTTATGTAGTGGGTATTGACCAGACCTTAGTGGATATAGAAGCAAAGGTCTCGGATGATTTCATCGCTAAGTTTAACTTAAGTAAAGGGCACTCATTAGTGGTGGATGATCGCACTGCAGAGTTGCTTTATGAAGAGTTAAAATCTCAGCAACTCATTAGTAATGAATACGCGGGTGGAACGATAGGTAATACATTACACAACTACTCTGTCCTTGCAGATGATAAATCCATCTTATTGGGTGTCATGAGTGCGGATATCAAGATTGGTAGTTATGGCTTTCGTTATTTATGTAATACCTCAAGTCGTATGGATCTTAATCATTTGCAAGGGGTGGATGGTGCCATTGGCCGCTGCTTTACACTTATTTCCGACAGTGGTGAACGAACTTTCGCAATAAGTGAAGGGAAAATGAATCAACTGCATCCGGAGAGCATCCCTGAAGGGATTTTTAAAGATGCCTCAGCCTTAGTATTAACTTCTTACCTTGTACGTTGTAAAGAGGGCGACCCTATGCCTGACGCGACGATGAAGGCCATAGAATACGCTAAACAATATAATGTACCGGTTGTATTAACATTAGGTACTAAATATGTGATTCAACAAGATCCACAATTTTGGGTAGATTTTATTTCAGAAAATGTATCCGTTGTGGCAATGAACGAAGAAGAAGCACTAGCACTGACAGGGTTATCCGATCCCTTATTAGCCGCAGATAAGGTATTAGATTGGGCGGATTTAGTTTTATGTACAGCAGGCCCTGTAGGACTATTTATGGCAGGTTATACCGAAGAGTCCACAAAGCGTGAAACGTCACTGCCATTATTACCTGGAACCATTGCGGAATTTAATCGCTATGAATTCAGTCGTCCTGCCTTAAAGGCGGATTGCCGAACTCCTTTTAAAGTGTATTCACATATCGCGCCATATATGGGCGGACCGGAAAAAATCAAAAACACCAATGGGGCAGGGGATGCAGCGTTATCTGCATTATTGCATGATTTATCAGCTAATCGATTCCATAAACAAAATATTCCTAATTCAAGTAAACATGAATATGAATATTTAACCTATTCTTCTTTTTCTCAAGTATGTAAATACTCAAATCGTGTGAGTTACGAAGTGTTGGCACAACATTCTCCCCGCTTATCTCGTGGTCTACCAGAACGTGAAGACAACTTAGAAGAAGCGTATTGGGAAAGATAATAACAGTGTAATAATACCCACCGTAGTAATTAACTGACCATTCTAGCTTGTTAAAACACATGATAACGGCGTTGTAATTTTTGAGTGTAGAACGACTACTTATCAAAAATAGCGCCTTGTTCTCAAGTGTTTTTCCTGCGCTATTTCTGACCACTTAATTGCTGAGATTGATACTTTTTGTAAGCGAATGACAGTAAATGTTTCTTTTATAATTAAATAATACAACTCGTATTATATTATTATTGAAAAATCATGTTACATCTTTACCCCGTAATAGATAAGGATAAGTCAAGAAGTATACAAATAATGACTGTCTGGTGGTTAAAGTTTAGATAACAAAAAAGCTCCTATAGAGGAGCTTTTTTATGTAACGTAAATCTATAAGTTCAAAACAAAATTAAGCCTTGATTAGGAACTCTTCTAGAGATTTACCCGCATCTAATTGAGCTTGAATTGCTGATGGTGTACGGCCTTGGCCTGTCCATGTTTTATTCACGCCGCTTTCATTAACGTATTCATATTTTGCTGGGCGAGGTGCACGTTTTGTTTTTGAAGCTTTTGAAGAGCTATCACCTGCAACAGCAGCAACAAGTTCTTCGATATCGATACCTTCTTTAAGAAGTTTTTGCGCGTATTCCGCAAGTTTCTTCTCTTTTTCTTCACGAAGGGCACGCTCTTCCGCTTCATTTTCACGGCGCTCTTCAACAACGATAGTTAATTTATCTAACGCTTCTTCTAGTTGCTCTAGTGTTAGCTCACGAGAGAAAGCACGAAGGCTACGAATATTAAGTAGTGTTTTAGTAATCTCTGACATTTTTTATCCTATTAGATTTATGTTAACCAACCAACTGTAAACTGTACCACTTGTGCTACAGAATAAAATGATTATATAAGAGCAATATGAATAGTTAAATATAAAATAAGTAATATTGCAAAAATAATAATTGTTTTAAAATAATATGAGGCGAGTTAGGCCTAGCAGTTCAATACACCCAGATTATTAAATACGGTTTGTTCATCTGCTTGCATTATAAGTACCATATATTATGTTGTGTTATTACATTTTACAGAAGAATAATATATGTAAGTAATTACTCTAAATTGTTAGCACTTTTTGTTATTTTTGCGAAGTATTACAAATTGTAATTGTAGATGGTTTGGTTTTTCATGCTCTGTTGTACCTAGTTTGACTTTCTATTGCATTTCTATTGAATGTTAGTAGAATGCACCGCTCCTAGAACACCTTGTAGCATATGCTGTCTAAAATTGCGATTCAAGGTGGGGTAGAGGCGCAGTTATTAATAGTAGTTAGCAATAGAGTGATGTCGTTGTAATTGTTAATGGAAGGGGTAACTGCCGAAGCAGATGGTGTTATCAAGATCATTTGCTGGGGTTATTTTCGAAAGAAATAACACTGCCATAGTCTATTACGTTATTAAACTATGGAGCGCTACTGTGGAGTCATTTGTCGCCCGATAGATGGCTTGTTCAACATCAAGTCGAATAACAACCTACAGTAGATCTCTTACCGAATTTGGTTATAAGAAGATCATGAATTTAATGGATTTTGCTTCATCTCCTATCTCTTTGCTGCCTCCGTTATTGGCATTGGGGTTAGCTATTATTACTCGTCGTGTGTTGCTTTCGTTAGGCGCAGGTATTGTTATTGGCGGTTTCCTTTTATCTGACAACTCCTTTAGTGGGGCGGCCAGCTACATTTTTAATACCGTATATAGCGTATTTATAGAAGACGGAAGTATCAACTCATGGAACATGAGTATTGTGGGCTTTTTATTGCTGTTAGGCATGATGACTGCATTATTAACCTTATCTGGAGGCACGCGTGCATTCGCACTTTGGGCTCAAGCTCGGGTTAAAAGCAAACGTGGCTCAAAACTGTTGGCGGCTTTTTTAGGCGTATTCATCTTTATTGATGATTATTTTAACAGTATTGCTGTGGGGGCGGTGGCGCGTCCTGTGACCGACCGTTTTTATGTGTCGAGAGCAAAACTGGCTTATATTTTAGATTCTACTGCCGCGCCAATGTGCGTATTGACCCCAGCCTCTAGTTGGGGAGCGTATATTATGACCATCATAGGTGGCATATTAGTGAGCCACAATATGACGGAGTATTCCGCTCTTGGGGCCTATGTACGTTTAATTCCGATGAATTTCTATGCGGTATTTGCTCTATTAATGGTCTTTACGGTTGCTTGGTTTAAAATTGATGTTGGCGCAATGCGTCGTCATGAAATAGAAGCCTCTCAAGGACGCGGTTTTGACAATGAGAATAGCAGCCAAGATGCCCAACATGATGATGAGCTAGATATTGAACAAAGCCCTAATGGTTCAGTCCTCGATCTTATCTTGCCTATTATTACTTTAATAGTGGCGACCGTTTTGGCCATGATGTACACCGGAGGCTTAGCCCTAGCTGACGATGGACAATCGTTTACGGTATTAAGAGCGTTTGAAAATACGGATGTAGGGACGTCGCTCATTTATGGTGGTGTAATTGGGCTTGTGGTTGCGTTAGCAACGGTATGGCGTCAACGTTTACCTTTGTTGAGTGTGAGCCGCGCATTATGGGTTGGCGCTAAATCTATGTTCGGTGCCATACTGATTCTATTGTTTGCCTGGTCCATTGGTAGCGTGATTGGTGACATGAAAACAGGGGCCTACCTCTCTTCAATGGCACAGCAAGCAAACATCAATGCTGGATGGCTGCCAGTTATTCTGTTTTTATTGGCTGGGATGATGGCCTTTTCTACCGGTACCTCTTGGGGAACCTTTGGCATTATGTTACCTATCGCTGGTGATTTGGCTGGTGCAACGGACTTAACCTTGATGTTGCCAATGTTAGGGGCAGTATTAGCCGGCTCTGTATTTGGTGACCACTGTTCTCCAATTTCAGATACAACCATACTTTCGTCAACCGGAGCACGCTGTAATCATATGGATCATGTGACGACACAGTTACCTTATGCAGTGTCAGTAGCTCTGATTTCTTGTGTGGGCTTTATTACCTTGGGAATGACAACATCAACAATGCTTTCTTTTGCTGCCGCCAGTGTCGCCTTTGTGTTGGTGTGCCTTGTGTTGTCTATGTTATCGCGTACTAGGCTGGAAAATCAGAAGATTTAGTCAAGAAAACATTGTGTAAGTTGTTGAAATCAATTTTTTCATCACTAAATGGTTGCAAAGTTTGAACGGCTTGGTTAGTGTGTTTGTACACAAATTAATTAAGCCTTAAAACATGCGCATACTTGAAATCAATCATCACCATCATCACCCTTACTAAACTTTCGGGCGATGTGCGCATACCCGGGAGACAACGCTCTCGGTGGTTAAATCAAGAAACACAGATTTGAACCCTTGGGAGCTAAGCCCCAAGGGTTTTTTTATTTTTATACCATTATTAATCTAGCTGTCTATTAAGCAGAAGGAACTTGCAATGCAAACACAACGTCTAAGAATTGCCATTCAAAAAAAAGGTCGTCTAAGTAAGGAATGCCAAGAACTACTTAAAAAGAGCGGTGTTAAGTTTAATATTATGGGTGAGCGTTTGGTTGCTCATTCTTTGAATACGCCTATCGACCTTCTATTAGTCCGAGACGATGATATCCCAGGTCTTATCATGGATGGTGTGGTTGATTTAGGTTTTATCGGCGAAAATGAACTAGAAGAAGTGCGTCTAGACCGCAAAGCTAAGGGGCAACCTTTTGCCTTTAAATCACTGCGTCGCTTAGATTTTGGTACTTGCCGACTTTCTATTGCTGTTGATAAAGAAATGGACTACACCGGCCCTCAAGACTTAGCGGGTAAACGTATCGCAACCAGTTATCCTCACCTACTGAAAGCGTTTATGGATGAGCAAAACATTGACTTTAGCACTTGTATGCTAGCGGGTTCTGTTGAAGTTGCCCCTCGAGCAGGCTTAGCCGATGGCATTGCGGACTTAGTGTCAACGGGCGCCACACTAGAAGCGAATGGCTTAAAAGAAGCAGAAGTGATTTTCCGTTCTAAAGCAACCTTGATTCAACGTGATGGTGAATTTGACCAAGATAAACTTGAGCTTATTGATAAGCTACTGACACGCATGCAAGGCGTGCAACAAGCGAAAGAATCCAAATACATTATGCTGCACGCTCCTTTAGATCGTCTTGATGAAGTAACTGCGTTACTACCTGGCGCTGAAGACCCAACGGTATTGCCTCTATCAAATGATAAGTCTAAAGCGGCTATTCACTTGGTAAGCTCTGAAAACCTATTCTGGGAAACCATGGAACAATTAAAAGAGTTGGGAGCAAGTTCAATCCTAGTTCTACCTATTGAGAAAATGATGGAGTAAGTGATGAGAACGGTTACTTGGCAATCTTTAAGTGCAGAACAACAAAATGCCGTTCTGCAACGCCCAGCCATAACGGAAGGGGCAAACGTCACAGCCGCAGTCAGTGCCGTTGTGTCCAGTGTAAAAGAGCAAGGGGATAAAGCATTACTTGAACTCACTGAAAAGTTTGATGGTGTTCGCTTGCAAAATATTCGAGTTTCGAAGCAAGAAATAGACCAAGCGGCGGAGCGTTTAACGGATAACATGAAAACGGCGCTTAACCAAGCGTACAAAAACATTGCTAAATTTCACCAAGCACAAAAACCAACGCCTCTTAAAGTGGAAACACAACCTGGGGTAGTATGTGAGCAAGTGACTCGTCCAATTAATAAGGTGGGTTTGTATATTCCTGGAGGTAGCGCTCCGTTACCTTCTACTGTGCTTATGTTAGGTGTGCCTGCGCAAATTGCCGGATGCAACAAGGTGGTATTGTGTTCTCCGCCACCGATTGCCGATGAAATTTTATATGTGGCAAAGCTGTGCAACATTGACGAAGTGTATAACCTAGGGGGCGGGCAAGCGATTGCCGCTATGGCTTATGGCACCGATACGGTTACCAAAGTGGATAAAATCTTTGGCCCTGGTAATGCGTATGTGACCGAAGCTAAACGACAAGTGAGCAATGATTATCGTGGTGCTGGCATTGATATGCCTGCAGGCCCTTCTGAGGTGATGGTTATTGCTGATGAAACCGCAGATGCGGAATTTGTGGCAGCGGATCTTTTGAGTCAAGCCGAGCATGGACCCGATTCACAAGTGGTGTTAGTGACGCCTTCTGTGTTGATTGCGGATCAAGTAACGGACGCGGTACAGCGCCAATTGCAGGAACTTTCTCGTCAATCTATAGCGCAACAAGCTTTAGCCTCTAGCTTGATTATCATCTCAGAATCGGTGACTCAAGCGGTGGCCATTTCTAACTACTATGGGCCTGAGCATTTGGTTGTTCAAACTAAGAACCCTCGTGAATTGTTGCCACTGCTCGATAATGCAGGCTCTATTTTCCTTGGATCTTGGTCTCCAGAATCAGCAGGAGACTATGCGTCAGGCACTAACCATGTTCTTCCTACTTATGGCTATACTCGCACTTACTCAAGCCTCGGACTTGCCGACTTTAGTAAACGTATGACAGTGCAAGAGTTAACGGCTGATGGCTTGAAAAGCCTAGCGCCAACCGTTACTACAATCGCCGACGCTGAAGGCTTAGATGCGCATAAACGCGCCGTGACCATTCGCGTAGAAAAGTTATTGTCGGCGAAGTAAAAGTAGAACAGAAGTAGAGGAAGATGGAAGCATGGAAAAATTAGCTCGTAAACAGGTGCAAGGACTTACTCCTTATTTGTCTGCACGCCGTATTGGTGGTTCAGGGGATGTATGGCTCAATGCCAATGAATCTCCTTTTGATAACGAATATACCGTAGAGGCTTCTCGTTTAAATCGTTACAGTGACTGTCAGCCTCCGCAATTGATTAATGCTTATGCCTCTTATGCTGGCGTGACCGCAGAGCAAGTATTAACCTCTCGCGGTGCAGACGAAGGCATTGAACTGCTTATTCGCGCATTTTGTGAGCCGGGTGAAGATACGATTATCTATTGCCCTCCAACATATGGCATGTATGCCATCAGCGCCGAAACCATAGGTGTGGAGCGAAAAGTCGTACCGTTAACCGATGATTGGCAATTGGATCTGCCGTCTATTGAGCGCAATTTAGACAACACCAAATTGGTATTTGTTTGTTCTCCAAATAACCCAACCGGTAATTTGATCAACCGCGATGACATCATCGCTTTGCTTGACATGACCAAAGATCGAGCGATTGTGGTCATGGATGAAGCGTATATTGATTTTTGTCCTGAAGCGTCAACGGTTGATTTGCTAAAAAGCTACCCTAACCTTGCCGTTTTACGCACTCTGTCAAAGGCATTTGCTTTAGCGGGCTTACGTTGCGGGTTTACTTTGGCAAACCCAGAACTGATACAAGTGCTATTGAAAGTGATTGCCCCATACCCAGTGCCAGTGCCAGTGGCGGACATCGCTTCTCAAGCATTGTCAAAAGCCGGTATTGAGCGCGCCAGTGAGCAAATTGCTACTTTAAACACTCAGCGCGCCTATGTAAATTCTGAGCTTAGCGCTATCTCTGGTGTTACTGTGTATAGCGGCTATGGTAATTACCTCTTGGTACGTTTCCCAGATGGTGACTCCTTGTTTAAAGCGGCTTGGGATGCGGGAATTATATTGCGTGATTCACCGATAAAAGATTGTGTACGTATCAGTATTGGTAGCGATAAAGAGTGCCAAAAAACCGTAGCATTTATTAAGCAACAATTGGCTCCATCTGCAGCCTAGGACGCCGAATTTAAAAAGGAATAATAATGAGCACTCCCCAAAAGATTTTATTTATTGATCGCGATGGCACTTTGATTGTTGAGCCACCTGTCGACTTTCAAGTGGACAGACTAGACAAACTGCAGTTTGAACCACTGGTTATCCCAAGCTTGTTATCGCTACAAGATGCAGGTTACCGTTTGGTGATGGTGACCAACCAAGATGGCTTGGGTACGGACAGTTATCCTAAGGCCGATTTTGACGCCCCTCATGATCTCATGATGCATGTGTTCGAATCTCAAGGTGTTCGTTTTGACGATGTACTTATTTGCCCACACTTTGCAGAAGATAATTGCAGCTGCCGTAAGCCTAAACTGGGTATGGTGAAAGAGTACTTACAATCAGGCAAAGTAGACTTTAAAACCTCTGCAGTGATTGGCGATCGTGCCACAGATCTGCAGTTGGCGGAAAACATGGCGATTCAAGGCATTCAATATCACCCGCAGAATTTAGATTGGACTACCATTGTCAAAATGCTTACCACTCAACCACGTACGGCTCAAGTTGTTCGTACCACCAAAGAAACCGACATACGTGTGGCGGTGAATTTGGATGAAGTTGGTGGCAATGAAATCGCAACGGGTCTAGGGTTTTTCGATCATATGATTGATCAAATCGCCACTCATGGCGGTTTTCAGTTAAAACTTGCAGTGGATGGAGATTTGCATATTGATGATCATCACACTGTTGAAGACACCGCTTTAGCCCTTGGACAAGCCATCAAAGAGGCTCTAGGTGATAAACGTGGTATTGGCCGATTTGGTTTTAGTTTGCCAATGGATGAATGTTTAGCGCAATGTAGCTTGGATCTTTCAGGCCGTGCTTACCTTAAATTTGATGCTAAATTTAGCCGTGAAGAGGTAGGGGGATTCTCGACCGAGATGGCCGTGCACTTTTTCCGCTCTTTAGCCGATGGTATGGCGTGCACCTTGCACCTATCTTCTACGGGTGACAATGATCACCACATTATTGAAAGCTTGTTTAAAGCCTTCGGACGTACTTTGCGCCAAGCGATAAAAGTGGAAGGCACAGAGTTACCTAGTAGCAAAGGCATGTTGTAAGGAGTGAATGTGCAAAATCAATCACAAACCGTCGTCATCATTGATACTGGCTGTGCCAATGTGTCATCAGTACGTTTTGCTATCGAGCGTTTAGGCTTTGATGTCACTGTATCCAAAGATCCACAAGTGGTTTTAGGTGCAGATAAGCTGTTTTTACCCGGTGTAGGAACGGCCAGTGAAGCCATGCGTAACTTAGAGCAACGCAACTTAATTGAACTGGTTAAGCAAGTGACCAAGCCTATGCTAGGTATCTGCTTAGGCATGCAATTGTTGGGTAAACTCTCCGAAGAAAAAGGGCAAAAAGCGGATCAAATCGTGCCTTGCCTTGGGCTTTGTTCTGGAGAAGTACGCAAGTTAGACAGCCAGCAAAATCCATTACCCCACATGGGATGGAATACGGTGTCTGCTAAAGCCGGTCACCCGCTATTTAAAGGCATTGAGTCAGGGGAGTATTTTTACTTTGTGCATAGCTTTGCCATGGCGGTAGGCGATTATACGATCGCCAGTTGCGATTATGGCAGTCGTTTTAGTGCGGCCATACAAAGTGGCAATTATTATGGCGTTCAGTTTCACCCTGAACGCTCATCTAAAGCCGGCTCACAATTGATTAAGAATTTTTTAGAGCTGTAAGGCTCCAACATCAGACTTTAGGGACGAGAAGTGATTATTCCAGCATTAGATTTAATTGAAGGCCAAGTCGTTCGGTTGTACCAAGGTGACTATGGACAGGTTACAGAATATAAAGTGGACCCTGCAGAGCAGTTTAACTTGTACCACCAAGCGGGAGCTAATTGGTTGCACTTAGTAGATTTAACCGGTGCAAAAGACACCAGTGCCCGTCAACTTGATTTGATTGGCAAGCTACTAAAAAGTACCCCAGCGAAAATTCAAATAGGCGGAGGGGTGCGTACAGAACAAGATGTCATCGATCTGCTGGATGCCGGTGCTGAGCGTGTAGTGGTAGGATCTACCGCTGTAAAACAGCCTGAACTGGTTAAAGGTTGGATGGAAAAATATGGCCCAGAACACATCGTTTTGGCCCTAGATGTCAATATCGATAGTGAAGGCCGTCGTAAAGTGGCGGTATCTGGTTGGCAAGAAGATTCGGGTGTGACCATTGAGGCTCTACTCGAGGATTTTCTGACCGTCGGCTTAAAGCATGTGCTGTGCACCGATATTTCTAAAGATGGCACATTAACCGGCTCAAATGTCGATTTGTATGTGGATCTTTGCCGCCTTTACCCGCAAGTGCATTTTCAATCATCAGGTGGCATCGGCAGCTTGAGTGATATTGAAGCACTTAAAGGAAGTGGTGTGCGTGGTGTGATTGTTGGACGTGCTTTGTTAGACGGTAAATTTACCGCACAGCAAGCGTTTGCTAGCTGGCAGTCAGCATAGTCACTGGATTTTAGCTTTTAAAAGGATAAAGGGCATTATGTTAGCGAAGCGAATAATTCCTTGTTTAGATGTGAGAGATGGACAAGTTGTAAAAGGGGTCCAGTTCCGAAATCACGAGATTATCGGTGATATTGTCCCTTTAGCGCAACGTTATGCCGAAGAAGGGGCGGATGAATTAGTTTTTTATGATATTACCGCGTCCAGTGATGGCCGAGTAGTGGATAAAAGCTGGGTGGCCCGTGTTGCAGAGGTCATCGACATTCCGTTCTGTGTGGCTGGTGGCATTAAATCCGCCGCCGATGCATCACGTATTTTAGAATTTGGTGCCGATAAGGTTTCTATTAACTCTCCGGCACTGGCAAACCCTGAGCTGATCACGCATTTAGCCGACAAATTCGGTGTGCAGTGTATCGTAGTGGGTATTGACTCCTATTTTGATAAGGAGACAGGCCAGTATCAGGTGTATCAATTTACCGGTGATGAGTCTCGAACCAAAGCCACACAGTGGCAAACCAAAGATTGGGTACAAGAAGTACAACGTCGTGGTGCTGGTGAGATCGTTCTAAATATGATGAACCAAGATGGGGTTCGCAATGGCTACGATGTCACTCAGCTTAATATGGTGCGTGAAGTGTGTAAGGTACCTTTGATCGCTTCTGGCGGCGCAGGTGCGATGGAGCACTTTGCACAAGCATTTAACGAAACCAATGTGGATGGTGCGCTAGCCGCTTCTGTATTTCACAAGCAGATCATCAATATTGGTAAACTAAAACAATACCTTAAGACCCAGGCAGTAGAGGTGAGAATATGAGTTTTACAGCAAGTGAACTAACAACGTTAGCTGAACGAATTGATTGGGATAAGGTTGATGGTTTAGTTCCTGCTATCGTGCAGGATTTCACGTCTAGCCAAGTGTTAATGATGGGTTACATGACCCCTGACGCACTGCATAAAACGGGAGAAACAGGGCTGGTTACCTTTTACTCTCGTACTAAAGAGCGTTTATGGACCAAAGGGGAGACCTCAGGTAATGTCCTTAAGCTGAAGAACATTTCGCTAGATTGCGACAATGATACTTTGTTAGTTAAAGTCTTACCGACTGGCGCAACCTGCCATACTGGAACAACAACCTGTTGGGATGCGGATGCTCAAGAAGAATCACAAATGGTATGGCTTAACCAACTTGAGACCTTGCTGGGTGAACGCAAATCCGCTGATCCCGATTCGTCTTACACCGCCAGTTTGTATGCTCGTGGCACCAAACGTATTTCGCAAAAAGTGGGCGAAGAAGGCGTTGAAGTCGCGCTTGCGGCGACGTCGGGCGATAAGGCTGAATTAGTCTGTGAATCGGCAGATCTTATTTATCACCTGTTGGTATTGCTTCAAGACCAAGGTTTATCACTGAGCGATGTAGTGAATAAACTAAAAGAGCGTCATAAATAATGATGTTTTGACATGTTCAAGCAAGCCACTTTTGAATAAAGTGGCTTTTTTTTTGAAAAAGAGGGTGGGTATTACGCTTCACTTAAGGCAAATTTAATTTCTTCAGACGAGAAGCCTTTTCGCGATAGCATGGCATAGGCTTTGCTGCGCTGTTTAAAATCGTTCAGGTCGTATGCTTTTTTTTGCAGTTGCTCAAGGCAACTTGCATAAAAATCAATGTCACCCTCGGTAATGGCTTGACTGACATACCGCTCAAGATCAGTAATATCTACTTTTCTCAATGTTAATTCTTGGCGGATCACGGTTAATCCTTTGCCTTTTCGCGCGTATTTAAGCAGTTCTTTTTTCAGGTCTACTTTATCTGCTTTAATTTCTAAAGATGAACGAAGGGAGCCTACAGCAGGGTGCTGCTCAATAGCGGTATTAATTTGTGAGAAAGTAAATCCCCGCTTAACTAAGGTGTTAATTAACTTTTCACGGCTTATTGTAAATTGCTGATATTGCGCATTAACTCTATCGATAACCAACTGTTGCTCATCAATATTGTATTGCTGCTTTACCTGCTCAATGGCCGTTAATACTGTTGCCACACTGAGGCCTTTCTTCTTGAGTTTTTCGATAATGTATTTTGACCCATATTCATTATTAAATGACTGCTGGGCAAATCCATGGGCAAAATCAGCATCAGACTTTAAATAACCATAGTGGTGCAGAGTGTCTAAGGTTTGTGTTATCCATTGTTGATTATCCGTTTTGGCGCGTAATTTAATTAATAATTCACTTTCTGTCATATCTCTTTGGGCTAAGTGCCACATGGCAGAGTTCATCACGCTTTCTTGTCGTGTTGCTTGTTTGATACCGTTAGGGTGTGCAGTCATGAGGGGTGGCCATAATAAATACCGGTTGATACTAGCATAGTTTAGTTGAATGGCTAAAAGCCAAGAGCTGTGCGGATTAAACGGTGGAAGAATGAAGTGGATGGATGAGTCTATGAGGGGGTTATCGCTATCTAGGCATTAATGTAAACCTAAGGTAAAGGCGTCGCTTCACCTTAGGTATCAGCAAGCAGAAAATAACGTACTGTTATTTTTCTTTAGCAACATAATAGATGGTGGCCATAGTACCAAACACTAGGGCAAGTCCCGTAGGGATGGCGAGAATGGCGATAGTTTCATGAGCGGCAGACTTTCCTATCATAGGTGTCACAAACGCCATGAGTGTCCATACAAATACACCGTAACCTGCAGCGCCTAAGCCTGTTATTGTACTGACAATGGTTTTCTTTCTATCGGATATGCTACAAAATCCTAACGCAAAAATGGTGGCTAATGATGCTGTTCCCATTGCCGCGGAGTGCAAGTGAGCGCGTTTGATGTAGTCTTTTGCTTTTGAAAAAGCGGTGTCTTTATCTTTTTCAGTAGTAAAGTTACTGGCATGAACGACATACACTTGTTCATGGAAATAGGCTTTCATACTGCTGTTGGCTGCACCAAAAATACAGCCTAAGCCATAACCGAATAGTATGGTAAGTAGGCTAAGTAAAACACCAATCTTTATAGGTTTTATCTTCATGTTATACCCCGATTAAATAATTACTGATAATGTTACCAGCATCGGAATGAATGTAGTGGACGCAAGATTATATTTCAAATATCCGTCGGTTACATACCGCAACACTTTTTGAATTTTTTACCACTGCCACAATGGCAAGGATCATTACGTTGTAGTGTGCTTTTGGGCACGGCTAAGGGGTAGTCGAACATCTCTCCATCAATATAAAACCATTGCTCACCCTCTTTAATAAAACGTGACTTTTCGCTAAAGCTATACTGGCGTTTATCTTCAATAAAATAGGCGTTGAAAGTGACAAACCCTTCCTTGTCATGAGCGCCTAGTTCTGTACTGACCACTTCAAGTTTCACCCACTCCCCATGGACGGATTCGGCAATGGCTTGGGCGTCATTTTGCGCGTGACAACTCGGGTGATAAGTGTGGATTACAAACTCCACCAAATTCAATTCATGTGCGCAATAACGTGCGCGCATCAGCTGCAGTGGGGATTGGGCTTGGCTTGGCTGCAAATGAATGGGTTGGCAACAATCCTGATAGCGTTTTTTGCTATGACAGCGGCATAAAGAAGTGGCAAGTGTATTCATGGTAACGATCATCATGGGAAATTTAGAGCAATTATACCACCATCACCTGAGATTATTGATCTCAGGGGTTAAGATAATTGACAAGAGGTTATGCTATTAGACCAGCGCATCTTGTTTGGCGTGTGTCATCCCTTTAGGCGGGTTCATCGTCATATGGCTGAGGTGTTGATAAAGCTCAAGGTATAGCTGAGGATAGCTTTCATCATTAATGTGTTTTTCGAGCATTTCAGGCTGGCCAAGAAAGTAACCTTGAAATAAGTGAAAACCCGCACTGAGTGCTTGTTGATATTGAGCGTGGTTCTCAATTTTTTCAGCGAGGAACTGAATATTCAAGTGTTGGTGGGCTTGGATAAAGGCTTGAGAGTCGGATAGGGACAATTGCTGAATATCTATTTTAATAATAGAAATATAGGACAACACCGGCTCCCACTCACTCGTTGGCATAAAGTCATCAAGAGCAATTTGATAGCCGCGTTTATGCAGTATTTTCAGGGCATTAATGAGCTCTGGGCTAGGTACATCGGCTTCTAATACCTCAATAACGACATCCTGTGCGGGTAAGCATAGGGGCAAACCTGCAATCAGAGTAGTGTGCGGGAAATTAATAAAGCTTTTGCCATAATTCAACATTTCCCCTGACGACTCAATGAGCAGATCAGCAAGTATCGACTTAGTGGCATGTTCACCATCTACATCTATTGGGTATTTATTAACATGACTTTTTCGATACAGTAGCTCATAAGCTACTGTAACACCGTGACGGTCACTGATTGGTTGCCGAGCAATAAAAGAGCTATACACAAATACATCTATAATTTATGAGACTACGCGCAAGATAATAACTTTACTTTGAAATGTTTAAACCGCTTTTTATCAAAAAAGCTTACCACTTCACAAATATGAATGAGAATCATAATTCTTTAGTGTGTAAGTTAATGTTTTCTTTGGTTATTTCCAATATTGATGCGTGTGTGAACCAGTCACCAAGAACAATACGTTGCTGCTTTTTTTGTTGGTCAATATCATGAATGGCAGGGCGATGAGTGTGGCCATGAATCAGTAGGCTTGCTGAGTGTCGTTGCATCGCGTCTAAAACGGCTTGTTGATTCACATCCATAATATCGTACGATTTATGTTGTTTCTCATCATTGGCGTTATTTTGTACTTTTTTGACTAACTTTCTGCGCAGGGCTAGGGGGATATGGTTATACACCCACTGCAGCCATTTCATATGAACTTTTTTACGGAAATTTTGATATTTAATATCGTCGGTACATAGAGTGTCACCATGCATGATGAGTGTCGGTGTGCCGTACAGATCAATTAAGGTTTCATCCCCGAGTAAAATAGCGTGACTTTTTTTCTGAAATTGTTTACCCACTAAAAAATCTCGGTTGCCTTGCACAAAGTAACAAGGGGTACCAGAGCTCACCAAGGTTTTGATTTCGGAAATTACGGTGTTATTGAGTGGCGAATCGTCGTCGTCACCAACCCAAAACTCAAATAAATCACCTAAAATATACACCGCATCAGCTCCAGGAGCTTGCTGGCGCATAAAGCGTATAAACGCGTCCGTCATATCATTACGTGAGGGAGTAAGGTGCAGATCAGAGATAAATAGTGTGCGCATTAAGAGAGGTTCCGTTAGATAAGAAAACCGCCTTAGCGAAACTAAGGCGGTTTATAAAGTCTTACTCAGTAATTGTAGTACCGGTAATAATTACTTCTTCTAAAGGAACGTCTTGGTGCATACCCATGCTACCAGTGCTCACACCTTTAATTTTGTTAACGACATCCATGCCTTCAGTCACTTTACCAAATACACAGTAGCCCCAACCGTTCATGTCTTCTGATTTGAAGTCCAAGAAGGTATTGTTGTTAATATTGATAAAGAACTGTGAGCTAGCTGAATGCGGTTCCATAGTACGAGCCATTGCGATAGTGCCAACGGCATTGCTTAGGCCATTATTAGCTTCATTTTTAATGGTATCGCGCGTTGGTTTTTCGCGTAGTCCAGACGTCATGCCACCGCCTTGAATCATAAAACCATCAATAACACGGTGAAATAAAGTGTTGTCGTAAAAACCATCTTGGCAATATTGAGTAAAGTTTGCTGCCGTAACTGGCGCAAGTTCGTGGTTCAATTCTAGCGTGATGTCACCGTGATTGGTGTGAAGGGTGATCATAAGAGCGTCCTTAACGTTATTTTAGTGGAGTGATCGCCTCAAATTCTAACCAAACTCACAGCACAATCAACCGCTAACCGAGTTTTATGTTACTTAAGTTGTTATGTGTTGGTATACTAACCACATTATTATCACCAGTAGAAGTTAAAGCTGAACAAATGCTCAAGATATACAATACACTGACACGTCAAAAAGAAGAATTTAAACCTATCACGGCCGGAAAAGTAGGCATGTACGTATGTGGGGTGACTATTTATGACCTTTGTCATATTGGCCATGGTCGTACCTTTGTTTCTTTTGATGTTGTATCACGTTATCTAAGATATCTTGGCTACGACCTTAATTTTGTACGAAATATCACTGATATTGACGACAAAATTATTAAACGTGCGGCTGAAAATGGTGAAAGCTGTGAAGCGCTAACTGAGCGCCTGATCGCAGACATGCACGCCGACTTTGATGCGTTAAATATGAAGCGTCCGGATGTAGAGCCTCGCGCTACCGATTTTATTGATGAAATCATCGCTTTAGTTGAAAAACTCATTGAACGCGGTTTTGCCTACGTTGCTAGCAATGGTGATGTGATGTTTGAAGTGAGCAAGTTTGATGAGTATGGACGCCTTTCAAAACAAGACTTGCAACAACTCCAAGCGGGTGCTCGTGTTGATATAGAAACAGCAAAACGCAGCCCATTAGATTTCGTACTGTGGAAAATGTCTAAACCAGGCGAGCCTACATGGGCGTCTCCATGGGGAGAAGGCCGTCCAGGTTGGCATATTGAATGTTCAGCGATGAATTCGTCCATTCTAGGTGACCATTTTGATATTCACGGTGGGGGTTCTGATTTGCAATTCCCACACCATGAGAATGAAATTGCCCAATCGTGCTGTGCCCACGGCACTCAGTATGTCAATACTTGGATGCACAGTGGTATGGTCATGGTGGATCAAGAGAAAATGTCCAAATCATTAGGCAATTTCTTTACCATTCGCGATGTTTTAGGTCACTTTGATTCTGAGACGGTTCGTTACTTCCTCATGTCAGGACACTATCGCAGTCAATTAAACTATAGCCTTGATAACCTTACTCAAGCTCGCTCCTCACTCGAGCGTTTATACACCGCTTTGCGTGGTCTGGATGCCAATGCTAGCCCTGCTGGTGGCGAGGAGTACGTATCTCGTTTTACCACTGCGATGAATGATGACTTCAATACCCCAGAAGCTTACGCGGTATTATTTGATATGGCCCGTGAAGTGAACCGTTTAAAAGGGGCTGATATTGCAAAAGCCAGCCAACTTGGCGCACTAATGCGTGAATTGGCCGAAGTGATTGGTATTTTGTATCAGCAGCCAGAAGCCTTTTTACAAGGTGGACAAGCGGATGATGAAGTGGCAGAGATTGAAGCCTTAATAAAACTGCGTAACGACTCTCGCGCCTCTAAAGATTGGGCGAACGCAGATTTAGCCCGAGATAAGCTTAATGAACTGGGTATTATCTTAGAAGACGGTCCTCAAGGCACAACTTGGCGTCGTAAATAGTCCACAGGCAACATATTTACGAGGGCTGATTTTTATCGGCCCTTTTCTTTATCTACGCAAAAGAATATTAAAGGGTTTTTACGTGGCTCAGATGTATTTCTACTACTCCGCAATGAACGCGGGTAAATCCACAACACTTTTACAGTCCTCTTTTAACTATCAAGAAAGAGGCATGAACCCGCTCATTTTTACCGCCGCTCTAGATAATCGTTATGGGGAAGGTAAAGTGACATCGAGAATAGGCTTGCAGGCTGAAGCTTTGCTGTTTGATGTGGACACGGATCTGTATAGTACAGTCAGCGAGCTGAACCAGCACACCACGCACCACTGCATACTGGTAGATGAAAGCCAGTTTTTATCAAAGCAACAGGTCTATCAACTGACTGAGATAGTGGATAAATTAAATATCCCGGTACTTTGCTACGGATTGCGCACTGACTTTTTAGGTGAGCTTTTTGAAGGCAGTCGTCATCTGTTGGCGTGGGCGGATAAATTGGTGGAATTAAAAACCATCTGCCATTGTGGCCGAAAAGCCAATATGGTGATCCGCACTGACGAACACGGACAACCTATCGCGGAAGGTGGGCAAGTGGTTATTGGTGGTAATGATCGTTATGTCTCCGTATGTCGTGTCCATTATAAAGAAGCATTAGGGCGTTAATACAGTCAGTCGCAAGCCTTGCAGAAATAAACGGGACCTAATTGATATTAGGTCCCGTTTTCGTTGACTATCCCTAGTATAAGTTCGAGCACTTAATTACTCAGGGTTATGCCTGATTTAATCTAGGAAACTAGGTAGGCTCAAAGGTGACCCCAAATTGTTTGGCCGCATACGCTACACGCTCCGCCGGTTTAGGGTATTCAGCGGTTTCCCCAAGGTTTTCAATATGATTCAGTCTCGGCAAGAGGCCAGCACCATTGGCAATTTGTATTGCCAATCCAGGGCGGGCGTTTAACTCTAACACCATAGGACCTTCTTCTCGGTCAAGCACCATATCCGTTCCCATGTAGCCTAAACCGGTCATTTCCCATGCACTGGATGCTAAGGTTAATAGTCGCTCCCAATGGGGGACTTGAAGCTGCAGAAGATCTTTTCCAGTATCAGGGTGGTGAGTGACGGGTAAATCATATTGCACCGCTTTAACGGCCCTGCCGGTGGCTATATCGACCCCAACGCCCACGGCACCTTGGTGTAAATTGGCTTTACCGTCGGAGCTGGATGTGGATAAACGCATCATCGCCATAACGGGATAGCCCTTAAACACAATAATGCGTACATCGGGAACCCCTTCATAGCTGTACCCTTCAAAGCAGTCATCAAATTTGATGAGGTTTTCCACTACAGCCACATCGTTCTTTCCACCAAGAGAGAATAATCCGGCAAGGGTATTACTAATATGACGTTCAACATCTTGCTCATTAACCGTATCCCCTGAGGGCTTAGTATAAATGCCATCTTTATGGGAGATGATCACTAAGATGCCTTTACCGCCACTGCCTTGAGCTGGCTTGATACAAAAGCCGGGCCAATTTTTGACCATCTTATGAATACGTTTTACTTCTGCCTGTTGGGCAATGACACCGATAAGTGCAGGTGTCGTTGCTCCATGCAATTCAGCAATTTTTTTCGTTTTTAACTTATCATCAACCAGTGGAAACTTGCTGCGGTCATTGTATTTACCAATGTAACTGTGATTACGTTGGTTCATACCCATAATGCCTTTTGCGCGAATTTTACCCGGGGATGTAAATTGGCTAAACATAGGCTTAGTCCTCCGCCAGTGGCTTAAAGCGACGTAACTCAGTTAAGCGATAGCCTGTGTAGTTACCTAACATTAAGATAGCGGCTAGGATGATGAGTTGCACCCCAATGAAGTTAAAGGTCAGGTGCTGGATATAACCATTGGTCATCGCTAGGTAAACCAATACGGCCGTTAACAATGAGCCCCCCCCTTGTAATACCACCTCTTTGGCGCCTTCCTCTTCCCACAGAATTGACATGCGCTCTATGGTCCAGGAAAGGATAATCATTGGGAAGAAGGTAATAGAGAGTCCTTCAACTAAGCCGATGTTAAAGGCGACAATGGTGAATACTGAAATAATGAGAATAACGGTGATAATGACCGCGGATATCCGTGCCACTAACAAGAGATTGAGCTTAGAGAGATAGCTACGAATAACCAGACCCGTCCCGACAATTAACAAGAAGCCCACAATCCCGGTAATTAACTGAGTTTGCACAAAGGCCACCGCAATTAATACGGGCATGAAAGTACCGGAGGTTTTCAGACCGATAATAATCCGCAAAAACACCACAATAAGCGCACCAATGGGGATGAGCATGATGGTTTTAAACATCGACTGCTCTTCAAGAGGTAGGCTATGGATAGAGAAATTCAGCAGATCGTCGGCATTCACTTTACTGGCCGTTGCCGCTCTTGGTGTAATGTCTTGGGCTATCATAGAAAACAGTACTTGGCTGTTTTTGCCACCGGTGACATCAAGCAACGAGACATTGGATTGATCCCAAATTAGGGTGTTTTTGCTCATTCCTTGCACGCCTGTTTCGGCATCAAATAGCATCCAGTCTTTGCCGTTCCACACTTCCACCATAGGGTTGATTGATTGGCGTCTACGCCCATCTTCTAATTTAATCACCCCCACCGTTTTATTGTGCACATTAGCAAAAGAGAGTAGGGCTGACAGCGCTTCTTGTTTAGTAAATTGGTTGAGCAGCAAAGCAGCATTTTGGCTGTTGGCGTCGTTTAACTTACGGATGATTTCACGACTTAAGGTTTCATCATCGGCACTGCGTTTTGTCGCCTCTTCGACGATGGCTTGGGCGGCGGCTTGTTGTGGGCCATCAAAAGTAGGGACTTCTATGGGCTGCTCAGGGGCGGCCGAAGCAACTTTAGCTTGTGGGTCGACTAAAAACTGCGCTTTGTAATAAATGGTTTGAGGTCCCTCGGCATAGCGGATGGTCCACTCCGCACGGCGGCCAATATCGGAATCCACATAGGCGACACCATAGCCAGGTGAGGAGGTAGATTCGTCAATTAATGTGTAGCCATTTTGTGTACCAGGAGCGGCTAATGAGACAGTAACAGGCTCTCCTTGTGCGACTAACTCAACGCGGGCTTCAATATCCCAAAGCTCACGAGTTTCTCCGGGAGTCCAAGGCACTCCGTAAGAATCGTGACGCATGAAGGATAGGGTAGCCCCGGCAATGACTAGCAGGGCAATGAAAATGTAAAACGGCACTCGTGAAGTCATAACAATCCTTATTATTTAGGCGACCTAGTGTCACTGTTGTTTTTCTGTTTGAATAAATTCTTTACTCACATCAACTAACGCAATGTCTTTAATGAACTCTCGTCCCAATAACACTGGATGCGTCATATGAGAGCGATCAGCTAATGTAAACTGCGCTTTTTCTCGTACATCCCCTAAGCTGATCCAAAGTTCAATGACGGCTCTACGATGGGTTTTAGTGGTGTTAGATTGACGCACTTTTGCGTATCGAATAACGGGTGCTTCAATCCAAGTCGGTTCAGCATCCTTTGCTTTATTGGTAGACAAGTTAAACTTAACCCATCTTTCACTATTGCGTTCAAATTCTTGGATATTTATGGCATTCAATGATGAAGTTGCAGCCCCTGTATCAATTCTGGCTTCAAATAATTGATTTATTTGCTCAAATTTGACTGTCTCTATGGAGCCTAAGATAAGCAATTGATTATTGAGCACTGGCTTTTGTTCTGGGGCGGGTTTCTCTTGAGGTTTAGGTGCCAAAAACACACGAGCATTATGTTTAGCCAAGTTATCCATACGCTTGGACATGACGGCTAACTGCTGTTGTAGCTGCTCCATATGGCGAGTTTGTTTATCTATGGAGGCATCTAAACCATCAAGTTTCTGAGACAAATGGTCTTCAGACGACTGAATGGCGAGCATAGAGTCATTGCGATATTGCCGAGTTTCCTCTTGTATTGCTTTAGAGGGTGCACATCCGGATAAAAGTATCGCTGTGGATACAGCGACAATATGCTTGAGCATGTTAAACCTATTAATTTTGGTAATGGGAATAGCATCTGGGGAGACATAAACCAGATCCGCAATAATAAGTGTAGAACACTTATCCTATTTTTCTGTGTTTAATCAAAAAAACATCGTGATTTTTCAATGTTTTAACGTGGTTTTTTTGCCACTAAAATAGCTCGTCTAGGCGCAGGGTAACCTTCGATAGTTTTGGTGGGATCTTCGGGATCAAGATATTCCGGTAGCGAGTTATGCTTCATCCATTGTGTTGTGCGTTGTTCGCCCACAGAGGTGATGTTTTCATCCACTATGCTGACATCCACTAAGCCACATTTCTCCATCCATACTTTGAGTGCCTTAGCAGAAGGGAAAAAGTACACATTGCGCATTTGAGCATAACGGTCCGCTGGGACCAGTACGGCATTTTCGTCCCCTTCAATGACTAAGGTTTCGAGGATCAATTCACCGCCGGGTAACAGCTGATTTTTAAGTTGTAAAATATGATCTAGCGGAGAGCGTCTATGGTAAAGCACCCCCATGCTGAACACAGTATCAAAGGCTTCCAGTTTGGGCAGTTGCTCTATGCCCAGAGGAAGTAGATGAATACGTTGGTCGTTATTCATCAGTTTTCGCACGGCTTCAAACTGTACTAAGAACAGATGTGATGGATCGATGCCTACACATAAGCGAGCGTCAGCACCGAGCATGCGCCACATATGGTAACCGTTACCACAACCTACATCTAATACCGAGCGACCTTTTAACGGGGTAATATGCGGCAGTAGTCGATCCCATTTCCAGTCAGAGCGCCATTCGGTGTCAATATGAATGTCGTGCAGAGTAAAAGGGCCTTTACGCCATGGATGGAAGGTTTTTAGAAGACTTTCTAGCTTCTTCTTTTCCCCATCAATCAGTGGCTGTTTATTGGAAACACTCACTTCATATTGCAGTTGAATATTGTCCGCAGACAATAGCGGGATTTTATTGAGAGCACGTAACCAACGGTCAAAATCGCCATGTTCAGCACTTTGCCAGTCAGCAAGTTGCTTTGGTAGCGTTTCTAACCACGGTTGTAGGCGTGTGTCTTGAGCGATTAATTGATAAAAGTTGGCAAAATTAAACATGCTTTTCAACCTGTTGCAGAACATTGTAATAGCGGGCAAAAGATACACTGCATCGATAAGAATTGATAGTTTTTCCCAGCGATTCATGTCAATTCTAAGTCAAATAGACGCGCGAAATATATTTGTTGATGAGGATGGCAGGGCGTCTGTTGCATATGTTGAGAAAAGTCCATATAAATGTTTCTTTGTAACATCAATCTAACTCTTGTAGATAACTAGAAACTTGCAATCGATTGGGTATAATGTTCGCACTTTAACGTCTTATATAAGACGTAACATTGGATAACATTATAGGAACAGTAATGATTTTAGTTGTTGGTCATAAAAACCCAGATAGCGATAGTATTTGTTCAGCATTGGTTGCTACCGAACTTCTTAAGGCACGTGGCCTAGACGCTAAGCCAATTCGTCAAGGCGAAATCAACCGTGAAACTCAACACATCCTAAATGTGGCAGGTCTAGAGCAACCTGAGTTTTGTGATTCTGTGGCGGGAGAGAAAGTGTGGTTGGTGGATTACAGCGATCTAGCTCAAGCCCCTGATGACGTTAATCAAGCTGAAATTCTGGGTATTGTGGATCACCACCGCCTTGGTGATGTAATGACTGTGAACCCACTTGAAGCATGGATCTGGCCTGTTGGCTGTACTTGTACTGTGCTTTTCAACATGTTCAAGATTGAAGGCGCTGAAATTACGGCACCTATAGCGAAACTAATGATGTCAGCTATCCTTTCTGACACCGTGGGCTTTGCTTCTCCAACCTGTACACAAAAAGATAAAGACGCAGTGCAAGAGTTGGCGAAAATTGCGGGTGTTGATGATGTCGATGCTTTCATCAAAGCGCTGCTCATTGCAAAAACCGATATTGAAGGTCTCACTCCAGCGCAATTGGTTGAAAAAGATCTTAAAGCTTACCCATTTAATGGTCGTGACGTTGTTGTGGGGCAAATTGAGTTGGCAACACTTGAGCAAGTTGACGGTCAAATTGAAGCATTAGAGCAAGATTTAGTTCGTCGTTGTGAAGAGCAAGGCTTAGCCTTTGCCGCGGTTATGTTAACGGACATTACCACAGCAACAACACGCCTTATTTATAAAGGTGAGTGGGCAACTAAGTTAGACAAACATGCCGACAACGGTGTGTTGATGATGGAAAATACGCTAAGCCGTAAGAAACAAGGCTGGCCTTGGTTGCAAGCTGAACTGGTATAAGTTCTCGCAATACAAAAAAGCAGAGTCTATAGGCTCTGCTTTTTTTATGTCAATCATCTAAATAGAGGTGAGTGATACCAATCATACCAATCACACTAAGTAAGTGATCAGAAATAGCGCAGGAAAAATGCTCGAAAACAAGGCAGAATTTTTCGATAAGTAGTTATTCTACAATCAAAAATTCTAACGCAGTTATCGAGTATTTTAACAAGCTAGAATGATCAGTTATTTAGTACGATTGGTATCACTACAATTAATGGTATGACCCTATTTGGAATAATTAGGGGCTTTGAAAAAGTGGTTATCCACCAATTTTTGCGTAATTGCATGTTCAGGGTTGGACAGCACGGCTTGAGTTTCTCCCGCCTCCACAACCTCTCCGTTTGCCATCACCATCACTTTATCTGAGATGTGTTTGACGATACCAATTTGCTGAGACACGTAAATAAATGAGAGTCCCATTTCATCTTGCAGTTCTAGTAACAGATTGATGATTTGCGAACGCATCGCCATATCTAAACCGTTTAAGGCTTCATCGGCAATAATGATAGAAGGTTGCAATATTAAGGCTCGGGCAATACATACCCTTTGCTTTTGCCCTGCTGCCAGCATTTGCGGATAAAAATACGCGTGCTCTGCAAGTAAGCCAACGCGTTTTAAGGTGCTGATCACCCGTTTTTTGCGCGCCTCTGGGGTCATGGCCGTGTTTCTTTTCAGTGGTCCTTCTAAAATCTGGCCAATTTGAATGCGTGGATTGAGCGAGGAGTTAGGGTCTTGAAAAATCACTCGGATCAATTTGCATCGCGTTGAGTAATCTTTGTGCTCCAGTTTTTCTCCATTGACGAAAATCTCCCCCGAACTGGGTTCGATAACCCCAGCCAGCATTTTAGCCAGAGTGGACTTGCCTGATGAATTTTGCCCAATAAGAGCTAAAGTTTCACCGGGTTCTAAAGTAAAGCTTACCGGTTTTACCGCATCAATGTATTGTTTTCTAAATAGGCCATAGCGATTAGCAAAGGTTTTACCTAGGTTTCGCACCTCTAATAACGAACTCATTCAGCCACCTTAGTATTAAGAGGGAAGTGACAATTGTATTTATGGCCTTTCTCTTTCTTAGATAAAGGCGCTTTTACGCACTTGTGTTGAGCGTATGGGCAACGGGGACCAAGACGGCAACCAATGGGCAGATGCTGCAACGGTGGAATGCTACCGGGTAAAGATTGCAATTTTTGCTTATGAGGTAGAGTGCCACTGAAGTCTGGAGAGGCTTCAAGTAAGGCTTGAGTGTACGGATGTTTTGGCGCCGCCATGAGTTTTTCTATGGGTGCAGACTCCACGCTTTGGCCACAATACATCACGGTGATTTTTTTCGCCCATTGGGTAATGGCGGTCAAATCATGGCCAATAAGAATGATGGTCGTATTATTGAGTTGATTCATACGACTGAGCAGTTTTAATATCTGCGTTTGAGTGATGGGATCGAGATCGTTAGTGGGTTCATCGGCGACTAAAATTTTTGGTTTGGCGGCAATGGCCATGGCAATCATGACTTTTTGACACTCACCATCGGTTAACTCATAAGGATAACTGCGCAGTATGCGCGAATGGTGTTTAATCCCCACTTTATGCAGTAAGGCGATGGAGGTTTTTTTGCGCCAGCCCCATCGTTGCCAAAATTTCCCTTCAAAGGTGCGAGAGGGAATCGATTCTGCCAATTGCTGACCCACTCTTTCACTTGGGTCTAGGCAAGTGGATGGCTCTTGAAAAATCATCGCGATTTCACGAGCGATGACCTTGCGTCTTTCCTTTGGCTTTAATGTCAGTAAGTCAATGTCACCTAAACGCATTCGGTCGGCGGTAATCTTCCAGCTGTCTTTGGCTAAGCCGACAATGGCTTTTGCCAGTAGGCTTTTACCTGAGCCAGATTCGCCCACTAAACCGCGTATCTCCCCTTCATTGATGGTTAAACTCATACGGTCAACCGCTTTAACAATGCCTTGCGGGGTTTCTATTTCAATGGTGACATGTCTAAAATCCAAAACAGGCATTATTCGACTCCTGCATTTAAGGCATCACGAATGCCTTCGCCAACGAGGTTAATAGTGATCACGCTATACATAATGCTCAGACCGGGTAACACCACCGTCCACGGCGCAAGATAAATAAGCTCAACAGAATCGCCTATAATCGCTCCCCACTCAGGGCTAGGGGCTTGGGCACCTAATCCTAAAAAGCCAAGGGCGGTAATATCTAGCAGGGCAACGGTTAACGCAAGTGTAAACTCAGCCGCAATGGGAGCCAACACATTAGGTAAAATAGAGACAGTGAGTAAATACCACTTATCCGCACCATCGAGCTTAGCAGACATGATGTAGTCTTTTTCCACTTCAGCGTGGATGACTTGATAAACACTGCGAATAAACCTTGGAATTAACGCCAAGCAGATGGCCATCATCACAGAGGTGATACCTGTGCCTAAAAAGGCAACAAAAATCAACGCCAGTAACAGAGATGGAATCGACATTACTGTATCGAGTAAATGGTTTAAGGTACTGGAAATCAACCCTTTAGTCATTCCGGCAAGGGCGCCAATAATGCAACCAATGAAGGCTGCGATCAAGGTGATGCTTACTGCAGAACCTATGGTGATTTGTGAGCCAATCAATAGGCGGGAAAGTATGTCTCGGCCTAAATCATCGGTACCAAGAAAGTAGTCGATACTGCCTTCTCTAGCCCATGATGGTGGTTGCAGTAAAACGGACGACTGCATGACAGGATCGTGAGGGGCGATAAAAGGCGCGATCACTGTGATAATGATGATAAACCCAAGGTTCCACAAACCAAACATCGCCAAATTATTGCTTCTAAAATGACGCCAGAAGCGTTCCCTTTGTGTGGGTATGCTCTCTTCGAGATAGACGCTACTGTTTAGCATACCATTCCTTCCTTGCCAGTGGGTTAATAAGAGTTCCTAACATTTCTGAAAGGATTTGGGTGCTTAAAACAAAGGTTGCCACGACCATCACTCCTGCTTGTACTGCCACATAATCATGGTGACTAACGGCATCCAACAACCAGCGACCAATACCAGGCCAGTTAAATATGGTCTCGGTAATGATAGCGAAGGTAATCATGCTCGATAATTGCACCCCAATTTGTGGGATTATAGGGGGAATGGCGTTGCGTAGCACATGATGAAAAATAATTTCTACTTTAGACAAGCCTTTAATACGCGCAACGCGAATGTAGTTTTTGCCAATGACATCCGCCACAGAGGCACGCATTAAGCGAATAAAGTGCGTGGTGGGTGGCAAGGCCAATACCAAAGCCGGCAATATCAAATGCATGACCACACTGGTAAATGCCGCTTCTCGATTGGGGCTGTTACTTAGCCAAGCATCAACCATAGCGAACCCAGTAATATGTGGGATGTCATAGAGTAAGTTGTAGCGACCAGAAATGGGTAACCACTCAAGGCGTAATGAAAATAACATCACCAGTAGCAGAGCAACCCAGAATAACGGCGCGGAATTCCCCGCCATATAAAAGAAAGAGATCAGTCTATCCGACCATTTGTTTTGTCTGACACCCGCCAAGGTTCCAAGGGGCAAGCCGATACAAAGGGCTAAAATGAACGCAAAAAAGCACAGTTCTAGTGTGGCACTAAACACGACTTTTACTTCATTGAATATAGGCTGGCCTTGGGCGGTAACACCAAAGTTTAAATGAGAAATCTCTTGCAGATATTGCAACCAACCGGGCCAAAAATCGGAAATGGCCCAAGGCGACGTTGGGTCGAGTCTCAGTATGCTGTAACCGACGAACGTTAGAATCAATAAAGTAATGCTAAACAAGAATAAGCGTCGCATCGTATAAATAAACATTATTGGGCCCTCTCAACGTTTTCGAAGCTCAGCTTATTAAATGGATTAGTATTAAACCCCTTTAAAGAGCGATGCTTAACCCTAAATTGCATTCCATGGGCAATGGGAAGAATCGGCACTTCCTCGTCAAGTAAGTGCTGAACTTGATGATACAAATTTACCCGATAACGCTTTTGAGTGGTTTCTTTAGCAAGATCGATCAAGGAATCGAAATCGGAATTACACCAAGAGGCGATGTTATCTGCTGTTCGTCCTACACCGCAGGAGAGTAGGGGACGGAATACGTTGTCAGGATCGCTGGTATCCGCACTCCAACCGGTAAGAATCATATCCGCCTCTTTGATGCTTTGAAATGTGGTGCGAGATAAGCGTTCATCGTGATGAATGGATAAGGTTACTCCAATGTCAGCAAAGTTGGCTTGTATTAATTCAGCCACTTTTCTTGGGCTTGGGTTATAAGCGGTCGGCTCAAGTGACACCCATAACGAGAGTTTAAGTCCATTGCCGTAACCGGCCTCACGCAATAAGGCGCGAGCGTAATTTCGATCATAGCGTACTTGGGAGGAGCTTTGTTGATACGCCCAAGACTCAGGAGGCAGCAAGGAGTAAGCGGGCGTGCCATAGCCATAATAGACCGAATCAATGACGGCATTACGGTTAATGGCCAAATTTAACGCTTTGCGCACCCGCGAATCATTGAGCGCAGGATTTAAGGTCCGCAGTGCAATGAAAGAAACATTCATGCTTGGGTAAGCTTGCAACTCTAAATCGGGATGCACTTGAATGGTAGGAATTTGACTGGAGCGAGGTGAAAACAACACATCACATTCGCCACGTAATAATTTGGCCAAGGAGCCAGTACCACGGGAAGAGATATCTAACACCATTTGCTTCATTTTAGCCGGTGTGCCCCAGTAGTGTTCGTTCCTGCGTAGGCGAATAAAATCATTGATACTGAATTTATCCAGATAAAAGGGGCCGGTACCCACAGGGTATTGATCAATACGCTGCTTTTGGTCGATGGCTTGCAGTTGCGCCGCGTATTCTGCTGAATGGATACTAGAATAAGTGGTTGAAAGGTTTGATAAAAAAGTATTGTCAGGCTGATAGAGTTCAAACAGCACCGTATGCTCATCCAATGCTTTGACATCTTTTAGTGTATGCGAGAAACCAATGGCATCAAACCAAGGGTAGTTGCCTCCTCCCACATAATGGAAGGGGTGTGTGCTATCAATAATACGCTTAAAGGTAAACACCACGTCTTGTGCATTTAAAGGACGTGTTGGAGTAAACCAGTGAGTGGTTTGAAAAGAAACATTTTGGCGTAAGGTTAATTGATAACGAGTTCCCGTTTTGTCCACACTCCAGTGGGTGGCGAGCATAGGCTCTAACTCCAGACTTTGGCTGGATAGGTGAACAAGCGTGTTGAATATTTGCGGACTTACTGCATCGGTGGCCAGATCATTGTCCACCAATTGTGGGTTAAAAGAACTGGGAGCCCCTTGACCACAAAAAATGAATCCGTCTTGTTTGATTTGATTGGATACCGCCACTTCGCCACAACCAGAGACAATTAAGGCGCAAAGACCTAATAATCCAAATTGTAACGTTTGCCAAATATTCGCCTTCCTATACATCAGGCACCATTGATTGCTCTTGAGAATGATCTGCATAATCTAACACTTATCTCGTATAAGCTCCATTAGGACTAAACCATTTTATATTTTCTAAGCATGCCTCTGAACTGGTGATAACTTAAACCCAGTAGCCCTGCGGCTTTCTTCTGGTTGTGCTGGGCGTGGTTTAATGCTTGATTCAGAAGAATAATGTCTTGTTCGTGCACCCATTTTTTATAATCCAGAGGTACAGATAACCTTTGTTTTTCAATATCTTTGTTCTTATTTTCGTTACTCTGTGACCCATGTTCAAGGAAGGAGGGTTGAAACGGGTTAAAAATAAGCGCTTTAATGGGGGCGTTGGGATCGGGATTGAGATAAATAGCGCGTTCTACCACATTCTTTAATTCTCTGACATTGCCTGGCCAAGGGTAGTTAAGGAGTAACTCCTGGCACTGTGCACTAAAGCCGGCAAACAAGGGTAAACCTAACTCTTGACACATTTTAAGGGCGAAATGCTCGGCCAGAAGAGGGATATCTTCTACGCGTTGTTGCAAATTGGGTAACAAGATCACATCAAAGGCTAAGCGGTCGAGGAGATCGGAACGAAATGTGCCTTGTGCCGCCAATTGGGGGAGATCGGCATTAGTAGCGCAGATGAGCCTGACATCAGAGCGAAGAATGCGTTGCCCACCTACGCGCTCATATTCACCATACTCAATGACGCGTAATAGTTTTTCTTGAACCGACAGTGGCGTGGTTGCCAATTCATCTAAAAAAAGTGTACCACTTTCAGCGCGCTCAAAACGACCTTGATGCTTTTTTGTTGCTCCAGAAAACGAGCCAATTTCATGACCAAACAACTCCGAATCCACCACCCCTTCACTTAATGCCGCACAATTGAGACTAATGAGCGGTTTATCCCATCGTTTTGATAAATAGTGCAGGCGCTGAGCAATTAACTCTTTACCTGTTCCTCGATCACCCACGATAAGTACCGGGCGATTGATAGGGGCAAGCTTGGATACTTTATCCAAAACAGCCACAAAACCACTAGATTGTCCGATCAGAGTTTGGCGCATAGTACCCCTGTTGGTATTTTTAACCTATTAGTGGTTAATTAATTACTATTCTGTGGGCTTGTCAAACTCGGCAAGGGAAAAACGGGGGGCTTATGGCGCAAGCTAGCTCAAAAAGTGCAGGTACATCAGGTTATAACTATTTGTTTTTATTGTAGTTATTATTTTTTGTTAGTAAAGTTGCCCTAAGGTTAAAATTAATGAGTTTCTTGGCATGTAAATTGGATTGATATTTGAAGATATCGCATTTGATGACATCACCGCGTAGGGGAGATCCGCGGTGGTTTGATCTCAAACAGCCCCGTTGTCATACCGTTAAGGAGCCAATTTATGGGAATATTTTCTCGTTTTGCCGACATAGTCAATTCAAACATCAATTCATTACTGGATAAAGCCGAAGATCCGGAAAAAATGATTCGTTTGATCATTCAAGAAATGGAAGACACCTTAGTAGAGGTGCGAACCAACTTTGCCAAAGCCTTAGCCCAACGAAAAGAGTTGCAGCGCAGCGTCTTAGAAGTAGAACAGCTGGTCACTGAGTGGCAGCAAAAAGTGTCGTTGGCATTACGTCGTGACAAAGAAGACCTTGCTCGCGCCGCCCTTATTGAAAAACAACGAGTACAAAAAATATTAAGCTCATTACATACCGAGCAAAATTTAGTGGAACAAAGCATTGGCAAACTTGCTGACGAAGTGAGTAAGTTAGAGGGGAAAATTAATGAAACTCGAGCGCGTCAATCCGCATTGGTGATGCGAAAAACCACCGCCAAAAGTCGTAAAGATATTCAGCAACAACTGCATACCGGACGCACTCAAGAGACTCTGGCTAAATTTGAACAGTATCAACAAAAAATTGATCGATTAGAGGCTGAAGCCGATAGCTATAAGGTTAACAGTGAGGCCGAATTAGAACAGCAGTTTGCTGAGCTCCAATCTGACGATGAAATAGAGAAAGAGCTGCAAACGATGAAACAATCTATAAATAAAGAATAATTAGGAGGCTGAATGTCCACAGCACTTATCGCAATACCTCTCAGTGTGTTTCTTATTTTTGTTGCGCCACTGTGGTTAATTTTGCACTACAAAAGTAAGCGTAAATTGGAACAGGGGCTGTCTGGTAGCGAGAAAGAGAAGCTGCAACAATTGTCAGCTAAGGCATTGCAAATGAAGCAGCGCATTGAAACCTTAGAAAAGATTTTAGATGCAGAATCGGCTAATTGGAGGTCTCGTTAGTGAAGGGGTTATATCGCGACACTCATAAAGGTAAATTGTCGGGCGTATGTGCCGGCATTGCTGCACGATTTGGCATAGAAATTTGGGTTGTGCGTATTTTATTTGTTTCGGCAACCTTATTAGGTGGGGGAGCCATGATAGTGTTGGCGTATTTTGCCGCCAGTTTAATGCTTGAGAAACAAACCCCGCAAATATTTCAAACACGTCAACAACAAAGGGATCATCATATGAAGCAAAAGCCTTGGCAGTCGGGGCGCTCCGCAAAAGAGCTATTGACAGTGATGGACCAAGAGTTTGCTGAGATGGAGACAAATTTAAATGCAATGGAGGCTTACGTCACCTCTACAACTCGAAATACCCATAGTGCTTTTCGGGATTTATAATCGTGTGCAGATGTATGGCTTGGCTGAAATGAAAAATGCCAACCTTGTTAAGCAAGGTTGGCATTGTCTATTAGGCATTAATTACACAGCGATGAGGTAATTATTTTTTAGCTAGTGAGAACTGGTCAACACGTACTTCTGTTTGTTTACCGATATTAGCGTCCATGTTAAGAGCTGATTTATCAGTTACTTTCAGTTTAGCGAAGATAGTCGCTGTGGTGTTGCTACCAGAGTTAAACTCTACAGATACTTTGTGGAATGATTTTCTTTCAGCGTGAGGTGCGTCAGCTAAATCACTTACGTGGAATGTTTTTGCTGTGAGTTCTGAACCGCTTGCATCGTTAACACCTGCGATAAGAGCTGTTGGTGAAGCGTCACCTTTCTTATCTTCAAAGTATACAGAGTAAACGTAATCTGTATTTGGTGTTAAACCGTTTACTTGTTGGCTTAGGCCAGGAGTGGCTGAGAAATCGTCATCGGCACTGATAAAGCGAAGACGAGCTGAACCTTCGTCACTTTTGAAAGCAGAAACTTTAGAACTACCTACATCACCTAGACCGTTTTTCTTGTCTGCATCTTTATGCCAAACGTCACTACGGCCACTGTTTGCTCTGAAATCACTGATTTGAGCATCAGCAATTAGGTTATCACCAGATACGGCAGTTGTATTTGCAGCAGGGGCAACGGCTGCAGTTGAAGCGTTGTCACTTGGAGTTGCACAACCGGCAAGTAGGCCAGCGATAGCTAGAGCTAGATACATCTTTTTCATAGTTTCAATCTCTCTTTTTTTAATAGGAGCCTTATTAAGACTGAAGAAAGATTACAATAGTATTGTATTACTTTATGTGACTGAGCAGACAGTTTTGTAAGTAGAAGTGAATGAAAACTGGGGATTTTTATGAAACGTGAGGTAGTAATTATGCACTTTGTGATATAAGTCATTAAAGCAAATAGAAAGGTAAATATGAATCTAACTGCTTAATCTTTTCTGTGGGACTTTACATTTTGCGCCTAGCAAGGAACAATCCTCCTAATTTAAAAAAAACACTGTGCATAGAACAGGAACCCTATGAGTACCACCACAAAAAAGAAATCTAATCCGTTATTTGAAATACTATTTAATGTCATTATTCCCTCGCTTATTTTAATGAAGTTGAGTGGCGATGAACATCTTGGCTCTGTGATGTCTTTGATCGTTGCATTAGCATTTCCTGTTGTTTATGGAGGCTATGAGCTGATTAATAATAAAAAATTCAATTTTATTGCCGCTTTAGGCTTTATCAGTGTGTTGTTGACAGGTGGAATCGGTTTATTGCAGTTAGATACTCGTTGGTTAGCCATGAAAGAAGCGCTGATCCCTGGGTTGATTGGTATTGCGGTATTAGTGTCCACGTATACGCGTCACCCATTGATGCAAAAATTGATTTTTAATAAATCCATTTTAAATTTGTCATTAATTGAGCAACGTCTACAGGAAAGAGGCAATGAGCAAGCCTTTGCCCGTTGTTTAATGAACTCGAACTACTTTTTCGCCAGTACTTTCGCTTTTTCATCAGTGATGAATTATGTGTTGGCTACTTGTATCGTTACCAGTCCCGCGGGCACTCCTGCTTTCAATGAGCAACTAGGCCAATTGACCTTATACAGTTATCCGGTCATTGCCATACCGAGCATGTTGATGATGTTTGGTATTTTTTACTATGTATGGCGTCAAATCCGTAATATGACATCACTTAAAACAGAACAAATTTTCGTCACTTCAGAGTCATAACTCAATCTTATTATCCTCTAAGTGCAAGGATGCACTTAGAGTGAACTCAATGAATCTCTTCCTTATTCCAAGATAAAACACCGCATTATCTCTGCAAAGGCCACCCTAAGGCATCCTTTAAATAATTCGCAACAAAATCAACACTTAAAAATACAGCCATTAACCTAGATATAACATCCTGAAACACTTATGATTAGTTTAAGTGCTGGGGAATAAGGATAGAGTATGCGTGCTAAAGGAGTTGTAGCGCTTTTTATGGTGTTGTGGTTAAGCGGATGTGATAACACGCCCGTTGCTGTGACCGAACCTGAATCGCGTCCCGCAAAACTCATGGTGGTCTCCGTTGGGGAAAAAAGCTATGAGCGAATATTTCCGGCAAGTTCACTGGCAGGGGATAGAGCGGTGTTAGCTTTTCGTGTGCCAGGTGAACTTATTGAGCTCTCTGTCACTGCCGGTAAGGTGGTGAAAAAAGGCGAAGTACTGGCCACGTTAGATGATCAAGAATATAAGTTGCTACGTTCTCAAGCGAAAGCCAACTATGATCTCGCAGCCGTGCAATACAATCGCAGCAAAAAGTTAATTGCAGATAAAGTGGTATCAGAACAGGACTTTGATCAAGCGAGAGCCAAGCTTAAGTCGGCGCGAGCAAATTACGACCAAGCCCTTGCTAACTATAGTTACACAAAGTTAGTGGCCCCCTTTGATGGCACTATCTCTCTTATTAATATAGATAACTTTGAATATGTCGCTGCCAAACAAGGGGTGATGAATATTCAATCAAATGAGCTACTCAAGATCATTTTCCCACTGCCTGACTCTATGCTTAATCGTTATCGTGACGGCATTGAATCCTACATGGTGTTTGATTCCTTCCCCGAACACAAATTCCCCCTGACTTTTCAAGAAATTGATACAGAATCCAATAGTTCCACCGGCAGCTATAAAGTGACCATGATAATGGAGCGCCCGGCAGATTTAGGGATACTTCCGGGCATGTCAGGCAACATTCACGCCACTATGCCTAAATCAAGTCCCACTCAATTGCCAAGTACCGCTCTGTTTACTTGTGGTACGCAAACGTGTGTCTGGCGAGTAACAAAGGACTCTACTGTAGAACAAGTGCCTGTCACCTTAAGTGAACAAGGCGAGGTGTTAACAGGGCTGAGTGATGGACAGAAAATTGTTGCCTCAGGAGTGACAGAACTGGCGCAAGGGATGCAAGTACGAGAGTGGATCAAGGAGAGAGGCTTATGATCTTTAATATCAGACGTCTAGGCCAAGTGTCGTTACTTTTTGCTTGTGGCGCTTTGCTTATCGGTTGTGACAAAGCCAAAGTGGAACCCATTGAGCATGTGGCGAAAGTGGCCGTTCTTCGGCTGGGCAAACCTGAGGCTATTGACCGTATTTATTTTCCTGCGGTTGCTCAAGCGGCACTGCGATCTCATTTAAGTTTTAGAGTCTCAGGGGAGATCACCCAATTGGTGGTAAAGGAAGGGGATCGGGTTAAAAAAGGTGATTTGATCGCTCAACTAGATACTCGCGACTTTCGCATTACGTTGGATAATAGACGAGCCAGTTATGCAGCCATTAATAGCCAATACAAGCGCTCACAACCGTTAGTGAAAAAGGGCTTACTGGCTCAATCGCAATTTGATGAGCTGGCGGCACAAAGAAATATCGCCTTGGTAGATTTGAGATTAGCGGAGCTGTATTTAAAGTTTACCACGCTCAGAGCGCCAACGGATGGCATCATCTCACGGGTTAATGTGGATCGTTTTGAAAATGTGCAAGTAGGGCAACAGGTGGTCAACATTCATAGCACCAATGAAGTGGAAGTGTTGATACAAGTGGCCGACCGTGTATTTGTACATCAGCCCACACAACGGGATCTGAGAAAGGTAACTGCAAAAGTGAAAGTGGCCAGTGGCAATGTCTATGACGCCAAAATTAAAGAGTTCACTACAGAGCCAGATCCTGCCACAGGAACCTATAACCTGACACTCATCATGCCTATGCCAGAAGACGACATTATTTTGGATGGAATGGCACTTGAGGTGACCGCAAAAAGTAGCGAGGCCGGTTTAAATGTCAGCTTTGGTTCGGATATCCCGTTAAATGCCGTTGTGAATATGGATGGCGATAAACTGGATCGTAGGCAGACCTTTGTCTGGGTGCTAGAAGGGGATACCGTTCGCAAACAAAAAGTGGAATTGGGCAAGATGAAAAATACCACAGTGCAAGTGGTATCGGGCCTTAAGGGAACGGAACAAATAGTGGTTAAAGGCATATCGCAACTGCGAGAGGGAGCTAAAGTGGCAGTGATTAAGCAGGAGATGGTGCTATGAGTCAAGATAATCTCCAACAAAAACCCGAGGCTGAACCAACAGGCATTGCGGCTTACTTTATAAAAAATAGAGTAATTAGCTGGATGATTTCGTTAATCTTTTTTATCGGTGGCACTTTTTCATTTTTCGAATTAGGGCGACTGGAAGATCCCGCCTTTACGATTAAAGATGCCATGGTGGTGACCAGTTATCCCGGTGCGACGCCGCAACAGGTGGAAGAAGAAGTGACCTATCCACTGGAAAAAGCCATTCAACAATTAACCTATGTGGATGAGGTCAACTCCATTTCCAGTCGTGGCTTATCGCAAATCACTGTGACCATGAAAAACAACTATGGTCCCGATGATCTGCCACAAATTTGGGATGAGTTACGTCGTAAAGTGACCGATTTAAATGGCTCTTTGCCGCCAGGGGTCAATACGCCCGCTGTGATTGATGATTTTGGCGATGTGTATGGCGTGTTATTGGCCATTACTGGAGAAGGGTACTCCTATAAAGAGTTATTGGATTATGTGGATTATTTGCGCCGGGAGTTAGAACTCATCGATGGCGTCAGTAAAGTGGCGGTGTCTGGTGAGCAGCAAGAGCAAGTATTTATCGAAATGTCCATGAAGCGTTTAAATACTTTAGGCATCGCCCCTTCTACCGTCGCCAACCTATTAAACACACAAAATACCATTTCTCCTGCAGGGGCGATTCGAATTGGTGATGAGTACATTCGCATTCATCCTACCGGTGAGTTTCAAGATGTGGAGCAACTCGGTGACTTAATCATTACCGACTCGAGTAAACAAAACTCAGGTTTGATTTATTTACGAGATGTGGCGCAAGTGAAGCGCGGTTATATTGATGTTCCCACTAACTTAATTAATTTCAATGGTAACTTTGCCCTAAATATGGGGATCTCGTTTAATGCGGGAGTGAATGTTGTTGATATTGGTCATAAATTGGATCAGCGCTTAGCGGAGCTTAAGTTTCAGCAACCTATCGGCATTGATATATCAGAAATTTATAGCCAGCCGAAGGAAGTAGATAAGTCCGTCAGCGGTTTTGTGGTCAGTTTAGGGCAGGCCGTGGCCATTGTTATCATCGTGCTGCTGTTTTTTATGGGGTTACGTTCAGGGTTACTGATTGGCTTGATTTTGTTGGTCACAGTGCTCGGTACCTTTGTCTTTATGAAGTATTTTGCCATTGATCTGCAGCGTATCTCATTAGGAGCCTTGGTCATCGCCTTAGGGATGCTGGTGGATAACGCCATTGTGGTGGTTGAAGGCATATTGGTTGGCACACAAAAAGGACGGACTAGGATTCAAGCCGCCACTGATATTGTCACGCAAACCAAATGGCCTTTATTGGGGGCGACGGTTATCGCTGTTACCGCCTTTGCACCAATAGGTTTGTCTGAAGACTCCACTGGGGAATATTGCCGCACGTTATTTAGTGTGTTGTTAATTTCGCTGATGTTGTCTTGGTTTACGGCTATTTCATTAACGCCTTTCTTTGCTGACTTATTTTTTAAAGGACAGAAGTTTAAAGGGGAAGCGGGGGATGATCCCTACAATGGCGTGTTATTTGTGGTGTATAAAAAATTCTTGCAGTTTTGTATGCGCAACTCATGGGTGACCGTCGGGACGCTAGTGCTGGCCCTTGGGGTGAGTATTTTTGGTTTTGGCTTTATTAAACAAGCCTTCTTTCCGTCCTCCACCACCCCCATGTTTCTATCGGATGTTTGGCTACCGGAAGGAAGCGATATTCGGGTGACCAATACCAAGCTTAAAGCCATTGAAACATGGCTGTTGCAACAAGAAGGGGTGGAAGCGGTGACGACCACAGCAGGCAAAGGCTTGTCCCGATTTATGTTGACCTATACCCCAGAAAAAAGTTATGCCGCATACGGTGAAGTGATCACTCGAGTGGAGAGCTATGAAGTGCTGCATGAGATCATGGGTAAATATAGAACCTATGTCACTGACCATTTCCCCGAAATAGACTATAAGCTCAAACAAATTGAATTAGGGCCCAGTGGCGGCGCGAAAATTGAGGCGAGGATTATCGGCTCCGATCCCACGGTATTACGTGGTATAGCCGCCCAAGTTGTCGATATTTTAAATGCCGATCCGGGGGCAACGGGAGTGCGACACGATTGGCGTGAGCGAAGCAAAATAATCGAGCCACAATTTAATGAAAGTCAGGCGCGACGTTATGGCATCAGTAAAAGTGATATGGATGATTTTTTACAGATGTCCTTCTCTGGTTTAAACGTTGGTGTCTATCGAGACGGCACCACGCTGATGCCTATTGTGACTCGATTAACGGAAAAAGAGCGCATCGACTTTAGAAATATTGAAGGGATGAATATTTGGAGTCCAGTCCTTGGTGACTACATTCCTTTACAACAAATTACCTTAGGCAATGAGATTCGTTGGGAAGATCCGCTGATTGTGCGTAAGAACCGAAAACGCATGTTAACTGTCTTTGCAGACCCTAATATTTTAGGGGACGAAACAGCCGCTACCTTGCAAGGACGGATTCAAAAACAGATTGAAGCGATAGAAATGCCCGCCGGATATAGCCTTGAGTGGGGAGGAGAATATGAATCCTCTAATGATGCGAAAGCGTCATTGTTCTCAAGCATGCCTATGGGGTATCTGTTTATGTTTTTGATTACGGTATTTTTGTTTAACTCGGTAAAAGAGTCTTTGATTGTTTGGCTGACGGTACCGCTGGCGTTAATTGGTGTGACCAGTGGTTTATTAATTCTTAACACCCCATTTGGCTTTATGGCCCTGCTAGGCTTTTTAAGTTTATCGGGCATGCTATTGAAAAATGGCATTGTATTGATAGACCAGATAGAGGTAGAAATGCAGTCAGGTAAAGAACCTTATCATGCGGTAGTGGAAGCGGCGTTGAGTCGTGTTAGACCGGTATGTATGGCCGCAATTACCACCATACTTGGCATGATCCCATTGTTACCGGATATCTTTTTTAAGCCGATGGCAGTAACCATTATGTTTGGTCTGGGCTTTGCAACGGTATTAACCTTAATTGTGGTTCCTGTGCTGTATCGTATGTTCCATAAAATCGAGGTCTGTTAGTGATTAACGGTTCGCGATGAGTGATGAGCAATAAGCCACAGGTCCATTGCGTGAAGTGGATGAGGCTTTTACACTAAAGGCTACGCATACATTTTTTAAGGACATAACAATGAGTCGTTGCCACTGGTTAGATACCACCAAAGCGGATTATGTTGAGTATCATGATAAAGAGTGGGGCGTTGCGGTTTTTGATGATCGGGTATTTTTTGAATTTCTGGTTTTGGAGTCAGCACAAGCGGGGTTAAGTTGGTACACCATCTTAAAAAGAAGAGCGGGGTATCGACAGGCCTTCGCGAAGTTTGATCCGGTGAAAGTGGCGCAATTTGATCAGCAGAAAGTGGAAGAGTTAGTACAAAATAGCGCCATTATTCGCAATCGTGCCAAAATTGAAGCTGCGATTAACAATGCCCAGAAGTTTTTACAGATACAGTCTGAGTATGGCAGTTTTAGCAATTTTATTTGGGCTTATGTTGATAACCAACCGCTAGATAATAGGCAGCAGCAGAGCTCTCCGGTTGCCACGACGCCGTTATCTGATCAAGTGGCAAAAGATCTTAAAAAAAGAGGCTTTAAGTTTCTTGGTAGCACCACATTATATGCATTTTTGCAGGCGACAGGCGTGGTGAACGACCATGATCTGGACTGCATCTGTCGTAGCAAGATGTCTTAGTTGTCTTTTTACGCGACTAGTGCCGAACTCAGCTTGCCATTAATGCGCAAGTTGCTCACTTCAACCCCAAACGCTTCATTAAACGATGTAAGTTACCGGGGTTGAGCCCCAATTGCTTGGCGGTAGCACTGAGTTTTTTATTATTTTTGATAAAAGTAGTTTGGATGAGTTGTGTTTGAAACTGCTCTGTTGCCTCTTTAAGTGGCAGGTGTTGCCATTGCTCATTCGTCGCCAGTGTATTTTCTATTGCGGTGGGGGCGGGAGCCTCAGCATTGTCCGGGTTATGGGTAAATTGAAAATGGTGCGGTGTTAAGATTAAATGCGCTGCATTACTTTCCGCTTTGGCAATCACACTGGCTCGATTAATCGCATGTTCTAACTCCCTCACATTTCCTTGCCATGGGTTGTTTTGCAGTAAGTTCAGTACATTGGCATCTAAGGTAATGCTGGCAAGATTCAATTTATGCTGGCATTGCTCTGCAAAAAAGCCAGCCAATAAGATGACATCTTTATCTCGCTGTCGCAATGGCGGAACAAACAGAGGAAAAACACTTAAGCGGTGATAGAGATCAGAGCGAAAGTTGCCGTTTTTCACCTCTTCATGCATGGTGCGATTGGTGGCGGCGATGATGCGTACATCCACTTTAATATTACGGTCCTCACCGACTCTTTGAATATCTCCGTATTGCAATGCTCTTAATAATTTTGCTTGTAGAGCAAGAGACAATTCACCGATTTCATCTAAAAAAAGCGTGCCTTTATTAGCTAACTCAAATTTCCCTTTGCGATCGCTAATTGCGCCAGTGAACGCCCCTTTAATATGGCCAAACAGTTCACTTTCCGCTACAGATTCAGGCAGTGCAGCGCAGTTAAGATAGACGAAAGCGGCATCTTTCCGTTGGGATTGCGCGTAAATAGCATGGGCAACCAGTTCTTTACCCACCCCCGTTTCTCCCATAATGAGTACCGAAAGATCGGTATTGGCGACCGCATTGATATGAGATTTTAGTTCAATAATGCTTTTTGATTGGCCAATAAAATCAACTTGGTCGTACTTAGCCCGTTGTCGGTTGCTGACATTGGTGACTGCCATGCTTTCTTCAAGCTTAGCCACCAACAAGGCGCTATGTAGGCTATTGGCCGCTAAGGCGCTAATTAGGCGGAAATGGTCATCGGGAAAATCATCAAATTGAGTAGGGTCAAAGGCATCTATGGTCACCGCGCCAATCAAACGGTCTTCTTGGAAAAGAGGCAAGCCAATGCAAGAGTGAACTTCTAGCTTTTGTGCATGGTTTGGGATCAGTGCATCATAAGGGTCCGCAAGATCACTGTCTGATGGAAAACGCACAATATCCCCAGCGCGAGCAATGGCCTCCATTCTCGGGTGCTGTTCAATATTAAAACGTCGCCCTAACACATCCTCACTAAGGCCATTGATAGCCAGAGGAATAAAGTGTTGCTGTTTAAAGAGCAATAATGCGGCGGCGTCGCACTGTAACATATTGCGGATGGTGGCAAGAAGGCGTTCAAAGCGCTCTTGTTCAGAGATCCCCGATGTAATGTCTCTAGCGACTTGTATCCATTGGCTTTGGTATGTGGTCATTGCATTGATTACCTTATTGGCTCTTTTGTCAGTATAACAAGGCATTGTCATTTAGATAGGTAAACTAACTTTGTCATATTGACACAGTTTAAGTGCTGGGGAGATGTAATGAGTTGATTTATAATTAAAAACAATTATTGGCACATCCTTTGCCTATTATTGAACTAAATTAACAGTAGTCACAAAAGTAGAGGTGAAGTGCTATGACTCCACATGTTGGGTTTATTGAAGGCGAGGTCGTATCTCGAGTGGATTGGACTGAGCGATTGTTTTCACTACGAATACGAGTTGATGGTCTGTCATTTATTGCCGGTCAATTTACGAAACTTGGGTTATATTCGATCTCAGAAAATAGCGGTGATGAGGTCTTTTTGCGTAAAGCGTACTCTATCGTCAACGCGCCGCAAGATTATCAACAAACGGGAGAGTTAGAGTTTTTAATCATCGCTGATCCCGATGGAGCCCTGTCACCCAATTTACATACCCTCTATCCTGGTGATCAAGTGATGGTAGGGGATCAATGTGCCGGATTTATGACCCTTGATGAAGTGCCCGATACCGCCAGTCAGTTATGGTTGATTGGCACAGGCACAGGTATCGGCCCTTATTTATCTATGTTACAAACCGACACATTAAGCGAGCAGTACAGCGACATCGTTTTAGTGCATGCGGTACGTTATGAACAAGATCTTGTCTATTCGGCATTAATCGAGCAGTTGCAACAAAAATTTGCTGACCAATTTCATTATGTGCCGATTGTCTCAAGAGAAGAAAAACCAGGGCGCTTATCGGGACGAGTTCCCAGTTTTCTTGAGAAGCGCACCTTAGAATTGCATCTTGATATGAAATTGGACATGGAAAAATCGTTTGTATTTTTGTGTGGTAACCCTGCAATGGTTCGCGAGAGTGGCTTAGTACTGACTCAGCGCGGTTACCATAAACATTTAAGACGTCGACCCGGACATTATTGCTCTGAGAATTATTGGTAAGCTTTTTTGAGCAACACCCGCCACAAATACACGCAGTACCTTATTAAGGTGCTGCGTTTTTTTATGCGTCTAATATCAGTCGTAGTAATTAACTGATCATTCTAGCTTGTTAAAACACTTAATATCTGTGATTGAACAGTAGAGTGTCAAAAACACAATATTATCAAATAAACAATGAATTCTGCTTGTCTATTTAACAATATTAAAATTTTAAATAATTAAAGTCCTTTAAATTCAGGCAATTAAAAACTTGGCACACTTGATGCTATGTAAGGGGAACGAAACATAAATACCAAAACAGATTAAGGCGACAAAATGACTATTCATGTAAAAAATAACGTCCATTGGGTGGGTCAACGTGATTGGGAAGTACAAGACTTCCACGGTACAGAATTTAAAATGACGAAAGGTACCAGTTATAATAGTTACCTTATTCGAGAGGAAAAAACCGTTCTTATTGATACTGTTGACCATAGGTTCAGTCATCAGTTTTTACAAAACTTAGAGATGGAAATAGATCTTAACAGCATTGACTATATTGTTATTAACCATGCTGAAGAAGATCACTCAGGGGCATTATCGGCATTATTAGAGCGCATTCCCAATACACCAATTTATTGCACTGAAGCTGCCATTGATTCGATTGTGGGTCACCACCACCATCCGGAGTGGAATTTTAAAACAGTAAAAACAGGTGACAGTCTCGATATTGGTAATGGCAAGCAATTGGTGTTTGTAGAAGCGCCAATGTTGCACTGGCCAGATAGCATGATGACTTACCTTACTGGTGATGCCATATTATTTAGTAATGATGCTTTTGGGCAGCATTATTGTGACGAACACTTATTTAATGACGAAGTGGATCAAACGGAATTAATGGATCAGTGCCTGCGTTATTACTCGAATATACTGACACCGTTTAGCGCTTTAGTCACCGCTAAAATTAAAGAAGTATTGAGCTTTAATTTACCCGTAGACATGATTGCGACCTCTCACGGCATAGTTTGGCGTGATAACCCAGCGCAAATTATTGAGAAATACTTGCAATGGGCAGGAGACTATCAAGAAGACCGTATTACTATTTTCTACGACTCTATGTCGAATAATACTCGCATGATGGCTGACGCTATTGCACAGGGAATACATGATGTTGATCCTGCTGTGGCAGTCAAAGTGTTTAATGTGGCGCGACAAGATAAAAATGAAATATTAGCCAACGTCTTTCGTTCAAAAGGCATCTTAGTAGGTTCGTCCACGATGAATAATGTCATGATGCCGAAAGTGGCAGGCATGCTAGAAGAAATCACCGGCTTGCGCTTCAAACAGAAAAAAGCGGGTGCCTTTGGCAGTTATGGTTGGAATGGTGGCGCAGTGGATCGAATTCATTCTCGTCTCACCGATGCGGGATTTGAAACCGTAGCAGGGCTAAAAAGTAAGTGGCGTCCTGATGGCAAAGCGATGCGAGCATGCCGAGCCCATGGTCAACACATTGCCAAACAGTGGGCATTACATGACCTTAATATACAACCAATGCAATTGCCAAATGAACAGCCAGCCGTGCTGGAACAAGCTGTGCCGACACAACAGCCAAAAGCCGTGGCGCTGCAGGCTAAGTCTGTCAATGTAGAGCCTGTCAATGTAGGAGAAGAGCAACAACATGGCAGTGATTGTGACTGTATGATTTGTACCGTGTGTAATTGGGTTTATGATCCAAAACTTGGGGAGCCCAATCAAGGTGTTGAGCCGGGTACACTTTGGCCAGATGTGCCGGATTACTTTTTATGTCCGGAGTGTCATTTAGGTAAAGATGTGTTTGCCGTGCATGTGCGTAGTGAGGTGGCCTAATGAATCCAATTACCATTATCGGTAGTGGCTTTGCTGCCTATCAACTGGTGAAATCATTGCGTCGCAGTAATGCCGAAGTACCCATTCGAATTATTACTTCAGATAAAGGGCATGACTATAATAAACCAGATTTAAGTCATGTGATGTCAAAAAAACAGATAGCATCGGATCTGATTAGCATTGAGGCCAATGAATTTGCCACAACCTATAACGTTGAGTTGTGTTCCGGTATGACAGTGAGTGATATTCAGCCTCAGCAAAAACAGCTGTTGGCTAATGGTCAGTTATTTCAGTATTCGAGCTTAGTGATAGCCACGGGCGCTAACCCTTTTATTCCACCTATTACCGGTTTAAAAGAGATGAACCCTATAACGCTTAACAGTCTGCAAGAATTTGCAAACTATAAAAATCGATTAACGAATGCGCAATCTATCATGGTGATAGGTGGTGGGCTAATTGGTGTGGAACTGGGTATGGATCTAGCGCTTACCCATAAAACGGTGACGTTAGTGGAAAGCGGATCGCGTCTAATGGGGCGTCAATTACCGGAACTGGTGAGTATAAAACTGTCTCAATCTTTGATGGAATTAGGGGTAGATGTAAGATCTGGGCAAACCGTTGCACAGATCTTAAAAACAGACTCTGGTTATCAAGTATTGATGGAAAATGGCGATAGCTTAGAAGTGGATGACGTACTAGTGTGCAGCGGACTCGCCCCTAATGTGGCATTAGCCAGCAGTGCGGGCATCACTACACAAGCGGGTATCTGTGTGGATGAGGCCATGCAAAGTTCAGTGGCAGGTGTTTATGCGTTAGGGGATTGTGCAGAGCACAGTGGCCAAGTAAGAGCGTTTTTACAACCCACAGTGATAAGTGCTGCCGCCCTTTCGAAAACATTGCTCGGTGAGCGCACCCCTGTGATCTTCCCAAGCATGATGGTCAAAGTGAAAACCCCTTGTTTTCCGATTCAAATGGGAGGCGTTACTCATCAAACTGACGTGTCTCGTTGGAACTTGGATGTACAAGATGATGGGATTGTAGCGAAAGCCTTTGATAGCGATAACGTTATGATAGGCTTTGTTACAACGCAAAGTGGAACAGCACAAAGCTTCCCTCTATTTAGAATGATCGGCAGCCAATAAGCGGAATTTTTACTCTATTCAGGCAGTTATTGACTAATAATACTGCCTGATTAATGGGTAGTAATAGCGTATTAGGCCGATATTGCCTTTCCGAACTGCAATATATAAGTCGCTGTTATTAATAGTGTAAATAGATAAGATTGCGTTTATTTGTGTGTGTGATTGCTTATAGAGAGAGCAATGTGACCCCACTCTAAAGTTAATAAAAAGTTACCATTAACATGATGGTAACTATTGCATTTGAAACTAATAAGTGGTTATTAAAATACAGATATAGATCACGTATATTTTTATTGTCTAACAGTACAATGTCCTCGCCGTAAAAAAAGGACTTTCTCATGACTAATTCTACTTTACATCATCAGTATTCTGAGACTAAAAATCCCCAAGAGCTCGATTTGACTTCAGATGCTCCTGTGCAAATTACAATAGGTTTAGCCGCATCTGTTTTAGGCTTTTTTGCCATGGCATACCCATTAATGCCTCATGAATATTTTGCCCAGTTGCTCTCTATTGGTGTGGCGAGTTTTACAGTGATATTAATTGCGGTCTGTTTTATCAATGGCGGTTCAATACAGAATGTGATTAATGCGCATGGATTTAAGCGCTATTTCTCATTGAGTGTATTTTCATTATTGGCTTCATACCTAATTACGCCTTATTCAGAACAGGTATTATATATTGCTGCCGCAGTGATTATTCTGGCGTTTCTTGTGAGTGAATCCCTCACCGTAATCTCATTGTTACGTGAAGGAAATATGCAAGATTGGTTATTGCCAGTGATTGATATTATGGTGACTTTAGTATGCATGGGAATGTTATTTACGGGGTTATCTATTGACGGTGCATTTGTAGTGAGTGCGGTATTAGGTTTAAAAGTAGTGCTGTTTGGTAGCACGGTATTATTGTCACGTTTTGAACCTGGATTGAATGCCTTTTATTAAGGCTATTTCGTAAATAAATCAATTAATTAAAAAAGCCAGCGATATAACGCTGGCTTTTTTACAGGTCTAATTTTTAGCGAGCTTAACGCGGATTTTACTTTTTTGAATGCTCGAATGATCCAGTGCAGTCATGGCCGCTTTTGCTTCTTCGCTATTAGGCATTTCAACGAAAGCAAACCCTTTAGACAATCCTGTTTCTTGATCTAAAACTAGATTGCATACAGTCACATCACCGTGCTCAGTAAATAGGACACGAATTTCGTGTTCAGTCATTTGACGTGACAGGTTACGAACTAAAAGTTTCATTTTTGACCTTAATAAATAGATTTGATGGGGATTGTCTCAGGTTACTCAATGAATACCAAGGGAAATCCTTCGCCACAAGCCTTGCGCAGTTCTAAGTTAACGGTTTTTTTGTAGTAGACAGGAGATAAGGTGACCGTTCTCGTTCTTTGTTACGAGTAAATGCGGGTGACCTTTAACAAAACACAAAATAATCAGCAAATGTGATTGCATCATGGCGAGTTTGCCGTCACATTTAGCATCCTTTACTCAATTCATCAGTAGGTAGACTTTTATGCAGCAACAACCTAATAACCCTTTGCACGGACTCTCGTTAGAAAAAATATTAACTCGTCTTGTAGAGCATTATGGATGGAGTGGTTTGTATGCAGAGATACGAGTGAATTGCTTTAACAATGATCCTTCTATTAAATCGTCTTTAAAATTTTTAAGGAAAACCCAGTGGGCAAGAGATAAAGTGGAAGCTTTATACATTAGTAGTTTCAGCTAATGGATAGTGCTGAACATGGCGTATTCTAAGGTTAGTGTGCTTGATGCCAATATAACCGTTGCTCTGCCTTCTCTGTTACATCGAATGCCAAAAACAAGGGTTGCTATCGCTAAGGAACTGGCTCAACAGCATACTTGTCAGTTAAAGCGTGTGCGTCGTAGTCGCCATTGGCAGTTGACGGGGCAAGCTTTAGATATTCAAAATGTGTACCATCAGCTTATTTTAGCTCCTGAGGGGCTGGAGTTTCTGATTAAAAAAATACAAGCTTGTTTACTGCTACATCAGGACAAGCTGCACACCCCGCAACAACGCCTGAAACAAATGTTACTGGCCGAGCCGAATATGACCTTGAGCCAGCTAATGGAAATGACGCAATGCTCATTAGTGGAAGCGAGAAGGGCACGCTTTGATGCAGATGAACTATAGCCGTTGGTTCTGCGAGGCTCCCCTACATTTTCTGCGCATTTGATGATGGAATAATACATAAAAAAATCCCAGTGCCTGAATAGACACTGGGATTAGAATCATAACTTTATGGCGGATTACGCAATAATTGTCATTTCATTAAGAAGGAATTGATCCACTGCACCTTCAGTTGCTGCTACGTAGTCAGCAAGAGGTTTCGCTTGCATGTGGATTTGCCAAAGTTCGCGAGATGTCCAGTTTTCGTAAAACATAAAGTGAGCTGGATTTTCATTGTCTTGATGAAGGTCATAATTGATGCAACCTTCTTCTGCACGAGTAACGTCAATAAGCTTTAAAAGCTCAGCTTTTACCAATTCGATTTTATCTTCTTTAGCAATGATGTTTGCAACGATAGTTAGCTTTGTCATGAGGTTTACCTTACTGTTAGATTGCGTTGACAGGGAGAATATTAGTCTTAATTTTCTATATGATAAATAGGGTTATAATTGAATTATTCTCAATCTTAGTTTGAAAATAATATTGCTATGCAATAAGTAACGTCTCTTTAACAGTAGCTAGTATAGAGGGAAAATCAGCAACAATTGAAAGTGTGAGCACACTTTCTTTTGGGTTTGTTATCCCAAAGAGGCCATGTGCTACAGGTCTTATTGAAGGGGAAGATGGGCGGTGAGTTAGGCGTCGATAAACCAATACCCTTTATTCACTAGTTCACATAGGAGTGAAATGACTGCGATAGGAGTGTCATCTAAGAAGTCATCGCCACTGATATGCTCTTGACCACACAGGCGCTCAATAACAAAGGCGTGTTCGGCAGAAACTTTAATGACCTCACCATTAATGTAGGCCATAGTAGGGTCTTGCTGGTGATACAGCGCGCGTAATCCTGAAACTTTCTCTAATGTACCGCCTCCATTGAGGTGATGAGCCACCTCTTCATTGCTCCACAAGGGGTCAGGGGTGATGATATTGAGTTGATGGCGAGACTGGCTCAGCATACAACCCATAAAGTCATTTATGCGCTGCGGATCATTGAGTGAATTTTTCAGCATAGTTGTTAAAGAGTGCAAATCACTGCTACTGATTTGACCAAAGTTAGGCTGCGTGGTGAGCTCAGGCTTAAGCATATGAGTGTCACCAATATCATTGGCAAGAACATAATCGGCAAAATTACTGATTAACTCTTGTTCTTTAGGGGAACGAAAACCAATAGAGTAACTCATAGAAGGCTCAATAGCGTAGCCATCGTGTGGGAACCCTGCTGGAATGTAGAGTATGTCCCCAGCTTCCAGTACTTCATCTATGATGGCGTCAAAAGATTCAATTTGGCGCAGTGCACTGTGGCGGCAAGTTTCAACGTATTGGCCCTTATCCAGATCGCCTACTCGCCAATGACGCTGACCACTCCCTTGAATGATGAAAACATCATATTGGTCAATGTGTGGACCCACACCGCCATCTTTAACAGAATAGCTGATCATCAGATCATCAAATAGCCATTGCGGCATCTTCTTAAAAGGCTCGACTAACTGGGCCGCTTGTGGATGCCAGTGATTGGCCGCTTGCACAATAATAGACCAATTAGTCTGTGTGAGGCTGGCGTACTTTTGTTCATTAAAAGGGCCGTGCTCGGCAATCCACTGCCCATCTAGATTAGAGACATAACGAGAGTCGACTTCTTCTTCCATCGTTAATCCCGCGAGTTCCTCAGGGGAGATTGGATCTTGGAAGTGAGCAAACCCTCCTTTAATAACCGTGGGCTGTTTTTGCCAATATTGGCTAAGGAATTGCTCTAATGAAACGGAAAGTTGATACATTTGTCGCCTTATTGTATTTAATACCAATCACACTAAGTAAGTGATCAGCCTAACGGGCTTTAACACCTTGTGAACAGGTATTTATTGTGATTTATCACAGCTGACCTTGAGGCGATTGTTCACATCACGGCTTTGTACCACGCGCGTTGCATGGTCTATTTCTTGATTAGACTTGGCCAGTTTGTCATACAGCAACACATTGACGGTGGCCGCAAGGTTCATGCAACCAATGGTGGGTATATAAACTACTTCATCCGCTTGATCGACAATCGGTTGCGGGATGGAACTGTCTTCGGGACCAAAGATATAAATGGCTTTTTCTGGGTGCTGAAATTGTGGCAGTGGAGTGGCTCCTTCAGCCAGTTCCACACAGACAATTTTGACATCAGAATCGAGATTATCTGTAAGAGAGACCATTTGATTTAGGGCAATTTTACGGGTCATATCTTTAGTATCGGTATGATATTTGGCCGCTTTAGCAAAACGTTCACCGTTAAAGCGAACTTCATCAGCTTGATAACAACCTGCAGCGCGCATGACAGCGCCTACATTTGTTGGACTCTTAGGGTTGCATAAACCGATAATAGTGAGAGTATTTTTAGACATATTGATACCTGCATATTTTATGTTGGCAGTATATAGGTCTAGAGAAAAAAGAGAAGAGGGGGCGTTAATTTGAGGTTTTAAAAAGGCTGATTGAAGGTTCAAAAAGCCTTTATATACCGTTTATATACCGTGGTAGCGAAAGAGTCGCTCGCTTAATTACTGCCCATTAACGATGGCATTATAACGGGCAAAGCCCTGTTCGAGATCTTGAATCAGATCATCGACATTCTCAAGACCAATATGCACTCGGAACAAAGTACCAGTAAAGTTAGGGTTCGCTACGGTACGCAGGCTGTTAAAGCTGCGAGGCTCATTGGCGAGAATAAGACTTTCGTACCCGCCCCATGAATAGCCCATACCAAACAGTGTCATACCATCAAGGAAAGCGGTGGTTGCCTTACTGTCTTGGGATTTCATCACAAAAGAGAATAGGCCATTGCCACCGGTAAAGTCCCGTTTGAAGTATTCATGCCCAGGACACGTGTCCAACTCTGGATGACGAACGTGATCAACTTCAGGGCGATTAGCCAACCATTGAGCCACTTTCAGACTGCTTTGTTGATGCTGCTTAAGACGTAAATCCAAGGTGCGGATACCACGCAGGCCAAGATACGCATCATCCGGTGATACGCATTGTCCCATTAGATAACTGTTTTCACGCAGTTGATCCCAGTATTTTTCATTTGCAATGGCAGTGCCAAGCATCACATCAGAGTGACCCACAATGTATTTGGTTGCCGCTTGAATAGAGATATCTACGCCAAAGTCAAATGGAGAAAAATGCAAACCCGCAGACCAAGTATTATCTAACATCACAATCATGTCATTGCGGTGGGCAATTTCCGCTAATAAAGGCACGTTTTGTACCTCCATTGTGACTGAGCCTGGAGATTCTAAAAATAACAGTTTGGTATTTGGTTTGATAAGATCTTGCAGTTCGTCACCAATCGTTGGGGTGTAATAGGTGGTTTCTACCCCTAGACGTTTTAGCATGACGTTACAAAAATCACGAGTCGGCTCGTAACAAGTATCCACCATTAGAATATGGTCGCCCGCTTCCACAAACGATAAAATAGCGTTCGAAATTGCCGCCGTGCCACATGGGTAGAGTGCGCAACCCGCTCCCCCTTCAAGTTCCAGCATAGCATCTTGAAATGCAAAGTGGGTTTGAGTACCGCGACGTCCATAAAAGAGCGCTTTGTTAGCACGATTAATGGTGGCTTGGGTTTTCTCAGCTACTGTATCAAATAACACAGTAGAGGCGCGCTGAACTGGAGGATTGACTACGCCATGAGTGTATTTTTTATCTCTACCTGCACTAATAAGTTGTGTGGGTTTAGATACGGGTAATTTGCTTTTGGACATCTGCCTTCCCTGATGTGGTTTCTATATAGTATTTAAACCATGAGCAGGGCAGGCAGTGCAAGGAAAAAATCTGAAAGTTAGATTACAGAATAGGGCTAAACAGATAGAAGACGCGTTCTAAAAAACGATGTAACAAGCTACGTTGTTGCCATTGCTGTTCATTGACGGTTAAAGATTGCTCAATATAGGTGTTTTGCAGCCAATATAATTGTTGAGTAAATTCCGCGTCATCCACCACTAATGTCACTTCAAAATTAAGCCATAAGCTACGAACATCTAAGTTTACGGTACCGATTAAACAATACTTTTGGTCAATCACAACTGACTTGGTATGTAACAGACCACCGGCAAATTCATGAATAATGACCCCCGCTGAGAGCAGTTCCGCATAGAAGGCTTTTGAGGCCCATCCCACCATGATTGAATCATTGTTTTTAGGCAAAATTAACTCAACTTTTACGCCTCTTTGCGCAGTCGTGCGCAACGTTTGCAATAACTCCTCACTAGGCACGAAATAGGGGGTGGTGATAGTGACCGAGTGGGATGCACGGCTAATGGAAATATTGAGTACTTGTTGGATTAAATTTTCAGGCATGCCGGGGCCGGACGGCACCACCTGTATTGGGTGCAGTAGATTGTCTTGCTCAATGTGGCATTCTGGTGCTTGTGGGAAGGAACGCTCACCGGTTTCTACTTCCCAATCCCAGCAATGTATTGCCGACAGCACATTGACCGTAGGCCCTGTAATACGAACCATCACATCTATCCACATGCCCACCCCCGCATTTTGTTTGAAAAATTCGGGGTCAACTAAATTCATTGAGCCGGTATAGGCAATGGCATCATCAATCACAATGATTTTTCGGTGTTGCCTTAAATCGAGGCGACGCAGAAACATACGTGCAGGATTTACTTTTAACGCCTGTACTATTTTAATGCCCGCATCTTGCATCATTTTGCACCAAGACGAGGAGAAAAAGACGCGACTGCCTGCGGAGTCGAGTAATACTTGGCACCGTACTCCACGTTGTGAGGCGCGAATTAAGGCAGAAGCCACGCCATTGGCTTGTCCACCTTCATTCCAAATATAAAACTCCATACGAATAAAATCACGAGCCTGCTCAATATCTTGAATGATGGAACTGAGGATTTTTTGTGGTGTATCCTGTAAAGATAAAGTGTTACCACAAAGGGCCGGTATGCCCATGCGATTGGTACAGAGTTCATCAATATGGGTAATGTGAGTGGGTGTTTTTTCAGGTAAGTGAGCATTACAGTCGAGCAGTTTTAAAAACCAAGCTTCATAGGGGTCAAACATAGCTTTAGCGCGTTCGGCTCTCTTTTTACCAAGATTGAGTTCACCAAATAAGAAATAAAAGATGACCCCAAAAATCGGCAGAATATAGATGATCATGAGCCACGCTAAAGAGACGCTTACTGAGCGTCGCTTAATAACGACACGGATAGTGACACCCGCGACTAAAATCCAATAGAGCATGAACCCTATAAGAGTTAGGGCTTGATAAAATTCTTGCATGTGACTCAGTTAATAATCAATCATTTATTGTTGTAGTGTATACGGAAAGCAAGGGCTTGTGCGCTTTTTACTCATTACACTCTAAAAAACCATACATAATAAGGGGTGAATCGCCAATAAAGGTGAGGAAAAAGTAAAAATTATCTTTGTATAGAGTAAATTAATCGCAAAATCTGGGTTTCCGCTTCGGCTCATTATATACTGCTGACCTTTTTACTGTTACTCACATGCCTCAAAGGTGGCCTATGTTTGATATCGTCGATGATCAACCACAGTTTGTACTGATCAATAAACATCCCGGTGTGAGTGTGCACAGAGATGAGCAAGATACGGGACTGGTACAAGAGGTGCAGCAGGCTTTAGGTTGTGGAGCATTATATTTGATTCATCGATTGGATAAAATGACCTCAGGCTTACTGTTGTTGGCAAAGACTCAACAAGCCGCCAGTGAATTGTCACAACAGTTTGCACAAAGAAAGGTGCAAAAGTTTTATCTGGCTATCGCCGATAAAAAGCCGAAGAAAAAACAGGGATTGATAAAAGGGGATATGGCGAAAAGTCGTCGTTCTACCTGGAAGTTAATGCCCAGTAATAACAACCCAGCAATAACGCAGTTTTTTTCTGCCGCAGTCAGTGAGGGGCGACTATTTTTATGCAAGCCCCGTACTGGGAAAACCCATCAAATTCGTGTGGCGTTGAAGTCCATAGGCAGTCCTATAATTGGTGATCCGATTTACTCGCCGTCGAGTAAAAGTGACCGGGGTTATTTGCATGCCTTCTCTCTTAGTTTTGATTTTGATGGAAAGAGTTACCACTATCAACTAAACCCTAGTCATGATATTACTTTGGGTCAGTTATGGCAGAGTGAATCCATCCAACAACAAATTGTTGCTTGGCAACAACCACAATTATTAAATTGGCCAAAAATAAAATGAACGATATTCCCCAACCTATGAATGAAGGCGCTTTACCTCTATTTTTTTCAACCGTGCGCCAAGGTTTAGCGTTAGCGCCCACAGAGGTAAGACGGTTATTTCATGGTAGAGGTCGCACCTTTACAGGGCTTGAGCAAATCACTTGTGACTGGATTGGACAGCATTTAGTTGTGCAACTTTTCAGACCGGTTTCAGAGCCGTTTATGGCCGCGTTAAGCCAGGGGCTACAGCAAGTGGCTAACGAGCAGCAATACTCAATTCGTTCTATTTCTATTCAGCATCGCTATGAGATGGGGGCACCGACGCAATTTTTGTTAGGGGAGCAACCCGATAAAGTTGCAGTGGTAGAGGGAGGGTTAAAATATTGGATGAATATTACCTCTAATCAAAATTCAGGTCTGTTTTTGGATATGCGCTTGGGTCGCGAGTGGGTTCGAGCTAATGCCGAAGGGAAAAATGTCTTAAATTTATTTGCTTATACCTGCGGTTTTTCCGTAGCGGCTATAGATGGCGGGGCGAAGCAAGTGGTCAATATTGATATGGCCCGATCTTCTTTAAGTCGCGGACGAGACAATCATAACTTGAATCAACAGGATGTCAGTAAAGTGAAGTTCCTTGCCCATGATATTTTTAAATCTTGGGGCAAAATTAAACGTATGGGCCCTTATGATCTGATTATCTCCGATCCACCGTCATTTCAAAAAGGTAGCTTTGCCTTGACGAAAGATTATCAAAAAATATTGCGTCGTTTACCGGATTTGTTAGCTGAGGGAGGGCAGGTATTGGCTTGTGCCAATTCCCCTTCTGTTACATCAAGCTTTGTCATTGATGGCATGGCAGAGCATGCGCCGAATTTACACTATGTACAGCGATTAGATAATCCGCAAGAGTTTGCTGATGTGGATGCAGAAGCGAGTTTGAAAGTGCAATTGTTCGGTATGAAGTAAAAGGAGATACGCCCTGAGCTGGGCGTGTACCCCATAGACTTACGGCCTGCTTCACAGTGATTACATGTGAAGTAAGGCCATAATCAAACTTAAATGTTACTTAGTCGCCTTTTTCTCTCCAGCTGCACAAGATGCGGCGTTAATGCCTTGCTGAATGACCATTTGACCGCGGTTGTTGCGAACTTTAATAAAGTAATTGATCCCTTTATCCATCGACGCTCTTATTTCTTCAGAGCTACAGTAGTAATCGCTGGCACTTTGCACCAATTTGTCAGCCGGTTTACTGCCGGATTGGTTATACAGCATTTCAATGATAACCGTCGTGTCTTTAGCGGTGGCTCTAGTGATGGTGAGCGGTCCGTATTCAATAGGTAAGCTTGACGCTAAAATCCCTGCTCTGCGGTCGGCCATCAGTTTTAGTTCTCGTTGATCATCACTGCTAGATGCACAGCCTGCAAGAATGAGAGTTGCTAGTATTGCTACCAATAGGGTTTTATATTTTGAGTACATAATTAGAATACTTTTTTGTAAGGTTTAACAATAACGTCTTGGTAGACGCCAGCTTCGATGTATGGGTCAGCATCTGCCCATGCTTGAGCATCTTGTAGAGATTCAAATTGAGCGATAACTGTTGAACCTGTAAATCCAGCTTCAGCAGGGTTGTCACTGTCAATCGCGGGCATTGGTCCTGCGGTTAATAAGCGACCTTGATTTTGCAAGGCTTGCAGGCGTTCGAGGTGTTGCTCACGCACACTCATACGTTTTTGCAGAGAGTCTTGTACATCTTGAGAGTAGATAACATACCACATAATAGGTCCTTTATTTTTCTATTTTACGAGGTCGACCGTTACTATCAATAGCAACATAGTGAAAAGTTGCTTCACACACCAATTCACGTTCTCCAGCGCGCTCACCGAGCACTTTTTTGTTCCAAACTTCCAATTCAATAGACATTGAAGAGTTACCAATACGACTGCACTCGCCGTGACAGCACACAATATCGCCAACAGAAACAGGGCGTTTAAAGGTAATGCTGGAAACAGATACAGTGGCAATACGCCCTTTGGAGATTTCTTTAGCAAGAATACCGCCAGCAAGGTCGAGTTGAGACATAATCCAGCCACCAAATATATCACCGTTGGCATTTGTGTCAGCAGGCATAGCCAGTGTTCTAAGTAGCATTTCTCCGCGAGGGGGAGCATGCTGAGCTTGTGCTATTGGGCTCGTCATTCTATTTTTTTACTCTCTTTTTGTGTACATATGTAGATATAAAGACCGGTGAGTAGGGTGAACACTAAGGTGGCGGCTAATAAGCCGAACACTTTGAAGTCTACCCATACATCAAGAGGAAGGCGGAAAGCCACATAGATGTTAAGCAAAGCGCAGCATGTGAAAAAAAGAGTCCAGGCCCAGTTGATAATCTTCCACTGGGAGTCTGGTAGAGAAATTTCCTTATGCAACATTCCCTTGATAAATGGCTTACCGGTTAACTGTGTCATGGTTAAGCCTAACGCAAACAAACTGTAGATAATGGTTACTTTCCATTTGATGAAGTTTTCATCATGCAAAAGTAGTGTTAGTCCACCAAAAATCGTCACCACAATAAACGTGATGACTTGTACCTTTTCCACCTTCTTCAGTATTAAGAAAGTAAGAATAAGTTGAATCGACGTGGCCACGACCAGAGCCCCAGTCGCCATGTAAATATCATACATTTTGTACAATATAAAAAAGATGATAAGAGGGACAAAGTCAAATAATGGTTTCATGATTCATAGTGATGTTTGCGTTTACGCTAGTCTACCTAATTGACACCATGAAATATAGCGTTGGCACTAGAGATCCACTCATTGTTCATCACTAAATGGGCTTACGAATCTATGTTTCCGGATCTGGTGTGAAAATATGAAAAAATGAGAGCCCTGGAATGCTGGTTTTGGCAAAAAGGCTATGGCGCTTTATCTATGTGTTGTATCTTGGCAATAACATATTAAACAGATTGATATAAAATCTGTGGTAGCAACATAATGAAAAATAAAATGGAGATAACTAACAATGAGCAAGGTAAGTGCCCGCCTTTATTATGTGTATGACCCTATGTGTGCATGGTGCTGGGGTTATAAGCCTGCTTGGCAGACGATTGAGAGCAAATTGCAAGATACGCTGTCGGTGACTTATGTTGTTGGAGGCCTAGCACCCGATTCAGATGTACCTATGCCCATGGAAATGCGCCAACAAATTGCCTCTTATTGGCAGAAAATTGAGGCGTTGCTAGGGACGCAGTTTAACCATGAGTTTTGGCAAACCAATACTCCGAGACGTTCTACTTATCCATCGTGCCGTGCGATGTTGGCCGCCCGTCTACAAGGCAAAGAGAAATCGTTACTCACCGCAGTTCAACATGCCTATTACCTGCAAGCACGAAACCCAAGCAATGTAAGCACATTGGAGGCGTTAGCTGAAGAGACGGGGTTAGATGTGGCCGCGTTTCGACAAGCCATGTCCTCAGATGAAATAGAGCAACAACTGCAGTCTGAACTGGCTTTTGCTCGCTCTATTGGTGGCAATAGCTTCCCATCATTGTTTGTAGAAAAAGACAGTACAGTGATAGAAGTTCCCGTGGATTATAGAGATCCTATGCTCACCATAAAACAGATAGAAAAAGTGCTAGAGTCGCTGTAAAGCAAGGCTAAGTTTGTGCTCCTTGTGGGGGGACAGGTTTCAGCATACGTTATGGAATAATTTTTGCGATGCAATTTGCGTAACCGTTCATACTAGGCTCGATATAATCGAACTCAAAAGCTCAAAATACATGCTACCTTTAATAAGGGTTTCGTGTGATTGTACAATAGAATGAAAGGGATGATTATGTTAGGTGAAAAGCACTCTTTAAATAACGACTTTCCTGAGTTGGAACAAGAAATTAATCAAATGATGAGCAATGATTCAAATTTTGCTAGGGACAACAAGGCTTATATTGCCCTAGATAAAGAGATACGAGTGTTGGAGCTAAACGGTGATCCGATAACCGATAAAGAGATGAATCGGCTAAAGCACGATAGGGCAGTGTTAAAAGACTCCCTCTATCAACGTTTACTTAAGTAATGCCAAACGAACTCAATAACGGGTCATTCTAGCTTGTTAAAATACTCGCTATTTCTGAACATTTACTTAGTGTGATTGGTGTCATTAAGGTGAATCAAGTTGTAAAAAAGGCCTTATCGCTAAGCGATAAGGCCTTAATATTTTTATGTAACAGTAAAAGGATTAACCTTGTTGCTCGACGGCAGAAACGTCATCTTCTAGTAAAGAATCTACAATCACAGCACATGCGGCATCACCTGTGATGTTTAACGCAGTACGAATCATATCGAAGATACGGTCAAGGGCAAATAGCAATGGTAGACCTTCAATTGGGATACCCGCAGCAAGCAATACCGCTACGACTAAGAATGATGGTCCTGGAACGCCCGCTTGACCAACAGCACCTAGAGTAGAGGTGGCGATGATTGCAATATAAGCGCCTAAGCTTAGGTCAATGTGGAACATTTGAGCAAAGAAGATAGCCACTAAGCCGTAGTAAATAGCATTACCAGACATGTTGATTGTTGCACCTAAAGGTAAAACAAATGAAGCGGTTGATGTTCTTACACCGAGTTCATTTTCAACGGTATCCATGTTCACAGGCAGCGTTGCCATGGAAGAGGCCGTCGATAGAGCAACAGCTTGTGGCTTTTTCATAGCCACTAAGAACTTTTTAGCGGATGTTTTGGTTAAGACATGCACCATCGCAGGGTATACGATGAAGCCGAAAATCAAAATAGCCACCACATAAACAATAAAGAGCTTAATAACAACGGTGAGTGCACTAAAGCCAAATGAACCTACCGCATCAGCCATTAGACCGAATACACCTAGAGGTGCTAGTAGCATTACTTTATTGATCATCCAAACCATTGCATCAACGATAGCATTCACACCGTTGACCAGAGGATCACGACGTTGTTTTTCTAAACTTGAAACAGCGATACCGAAGAAAAGACAGAATACTAAGATTTGCAGTATGTTCGCATCATTCAAAGATTGGAAAACGTTCGTTGGGATCATGCCAGTGACGGTATCCCAAAAACCTGGGATAGTACCTTGAGAGGCGTATTCACTTGAGAACATGCTCTCAACAGATGCCATATCAATACCAGTGCCTGGTTCAAATATGTGGCCCATTACCAATGCTAGCGCTACAGCTAACGCTGAAGTAACAGCAAAAAAGGCAAGAGTAGTAATACCAACTTTACCTGCAGATGAGCTATCACCAAGACCAGCTGAACCAGAAATTAAGGCAACAGCAACCAGTGGCACAACAAGCATTTTAATCAAATTAATGAAGATAGTGCCAAGAGGTGCAAAAACGGTCGCGCCTTCGCCCATAACGGCACCAACAAGTGTCCCGAGGACCATAGCAATGACAACTTGCACGCCTATGTTGCCAAGTAATTTTTTATTTTTTAACACTTCCTTTACCTTTTGTGCTGAGAGTAAATAGTACTGCTTAAATAAGCATTGTGGTGGGGGAATTTCCCCCAAATTTGGGTATGCCTCTTTTTACTGCCATATCAGGGAATGTGTCAGAAGAGAAAAGCACGCATGTGACCTATGTCACGCAAATATTATGCGAGATAAAAATAGATGTCTACAAATACCACGATGTTTACCCTTATGAAGGGAAAAGCATGGATGCAATCGGTTACGTAGCTCGATTCTATGAAATCAGATGACTATGTGTTGCGTGTGTATTTGTAAGTGCTTTGTTACAAATTCAACAAAGGCTAACATGAGGTGACAAAGTGAAAAAATGGGAGTGAGCTTCTTCGATAAATATTCAAATAAAGAACCGCAGGAGTCAGTGATAAATTGTGCGTGACCGATGGCATTGGTGACGACTAACTGGCAGGTTCTGACTGCATATGTGAATAAATATTTAACATGGCTGGCAATAATAATTAACTTGGGTGTCCAGATTAATTTCTGAGGTGAACATCCAATATTCGGGGCTGATTAAGTTGAGCAAGTGTATTGAGGATAGTGTGCTCATTGCCTGTTACATTCAGATAATGGCATCATCAGTTTAGTTGTGCCATCTAGCAGTGGTTATCACTGCCTCCTTAGCGTAACATCAACCGTATGGGCTAAACGGATAATAGATAAATGCATTATATGAATTTGCAACTCGATAGTGACGCGCAAGCGATGGTAGGTGAGTTGCTTGATGAGTTAGAAAATGATGAAGGTTGCTTTAGAATGACCACGCGCTTAGCCGCTGTGATTGATAGCAAGCTCAATGAAAGTGACTATATTGGTAGCGTTACTTGGTTTAGTGAAGAAGACTATATAGAGCATGAAATTCAATACACTTAAGTGATACCAATCGTACTCAATAACTGATCATTCTAGCTTGTTAAAATACTCGATAACTGCGTTAGAATTTTTGATTGTAGAATAACTACTTATCAAAAAATTCTGCCTTGTTTTCGAGAATTTTTCCTGCGCTATTTCTGATCACTTACTTAGTGTGATTGGTATGACAGGTTTAATTTTATGCTTGGTATTGTGTTAATGAGTGCGAGGGACGGGGTATACTCGCACTTTGTATTTAAATGTGTGTATTAGGGACTTAGCCGTTTTGTTCAGCATTAATACGAGCGTAGGTGTGCAGTAATTCGGTAAGGGTAGTCACCCAACCTAATGCGTCTTGAGGGGTATTGCGTAATATTTTTTCAACTTGTTCGCAGTGTATTTCAAGAGAAATCGCTTCTTCTAAGTTAAATGAGATAGCGTAGAAATGCCATAGAACCAAACGGGTCATTCTCACACTGTTTTGCTTGGCGTGTTCTGAATCATCAAAGGCTTGTTGTATTTCACTTAGAGCAATGCCTGTCATACGTAATTTGGCATCAAGTTGCGCAGACACCATACGTTGTTCGCTGTCCACCTCTTCGTGTTCAAAAGTGAACAATTCACTCATTACATCTTCCGGTACCATTTTGCTGATCATTCTTGCGCCGAACTCTTCCAGTTCATGGCGGGGCATAGTTACAAGACAATCAAAGGTGTAATCACGAAGCATAAGGTCACTCAAGTTAGCTATAGACGTTAGCGTCGCATTTTAATCCCTATGCTAGAATTTGCCAGTGTTTTTCCTACGCGATTGATGCTCATTTACTGCTGTAATTGCTATAAGAATAGAATTTACTATTAGAGGTCAACATGAATATAAAAGAATTTTCGGTCTTGGTTGAGTTGTCATCTCATACTCTTCGATATTATGAAAAAATAGGCTTGCTGAAAAATGTGCAGCGAAATAGCAGTGGTCACCGAGTGTATAGTTCTCAAGATCTAAGGTGGGTAGGTTTTATAAAACGCCTTAAGGAAACGGCAATGCCTCTTGATGAGATTCTACAATACGCAAAATTAAGAGACAGAGGTGAAGATTCAGTTGTTGAGCGTCAAGCATTGTTAGAGCGACATAGAGAAAACTTAAAACAACACATTGCTCAACAAACCCTGCATCTCAGTGCATTAGAAGACAAAATCACATTATATAAAAGTGGAAAAGTGAGTTGACTTAGAGCTAACTCTAACTTGTAAGCTACTCCTGTATTAATTAAACAGGAATAGACAAATGAATGATTCACGTTTTGAGATGGGCCTACAGTTACTGTCAACAATTGACGGTGAAGCAGGGCAGCATGTTATTGATAGCCTACAAGATATTTGCCCCGATTTAGCCAAATATACCATTGAATTTCCGTTTGGAGATATCTATGCCCGCTCAGGGTTGGACTTGAAGTCTCGAGAAATTGCTACCGTTGCCGCACTCACGGCTTTAGGTAATTGTACCCCTCAACTTAAGGTACATTTAAATGCTGCGCTCAATGTAGGTTGCAGTGAGGAAGAGCTGAAGGAAATCATATTGCAAATGACGGTATATGCAGGCTTTCCTGCCGCTTTAAATGCTATGTTTGCATTTAAAGAAATACTTGAGCAAAGAGATAACTAAATAATGAGTAACAAGTAAGAGTACTCTATTAGGGCGAGCGCATGAGTGAACGCTTTTTGACCAATCATGTGCGTCATCTCCACAAGACGCCGTGAAATCATCCTTGATTGCTTCATTGTGACACCCATGCCACAAAGACTTGTTACGATTGAATGCAATTATTAATGGGAGGATTACCGTCCAAATAATCTTCGTGATCTAACGGGTTATCAAGTGTTTTATCTGCGCTATTTCTGATCACTTAATTACTGTGATGGGTATTAAAAAGTAGGCAAGTATTCGGCTTAATTAAAATAAAAAAACACACTTAAAGGCAATCACCTTTTAGTGTGTTTTTTCTATTAAGTAAAGAATCTCAAAAGGAGATGTCTACTTATTAGTTGCCGCTTTCATGTTAGTGACAAAGCTTGAAAGTTGCTCAAGCATTTTGTCATCATCACCAAGATTGCTCTCGATAATTTTCACTACAGCAGAACCTGAAATAGCCCCCGCAGCCCCTGCATTAATTGCTGAAGCCACTTGTTCTGGTTGAGAAATACCAAAACCAAGTAATGCTGGTGGCGCGTCAAATTTAGCGAGGCGCTCAAGCATGTGATCAACAGGCATGTTTGCTTTTGTTTCCGCGCCAGTGACACCTGCGCGAGACAGTAGGTAGGTGTAACCACCACCTAATTCAGACACTTCTTTTAGTGTTTCATCTGTTGCCGTTGGCGGCGCGATGAAAATAGCGTGAACACCCGCTTTTTTCGCTGCAGTGTTAAACTCTTTACTTTCGCCTGTAGGGACGTCAGCAATCAACACTGAGTCCACCCCAGCGTTAGCACAAGCTTGATAAAAGTTATCAATGCCATTGGCAAACACAAGGTTTGCGTACACTAATAAACCGATTGGCAGATCAGGGTATTGCGCACGGATTTTAGCAATTAATTCAAAGCAAATGCTCGGCGTGGTTTTGCTATCTAAGGCGCGAATGTTGGCACCTTGAATCGTTGGACCATCGGCAAGAGGGTCAGAGAATGGGATACCTAGCTCAAGTGCATCGGCACCAGCATCCGCTAAGGTTTGCATAATGCGAAGAGATTGTTGTGGGTTAGGATCGCCTATGGTCACAAATGGAACAAATGCACCTTGGCTTTTCGCTTCTAAACGTTCAAATAACGCAGCGTAACGGTCCATTATATCTCTCCTCTTTCTTTCAAAATGTCGTACACAGTAAAAATATCTTTATCGCCACGACCTGAAAGGTTAACCACTAATAGTTGTTCTTTTTCTGGTTCATCGTGTGCCAGTTTTAAGGCATAAGCGAGGGCGTGAGCCGACTCAAGGGCAGGGATAATGCCTTCTTTCCTAGCCAGTATTTGGAAAGCTTCTAGGGCTTCATCATCGGTAGCAGCGCCGTATTCAGCACGGCCAATGGCATTGAGGTGCGCATGTTGCGGGCCTACTGATGGGAAATCCAGACCAGCAGAAATAGAATAGGACTCTTCAATTTGACCATCAGAGTCTTGCATTAGCGGTGATTTCATACCAAAGAAAATGCCCAGTTTACCGTGTTTCAGCGGTGCGCCGTGCATTGTGGTATCTAAGCCTTTACCTGCAGGTTCAACACCAATAAGGCGAACATCAGATTCTTCAATGAAGTCAGCAAACATGCCGATAGCATTAGAGCCGCCGCCCACACATGCGATAACGGCATCAGGCAGTCTGCCTTCGCGAGCTAAAATTTGATGTTTGGTTTCCTCACCAATCATACGCTGGAATTCACGCACTATAGTTGGGAATGGGTGAGGGCCGGCAGCTGTACCTAGTAGGTAGTGAGCTGTTTCATAGCTAGCAGACCAGTCACGCAGTGCTTCATTACACGCATCTTTTAGTGTTGCAGAGCCAGAGTGAACAGGGATAACCGTCGCGCCCATTAAGCGCATACGGAACACGTTCGGGCTTTGACGTTCAACGTCTTTTGCGCCCATGTAGATACGACACTTAAGACCGAGCAGAGCACAAGCTAATGCTGAAGCAACGCCGTGTTGACCCGCGCCTGTTTCGGCAATGATTTCAGTTTTACCCATGCGTTTAGCCAGCAGTGCTTGGCCTAATACTTGGTTTGTCTTGTGAGCACCGCCATGCAGCAAGTCTTCACGTTTAAGGTACAGTTTGGTTTTAGTACCTTTGGTTAAATTTTGTGTAAGAGTAAGCGCAGTAGGGCGACCTGCGTACTCTTGTAATAGGTGCATGAACTCAGCACGAAAGTCAGCGTCATCTTGCGCATCAATGAAAGCTTGTTCCAGTTGATCAAGTGCAGGTACGAGGATTTGCGGAACGTATTGTCCGCCAAACTCTCCAAAGTAGGCATCAAGTTTTGCCATGATTTTTTCCTTAAAATTTTTGTCACGCCGGCTCTATAAAGCAGGCGATGGAATCAATAGTGTCTGATCGCAGCAAAAGCTTGCTCGAGCTTTTCACGAGATTTCTTGCCTGGCGCCGTTTCCACGCCAGAATTGAGGTCAAGCCCCAAGCAACCCAATTGTGATGCTTGGGCAATGTTGTCGGCATTGAGTCCACCGGCAAGCATGACATTCAGATCGTTTATTTTAGACCAATCAAATGCTTGTCCAGTACCACCACTTTGCGCGCCCACTTTCGAATCTAAAAGATGACGGTCAACATTGCTGATAAAGGATGGCATGTCATCCATTACCCCATAGGCTTTCCAAATTTCTGTACTGCTATCGAGTTGCTGGCGAAGATCATTAACGAACGCCTCATCTTCATCGCCATGCAGTTGTACTGCGGTAAGCGCTAATGATTGTGCCGTTTTACTAATAAACTCACAGCTTTGATTTTGGAAGACGCCCACATAACGCAGTGGGGCACCACTCATGGTTAAACGAGCAGTTTCTTCATCTACTTTTCGCTTTGACTGCTCAGCAAAGATCAGTCCGCCATAAATAGCGCCTGCATTATATGCCTTTGTAGCATCATCAGCATGGGTAAGACCGCAAACCTTGTTTTCACCAAGCAATACCTTACGTACAGCAAGTTCAAGATTCTCTTCAGACATCAATGAGCTACCGATTAAAAAACCGTTAGCGTAGTTGGCTAAATCGCGCACTTGCTGGTGGTTATATATACCCGACTCTGAAATTACCGTAGTGCCTTGTGGCAGTTTCGGTGCTAAAGCTTTAGTACGGTCTAAATTGATGGTGAGATCGCGTAAATTGCGATTATTAATACCAACAACTTGCGCTTTAAGATCAATGGCACGTTGTAATTCATCTTCGTTACTGACTTCGGTGAGTATGCCCATATTTAATGAGTGAGCAATGGTCGCCAGCGTTTGATATTGTTCGTCGTTAAGCACCGACAGCATCAATAAAATCGCATCCGCTTGATAGTGGCGCGCTAGATACACCTGATAAGGGGTGATCATAAAGTCTTTGCATAAAATAGGCTGCTTGGTTTGTTTCTTGATACGCGGAAGAAAATCAAAACTGCCTTGGAAGTATTTCTCATCGGTTAATACCGAGATCGCACTGGCATGGTTATTATATACAGAGGCGATGTAATCAAGATCAAAGTCATCACGGATGAGACCTTTCGACGGTGAGGCTTTTTTACATTCAAGAATAAAAGCCGTTTCTTCACCTGATAGGGCGTTGTAAAAGCTGCGATCAGAATCGGTTAGCGAGGCTTTAAAGCTCTCCAGAGGTTGAACTTTTTCTCTCTCTGCAACCCAAATGGCTTTGTCAGCAACGATTTTAGCCAGTACTTGCGCCATGTCTTTGTTATGTTGTGAAATGTGCTCTGACATAATTAACCTCTTGCTGCCAGTTGTTCGACAAGTTGGAACGCCTTACCACTGCGCATGGCTTCGATAGCTTGCTTAGCGTTAGCTTTTAGATCTTCGTGACCAAATAGCTTCATGAGTAATGCCACATTGGCCGCCACAGCAGACTCTTGTGCTGGAGTTCCTTTACCGGATAACAGGTTTGTCACTAGAGTGCGGTTCTCTTCAGGTGTGCCACCTTTTAACGCTTCGAGCGGATAGGTTTGCAAACCAAAATCTTCAGCGGTCAATGTGTAATATTCAATATTGCCTTCTTTGATTTCTGCCACTGTGGTTGTACCGTGAATGGCCACTTCATCAAGGCCACTGCCATGTACTACAGCAGCACGCTTCATGTCCATTTGCTGCATAGTTTGTGCAATGGGTGCCACTAAGCTTTCGTCATACACGCCCATCAGTTCAATGTTGGGTCTTGCTGGGTTAATCAAAGGGCCAAGAATATTGAAAATAGTGCGCGTTTTTAACGCTTGACGCACAGGCATGGCGTGACGCACACCTTGGTGGTATTGAGGAGCAAACAAAAATGCCACGCCAAGATCGTCCACCGCTTGGCGAGTATCTTGCGCGCTCATGGCCAAATTAATGCCAAAGGAATCTAATAAATCTGAAGAGCCTGATTTGCTAGAAACACCGCGGTTACCATGTTTAGCGACTTTCAGTCCAACAGCGGCGGCAACAAAAGCGGCCGTGGTTGAAATGTTAAAGGTGTTTGAACCATCTCCACCAGTGCCCACAATGTCAGCAAAATCATAGTCAGGGCGAGGGAAGGGTTTAGCATTTGCCAGTAGCGCTTTTGCCGCACCAGCAATTTCTGCTGGGGTTTCCCCTTTTATTTTTAAAGCAGTAAGAACAGAGCTCAATACAATAGGTTCCACTTCACCTTTGATTATCTGATCAAACAGTGTTTGGCTCTGCTGTTGGCTTAGCGCTTGCTGACGATAAAGTTGTTCTAGAATGTCTTGCATTATTCTTCCTTGTTACTGCTGTTGGCTAAGGTCATCAGACGCAAGAGCCCACTCAATAGAGTTAGCTAAAAGTGTCGCACCATAGGTGGTCATTATCGATTCTGGGTGGAATTGAAATCCACAGATTTTGTCTTGTTCGTGCACTACAGACATCACTAGTCCATCCACCTGGGCTGTAATCGTTAAATCATCGGTGACATTGGTGGCTACTAATGAATGATAACGAGCAATGGCAAAAGGAGAGGGCAAACCCATATAAGTGGCGTGGTTATTATGTTCCATCATCGACACTTTGCCATGAATGATTTCCCCAGCACCTGCCACAGTGCCACCATAAGCTTCCACAATAGCTTGATGACCAAGACAAATACCGATCATAGGTACTTTGCCTTTAAATTGTTGAATGATTTTAGGCATATTGCCCGCTTCACTGGGTGCCCCAGGGCCCGGAGAAAGTACGATAACCGGGTTATCTAACGTCTGTAAGGTATCTTCCAACACAGTAAGATCCGTGTGGTTACGATACACAGTCACTTGATGACCAAGGGTACGAAATTGATCAACTAGGTTATAAGTAAACGAATCGAAATTATCAATAAATAGAATATTAGCCATGCTTCACCTCTGTGTGAGCCGCTTGAATTGCGCTGATGACAGCTTGTGCTTTAGTGCGAGTTTCATCCGCTTCCGATTGTGGATCTGAATCAAACACGACACCTGCCCCCGCTTGTACTTTGGCAATGCCGTTTTCTACATAAGCAGAGCGAATCACAATACAGGTATCTAAGTCGCCTCGGCCTGTCATATAGCCGACCGCACCACCATAAGTGCCACGACGTTGCTGTTCCACATCACGGATAAGTTGCATAGCGCGTATTTTTGGCGCGCCGGTTAAGGTGCCCATGTTCATGGAAGCTTGATAGGCGTGCAGCGAGTCAAGATCTTGGCGAAGTTGACCTACCACGCGAGACACTAAATGCATCACATGGCTGTAACGATCTACTTTGAGCAAGTCGGCCACATGACGAGTACCCGCTTGAGAAATACGCGCTACGTCGTTACGCGCCAAATCCACCAGCATCATGTGTTCGGCATTTTCTTTGCGATCTGAACGTAGCTCTAATTCGATTCGGCTATCGAGGTCAAAGTTAATGCTACCGTCTGAATTTTTACCGCGATGGCGAGTACCCGCAATAGGGTAAATTTCGATTTGGTTACTCTCTTTTTCATATTTCAGCGCACTTTCTGGAGAGGCGCCAAACAGAGTAAACAACTCATCTTGCATGTAGAACATGTAAGGGCTTGGGTTGCTTTTTTTCAGGTGCTTATACGCCACTAGTGGCGATGGGCACTCAAGAGAGAAATATCGAGAAGGGACAACTTGGAAAATATCCCCTTTAATCACAAACTGTTTGAGATCTTGTACCGTGCGGCAAAATTCTTCATCACTGACACTAACAGTCACATCACACTGCGGCAATTTTACTGATTCAGGTGTTGGTTGAATGACCTGCATTTCAGTTTCAATAGAACGAAGCTTTTTCTCTAACGAGGCGCGAGTGCTGTCATTGGCATCAAATAGGGTACCAATGAGGTGCGCTTGCTGCTGTTGGTGGTCAATAACAATGAGGCTTTCCGCCACATAGAACACATAATCAGGACACTGGCTGTTTTGCGCCGCGTCACCTAATGGTTCAAAATTTGCCACCAAGTCATAAGCAAATAAGCCACCTATGTATAAGGCTAGTGGATCATGCTCATCGCAATTGAAGCTCTGTTTTACAATGCGCAACATATCAAATGAGGATGGCTGACGAAGGCGACTGTCTTCATCTAAATTATCATTAGGGGCTTCAAAGTGAACAGTAAGTTTGCTTGGCGTGGTGCTGACAATGAAATGCGGGTTGAGATTAGACACCACACGCGCCAGCAAAGCTTGGCCGTTGTCAGAGTTAGCGGTGAGTACCACTTGGTGGCCACGACATTCAATGCGCATAGCAGCATCAACGAGTAACAAACTTTTTAAGTCTTCTTTTGATTCCACTTCGGCAGATTCAAGAAGAAGAGTGTCATCTTTATTGTCACATAAATGATGAAAGAGTTCCGTTGGATCTTGTGTATAGAGGACGTCACGTTGCACAACATCTAGTTGCCCTTGCGTGGTCAGATTTATGGTCTTATTCACAAGACCTCCTTGTAAGCTTCTGGTTCTTTGCATCACATACTCTCATATTCTGTTGTTCCACCCAAAAATGATTATGCAAAAGTCGTTTGAAATTTAAGCAATCAATTTAATGCTAAACGTATTCATTATGTAAAGTGGCATAAAAAAAGCCCGCATATTAATGCGAGCTTTTGAGTTTTTATTAGGCACACTCAAGATTTAGCTCGCTTTACTATCGAACCACCAACGCCACTGCCCTGAAAACGCACGCACACAAACTGCGCTGAATGTGCGACAGTTTAGGCTAGGCTGAGGTATCATGTGTGTATTCATAGCGAATTGCTAAACCTTTAAATAATTTATGCGTACTAGTTAACTAGTACAGCAATGGAAAGTCAAGCCTTTTATGATATTTGATCTGCATTCTCACACCACAGCGTCTGATGGTCGCTTCAGTCCACAAGCGCTTATAGATAGGGCCATTGAACATCGTGTGGCGGTTCTTGCTATCACGGATCATGATACTGTGGATGGTATTCAACCGGCATTGGAGTATATTCAAACCACCAAGGCCGATATTCAGTTAATTACCGGTATCGAAATCTCTACGGTATGGTCAAATAAAGATATCCATATAGTAGGGCTCAACATTGATGTGCATAACCCTTCTCTGCAACAGTTGATTGCCGCTCAGCAAGCACGGCGAATTGAGCGCTCGGAGCTCATCGCTTACCGTTTGTCCAAGCATCTAAAAGTGGACCCCTTGCCAGAGGTGAAAGCGTTGGCTGATGGTGCGCCAGTTACCAGAGCGCATTTTGCTAAGTGGTTGGTCGATAAGGGGTATGCAAAAAATATGCAGCAAGTATTTAAGCGTTTCTTAACCCGAGACAAACCCGGATATGTGCCACCTATTTGGTGCTCAATGACAGAAGCCGTTACGGCGATCCATCTTGCTGGGGGCACTGCCGTTCTTGCCCATCCAGGACGATATGACTTAACCGCCAAATGGCAAAAGCGATTATTGAGTGCCTTCGTCGAAGCAAAAGGGGACGCCATGGAGGTTTCGCAACCGCAACAAAGTCAACAAGAGCGAAGAAACTTGGCTGATTATGCTATACAATACAATCTATTAGCATCTCAAGGTTCCGACTTCCATTACCCTTCACCGTGGATGGAGCTGGGTCGAAATTTATGGCTACCTGCTGGCGTCACTGCGGTTTGGAGTCGTTGGCCACAATTTGCTGATTCGAAAGCATCAGAGAGTTAAGATGCGTACTCATGAGGAGATATGATGAGTCAATATTTTTATGTACATCCCGATAACCCACAAGCTCGACTTATCACACAAGCGGCCAGCATCATTCATAATGGTGGCGTGGTTATCTATCCCACCGATTCTGGATATGCCTTAGGTTGCCAGTTAGAAAATAAATCGGCGATGGAACGAGTATGTCGCATTCGTAAAATCTGCGATAAGCATAACTTTACCTTATTATGTCGCGATCTATCGGAACTTTCCCTGTATGCGCGAGTGGATAACAGTGCCTTTCGTTTATTGAAAAATAATACGCCGGGTGCCTATACCTTTATTTTTAAAGGCACTAAAGAAGTCCCTCGTCGTTTAATGAATGCCAAAAGAAAAACCATTGGTATTCGTGTCCCGGATAATAAAATTGCCCTTGATCTGCTTGAAGCGTTAGGGGAGCCAATGATGTCCACGACATTGATTCTTCCTGGAAGCGATGTGACAGAGTCTGATCCTGAAGAGATCCGAGATAAATTGGAGCATGCCGTAGATTTGATTATTAACGGTGGTTATTTAGGGGAGCAACCCACTACAGTGATCGATTTTAGTGAGGGCGAACCTGTAATATCTCGTCGCGGTGCCGGCGATCCTGCCCCATTTGAATAAAATGGGTGATTGAAGTGTGACATCGATGAACCATGAGTTTGAACATAATATAAATAGTGAGTGATTTCCGAGTGATAGTTTGAGATACTACGCGCCCGAAAATTCGGCGAACCACTACTTCATCGACGTCTGAGAAGACGACACAAAGGTAAATAAATGAGCGAAAAATTACAGAAAATCTTAGCACGTGCAGGTCATGGATCTCGCCGCGAACTTGAAAGTTTAATTAAATCAGGTCGCGTAAGCGTTAACGGTCAGGTAGCAACGCTAGGAGAACGCTTAGAAGATGATCTCGCCGTTGTGCGTATTGATGGTCATCAAGTTTCCATTAAAGCATCAGAAGAAGTAGTGTGTCGTGTTCTTGCTTATTACAAGCCTGAAGGCGAGTTGTGTACCCGTCATGATCCAGAAGGACGTCGCACAGTTTTCGATCGTTTACCAAAAATTAGTGGTGCACGTTGGATCTCTGTAGGTCGTTTGGATGCGAACACATCAGGTTTATTACTGTTTACAACCGATGGTGAGCTAGCCAATAGACTGATGCACCCGAGTCGCCAAGTAGAGCGTGAGTATTTAGTGCGCGTGTTTGGTGAAGTTAACGAGCAGAAAGTTCGTAACTTAACCCGTGGTGTCCAACTTGAAGATGGCATGGCCCGTTTTGAAGACATCGTTTACGCTGGCGGTGAAGGCATGAATCATACTTTCTACGTGGTGATTAACGAAGGCCGTAACCGTGAAGTGCGTCGCTTATGGGAGTCTCAAGATACGACCGTGAGCCGTTTGAAACGTGTCCGTTACGGCGATATTTTCCTTGAGAAAAAATTACCCCGTGGCGGTTGGATGGAAATGGATCTTAAACAAGTGAACTACTTACGTGAACTTGTTGAATTAGCGCCAGAAAAATCAACAGTGATAGATGTACGCAATACATCTCGTAACCGCGAACGTTCTCGTTCACAAAAAATTCGTCGTGCTGTTCGTCGTCACGAAGAACGCATCACCACCACAGGTCCAAGCAAGCGTAAGCCTAAAAAATTACGTAAATAAGCCTGTGTTACACATAGAATTTATTGAAAAGCGACTCGAAAGAGTCGCTTTTTTTATGGCGTTTTTATACTGTAGTGGTATCAATCACACTAAGTAAGTGATCAGACATAGCACTGGAAAAACGCTCGAAAACAAGGGAGAATTTTTCGATAAGTCGTTATTCTACAATCAAAAATTCTAACGCAGTTATCGAGTATTTTAACAAGCTAGAATGACCCGTTATTTAGTACGATTGGTAGGAATACCCACTGTAGTTAGGAATCCGTTATGAATGAATATCCATTGGCATACAACAGCGAATACTCAGAACTCTCACCAACGATAGAAGACATTGCAGGGATTGCATCTTTTGCCATTGTTGAGTTTGGCGCGCCTTGGTGCCCCCATTGCCAGGCCGGTGAACTTGTTTTAAAGGAAGGTTTAAAAGGGTATACCACTCTTCCGCATATTAAGTTATTTGATGGCAAGGGGAAAAAGCCAGGTCGGCACTATAAGGTGAAGTTATGGCCAACGATAGTGCTATTAAAAGATGGGGTTGAAGTGGCTAGGGTGGTGCGTCCGACCACTCTCTCTGATCTCGCCCCGTTATTAAATAAATTAAACGAGCAATAGGTGCGTAGCATATGAAAATTGTCATTGCGCCGGATTCTTTTAAAGGATCACTTAATGCTGGTGCGGTTGCCCATTGTATTGAACAAGGGTTTCGGCAAGTTTATCCGCAGGCCGAGTACGTGACACTGCCATTAGCCGATGGCGGTGAGGGCACCGTAGATGTGTTACTCAGTGCGTTAAATGGCTTTAAAAATGAGATAGAGACAACCGACGCATTAGGACATTCTTGTCAGGCCTATTGGGGGCAATTTAGCCAGCATAAAAAAGGAGTGACAAGAGAGTGTGCCTTAATCGAACTGGCGCAAGCCTCAGGGTTGGCTCGACTCAGCGCCGCACAAAGGGCGCCGTTGTTAACCTCCTCTTTTGGCACGGGCTTATTAATAAAAGCGGCGTTAGATGCCGGTGTTGAGAAGATAGTTCTGGGTTTAGGTGGCAGTGCGACCAATGATGCTGGCGCTGGGATACTGCAGGCTCTAGGAGGTAAACTATTCAATGTAGAGGGGGACGAAATATCGGCAGGTGGCGCGCAGTTAATGACCCTAAGCCATATGGACTTAACCCAGCTTCATCCTAGATGTAAAGAGGTGGAGTTTATCGTCGCCTGTGATGTCAGTAATCCTTTATGTGGCCCACAAGGGGCTGCTGCCATATTTGGTCCTCAAAAAGGGGCAACAGCGCAACAGATCCACATACTTGATGCCGCTCTGGGTCACTTTGCGGATATTGCCGCTCAACATAGTGGTATGAATCATAGACACTCCACAAGCTATGGCGCTGCAGGGGGGGCACCGTTAGGGTTAAGTTTGGCCTTTGATATGCAGTTAAAAGTGGGCATTGATATGGTATTAGATACACTTAATGCCGACCAAATATTAAAAGATGCCCATTTACTCATCACAGGTGAGGGGCAAATGGATAATCAAACCTTGCAAGGCAAAGCACCTTTTGGCATCGCTAAGCGTGCGCAGCAATTGGCAGTGCCATGTATCGCTATCGCGGGCAGTTTAGGAGAAGATGTGGATCTGTTATATAGCGTCATGCACAGTGTGTTTGGCAGCGTGCGTTCCCCTCAAGAGTTAGAGCAAGTACTGAGTGAGGCGGAACGTAATTTGGTCAATACGGCACGTAACGTCGCCGCGACACTGCGCCTTGGCCAGTGTCTATTGAAAGAGTAACGCCCCTTATTTTGCCAGCTCATGGCCATATGCCCGATTTAAGTCTATGAGTGTGGGGGTTCTTTGGCGTCAAATCAGTGTGATTATCGTCACTATTGTCGAGTGTAAATGCTGCAAAATTCGTTGAATGGCATTTTTCATCATCAAAAACCATCATTTAGTCCATTACAGTCATTGCAAATGCATTGATCTACTTCACAGCTTCTACGGCCGAATTTCAAATATCTCTCACCTGTGCAATGTGCCATCCTATATCTGCAAAATTAGTGCTGTAAACTGTGATTTGATCCTCGAATCTGTCGAGTTTTTGACCTTGGTCAGTTTTTCTTTCCCTTGGTTGTAACGGTCCTTCCCATTCATGCGGTTCTCGCGAAATAACGACAAGCGTAATATCTCTAGCAACGAAAGACACAGCGTCCATAGAGACGAAAGCGAGAGGTATCATGCTAATAAAAACAGTTTTATTCCCAGAAGATGCTGCAGCCAAAGTAAAAGATGGTATGACGGTAATGGTTGGTGGTTTTATGACAGTAGGGTCACCAGAGAAAATTATTGATGCCATTGTTGCAAGCCCAGTCACTGATTTAACGATAATCTGTAACGATGCAGGCCTGCCAGGTCGTGGCGTCGGTAAGCTTATTGAGGCAGGTAAAGTCAGCAAACTGATAGCGTCTCACATTGGTTTAAATCGCAGTGCAGGCGACAAAATGAATGCAGGGGAGATGGATGTTGAATTGGTACCTCAAGGCACTTTAGTTGAGCAAATTCGCGCTGCAGGTTCCGGTCTTGGTGGCGTACTGACACAAACAGGTGTCGGCACACTGGTTCAAGAAGGTAAGCGCATTATTGAAATTAACGACCAAGAATTCTTACTGGAATTACCTCGTCACGCAGATGTGTCATTACTTAAAGCCTCTACGTGTGATGTTTACGGCAATACGCTCTACAACAAAACCACGCAAAATTTTAATCCCGTAATGGCAACCGCCGCAGATTTGGTATTGGTCGAACCAGACGAAATAGTCGAAGCGGGAGTCTACCTCGAAGAGTCCTTCACCACCCCATCCGTATTAATTGACTACATAGTGGAGTAATCGACATGGATAAAAAGCAAATGAGAAACCTTGTCGCGCAACGTGTGGCTCAAGAATTACATACAGGTGATTTGGTCAACCTTGGTATCGGTATGCCCACTCTAGTTGCAGGGTTTGTTGACCCGGATAAACATGTCATTTTCCAGTCAGAAAATGGAATGGTAGGCATTGCAGGTTCGCCAAATGAAGGTGAAGAAGATTGGCAGTTAACGGATGCGGGAGGCTCTCCAAAAACAGCCATTGAAGGAGCGTCGTACTTTGACTCTAGCCTCTCTTTTACACTGATTCGTGGTGGCCATGTGGACGCAACTGTACTTGGCGCCATGGAAGTAGATAGACATGGAAACCTAGCTAACTACATGATCCCTAATAAATTAGTAGCTGGAATGGGTGGCGCAATGGATCTAGTTAGTGGTGCGAAGCGCGTCATTATCATGATGGATCATTGCAATAAACATGGTGAAAGCAAGTTATTAAATGAATGTACCTTACCTCTGACTGCAAAGGGACAGGTGAACCTCATCATTACTGATTTGGCAGTGATAGAAGTGGTGAAAGAGGGCTTGCTACTTAAAGAAGTTGCCCCTCACAGCAGTATTGAAGAAGTCATTAGTAAAACAGCAACAGAATTAATTATTTCAGAAAACGTTGTAACGTTCGGAGCATAACAATGAAGCAAATTAGTCTGACTGATGTCAATCCATACAACCCACCGGCACACCACGGCATGGTCGCGTTAAAGCTGCAAGGTGCAGAAAGTGGTATCACTAAATTTTGGCAGGGATTGTCACATTTCCTACCTAATGGTGGCGCCGAAATGCAGTACGAAGCGGGCACATTTGGCGCTCAATTTGAAAAAACCTACTTTGTAGTAAGCGGTGAAATCACCGTTATTGATGCCAACGATCAAGAGTTCACTTTAGGTGAAGGGGACTCCATTGCCATTTTGCCTAATGAAGGTCGCAAGGTGCTTAACAAGACCAACGTTACCTCAACAGTACTAGTGACGGTTTCAACCTCGTAACGGTTGATGGCAAACGAAATATCAAATTTAACTAAAAGATATAAAGGAAAGCGCACATGGCGATGACCAAAACCTGGAGCAATGAATTTGCTCAAAATATTTTCGATTTAAAAGGCAAAGTAGCCGTCATTACCGGTGGTAATGGCACCCTTGGCGCAGCGTACGCACAAGCCTTTGCACTGCACGGTGCAAAAGTAGTGGTAACGGCTCGTAATATGCAAACCCTTGAAGAAACCGTGGCTTCTGTACGTGAAGTGGGTGGTGAATGTGTGGCAATCACTTCCGATGTTACCGACCCGCAACGTGTTCAAGAGTTGGTAGATGAAGTGGATTTCCGCTTTGGACGTATTGATATTTTAGTTAACAACGCAGGCATGGCTTTCCGTGCTCCAGCAGAAGAAATGCCAACGGACAAGTTCAATCAAGTCATGAACGTGAACGTAACTGGCACGCTCGTTCCTTGCCAAATTTTTGGTCAGTACTTCATGAAGCAAGGACACGGCAAAATTGTCAACACTTCTTCAGTACGTGGATTCTGTGGTCACCCTGATGGTTACAGTGCATACGCAGCATCAAAAGCGGCCGTGGATAGCCTAACCAAGCAGTTGTCTACTGAGTGGTCATTAAAAGGGGCGAAAAATAATTTCACCATTAACGTGAATGCGATTGCACCGACATTGGTTAAATCGCCATTGACCCAAGAAATCTGTGAAGACCCTGCGCGTATTGCGCCTTTCTTAGCGCGTCTTCCTATGGGGCGCGTGGCAGAAACAAGTGACATGATTGGTTTGGTTCTTTTCTTGTCAGCACCCGCTTCAAATTTCATTAATGGCCAAATCATCTATGTGGATGGCGGCTGCACTGCAGGGTAGGAAATGACTATGAATCATCAAGATATTAAGAATATTACCATTGTTGGTGGCTCAGGAATGATGGGCGTGGGTATTGCGCAAATCTTTGCTGCGGGTGGCCGTAATGTGACGATTAAAACGCGCAACGTGGCCAAATGTACCGCTGTTGAAGATATGAGCGGTCAATTAGACATGTTCATTAAAGAAGGCCTGTTACAAGAGAGCCAAAAACCACAAATTTTAGACAGAATCAACATCACAGCTGACGCTATAGAGGCCTATGAAAATGCCGATCTCATTTTTGAGTCTGTGCCTGAAGTGATGGAAGTAAAACACGCCACTTTCATAGAAATGGAGAAATACGCACGTCCAGATTGTATTTTTGCCTCGGGCACATCAGTCAAGTCTATTACTGAAATTGCCCAAGTTGTGGAGAAAAAAGAGCGTGTAGTGGGTATGCACTTTTGGAATCCAGCGGTCCTTATCCCTCTTGTGGAAGTGATTCGTACAGAAGATACGGACGAGTCGATATTCCAAGCTTGTTTCGACATGCTAGAAGACTGTGGTAAGGCCCCGGCTAAGTGTATGAAAGATGTTCCTGGCTTCTTAGCCAACCGTCTACAACATGCATTATGGCGTGAAGCGTTCTACATGCTTGACGAAGGCATTGCGGACCCGAAAACCATTGATGACTGCATTAAAAACTCATTTGGTTTCCGAGTACCACAACTGGCACCGTTTGAAAATGCTGACATGGTGTCCACTGAGTTGAGTTTGAACATTCATAAATACATGTTTGAACATCTTTACTCAGGTACAGAGCCAAGCAAAAAGCTGACTGAGTTAGTGGAGTCTGGGAAAAGTGGCTTTGCAACAGGGCAGGGCTTCCAGGCTTGGACTCCTGAGCAAGCCGCGCAGTCGAAGACCAACTTATTTAAGTACCTTATCGACCAAACTAAATACCGCCGCGAGAAAGAGCTAGAAGCTTAATCCTTGGCATACACAACACCAACGGCTTGCCAAAATCATATTTGGTTGATTTGTAAGAGCAAGCCGACTCTGACGACAATTTGAAGGTAACTATCATGACATCTATTTTTGAAGGCAAAGTACTTATCGATCTATCTCACCCAATCGGCTCTCAGTCTCCACAGTGGCCGTATTTCCCTCAACCTGAGATCACTCGTGCTCATGGTCTAGCTAAATCTGGCGTATTGACTCAATTCTTTAAGATGCCAATGCACTGTGGTACTCATGCGGATTCTCCTCGTCACGTAATTGAAACTGAATTTGACGGCCGCCGTGCTCGTTACACTCATGAAATGGAACTGGAATCTTACTGTGGTAAAGCGGTTTGTCTTGATCTGTCTCATCTTCCTCAGTGGTCGTTAATTAAGGCCGAAGACATGGATGCAGCGGTAGAAGCTGTTGAAGGTCTTGAGTTTGCAGATCTAAAAGACATGATCGTCATTATTTACACTGGTATGTGCAAATTGTGGGATGACAGCAAGCAATATTACCACTACGCCACTGGTGTCGGCGCTTCTGTTGGTCACTGGTGTATGAAGCATGACATCAAAGCACTCGGTGTTGATCAACAAGCACTAGACCACCCTCTGCATACTTCAATTGGTGAAAAATCAGCGGGAAGACTGTCTATGAACCTTGAAGGTTACTCAGGTTACCCACTGAAAAAAGAGTACATCGAAAAATTTGGTGAGGCTGAATATGCACACTTTGACCGTGATATGTACAAGGAGATCCACGGTGAAGCGGCATACCGCGACCTTTACGGCATGGTTGAAGAGAAAGGTTTGTCCAACGGTACTTGGGAACCTTGCCATAAGCTGCTGTTAGGTAACGGTAAAGTGGGTTGGGAAAACGTTGGCGGTCAAGTTGAGAAAGTTAAAGGACGCCGTTTTGATATCGTTGGTGCGCCATTAAACCTTTACTGTGGTGATGGCTCAATGACGCGCTTAATGGCTGTGATTGATGCTGACCAAGTGGTTGAGTGTGAAGATCGTATCTACCCATACGGTGATCACTAATCCTCTGATTTAAATAAAAAATAGGCTGGCGGATCCCACCGCTAGCCTACACAAAGTAAATAGGATTCATAGATATTTATATCCATAAATAGAATCAATATCTATGACGCTTTAAAAAACGTCGGCAGTTAAAAAAATAATAATACGTACTGTGAATACAGCAGCAATAAACAAAATTGAAGCAAAGGTAATCATATGAAAGATGTAGTAATTGTAAGTGCAAAACGCACAGCCATTGGCTCTTACTTGGGAGCGTTCACAAACGTTTCTCCTATCGATCTTGGTGTGACGGCAGTAAAAGCGGCTCTGCAGTCGGCGAAGGTAAAACCACAACAAGTGGATAACGTTATTTTTGGTAACGTGTTATCGGCAGGACTGGGACAAAACCCTGCTCGTCAAGTGGCCAAAAATGCGGGTATCCCTGATGAAGCCACAGCCAATGTTGTGTCAATGGTCTGTGGTTCGGGCCTGAAAGCTGTCATGGATGCCGTGCTGCAAATTCAAACAGGTGAAGCAGAAGTCGTAGTGGCGGGGGGTACTGAGTCAATGTCTAACACAGTGCATATCCTTGATTCACACCGCACGGGGACCAAAATGGGTCACTCTCAGCTTACCGATATCATGCTTAATGATGGCCTAGTGGATGCGTTTGGTGATTTCCATATGGGCATTACTGCCGAAAACTTAGCCAGCAAGTACCATATTTCTCGTGAAGAGCAAGATGCTTATGCCGTTCAATCGCAAAATCGTGCAGAGGCGGCCATCACCGCTGGCCGATTTAAAGATGAAATTGCGCCGCACACGATCACTTCTCGCCGTGGCGACACTGTGGTTGATACCGATGAGTTTCCACGTTTTGGCGCCACTATTGAAACGATCAGCAAGCCTCGTCCAGCCTTTAAAAAAGGTGGCACAGTAACGGCGGCGAATGCGTCTGGTCTTAATGATGGCGCGGCAGCCGTCGTGCTAATGAGCAAAGAAAAAGCCACCCAATTGGGTTTAACGCCAATGGTGACCATTCGCTCTCAAGGAGCCGCAGGGGTTGATCCTGAAGTGATGGGCTATGCACCTGTACCTGCTTCTGAAAAAGCATTGCGTAAAGCCGGCATCGAAGTCAGAGACCTTAACCTGGTTGAAGCCAATGAGGCTTTTGCTTCTCAAGCGTTATCTGTTGTAAAAGGCTTGGATCTTGACCCTGCCATTACCAACGTCAATGGCGGCGCAATTGCTATCGGTCATCCTATCGGTGCAAGTGGCGCGCGTATTCTAGTTACGCTAGTGCATGAACTCACCAAACGTAATGAGCGTTTTGGTCTGGCAACACTGTGTATTGGTGGTGGTCAAGGTGTGGCATTAGTAGTGGAAAACGAAAACGCCTAATCGGTTTTTGACCACATACGACGCGAATAAATAACCAAATATTCAAATGCCCTGTCCATAGTGGCAGGGCTATTAAAGCAAATTACGGGAAGTATCCCTACCTAAACAATAATAAAGAGGTTTCATTATGTCTCTAGCAAATAAACGTATCCTAACTGTCGCTTGTACTGGTGCTTTTCCTAAAAAAGAGCAATCTGAATATGTACCGCTAACACCACGTGAGCAAGCAGATGAAATCATCGCCTGTCATGCCGCTGGTGCATCAATTGCCCACATCCATGTTCGTGATGATGAAACAAACTCTTCAATGGATATCGCTAAGTTCCGTGAAGTTGTTGGTCTGGTCCGTGAAGCAAAATGTGACATCGTTTTGAACCTAACCACTTCAGGTGATCTTACCGCAACAGATGAAGTTCGTATGCTGCCATTCCAAGAGTTGCGCCCTGAAATCGCCACTTGTGATGCGGGTACTATGAACTGGATGCATTCGGTTATCTTTGAAAATAGCCCACGCTTCCTAAGTAAACTATTGGTGGAAATGCCAAAACATAACGTGACTCCAGAAATAGAAATTTTTGATATCGGTATGATCCACAACGTAAAATTCTACCGTGACCAAATTAACAAAGCTAACGCTAAGCGCGAAGAAGGCACTGAAGAAATTGCTAACCCATTCACCGCTCCTCACTTCCAGTTTGTACTAGGTGCAGCTGGTGGGTCACCTGCAGAAGTGCATATTTTACTGCAAATGCTAGATGAAGTTCGTCGCTTCTGGGGTACGAGCTTTACATGGGGCGCACTTGGTATTGGTCGTAATCACCTACCAATGATTAATGCGGTTATTGCCCTTGGCGGTCATCTACGTGTTGGTATGGAAGACAATGTACTCTTCCGTCGTGGTCAATTAGCTAAATCAAACGTTGAGTTTGTTGAGCGCACTAAAGAGATGCTAAGACTGAATGACTTAGAAATAGCAACGCCAGATGAAACTCGTCAAATTTTAAATCTGAATAAAGCGAACTTCCCTTCTTGGAAAGAGTATAAATAATAGGTGTAAATGAATTTAAATAAAATAAAAATATAGTTCCATCATATTTGAGGCTCATTATTGAGCCTCTTTTTTTGTTATTAATATCAACGTAGATAGTCTTAATTTAGTTAACTAATGCTTACATTAAAAAGCTAAATTTTTAATATACAAATTAGGTATATGAATCGAGTTAATGACAGCATGCGTCACACTTTTTTAGGTAGTAAAACATAGGTAGCAGTTAGTGAAATGAGTGGTTAAGCCAATGATTAAAGTCAACTTGTTAAGTTCGTCTTATATTACATGTTCAATATGAAAGTATCATCACAGAATTCTGTAATATTGTTGTAATGTGAATGTTTTAAGTCTAAATTCGAAGGCATAAATTTTCGATATGTAAGCATAAAATGACTGAAGCAACCAATATCTTACCGGCCTCTTACGAACCAGTTGAACCACAATTGGTTGCGCAAATGATGTTTTTTACTGTGTTAGTCGAAGCGTGCTCGATGACTAAAGCATCTGAAGTCATGAACATTTCAACCTCCACAGGTTCTCGATGGCTCTCCGATCTAGAGTCTGAACTCAATGTATCCTTATATCGACGTAATGATAAAGTGAACCGTATAACGGAAGCCGGTGAGCATTTATACAATACATTTAAGCACATTAGTTCTGATATGCAGATATTGAAAAATGAATTGACGCAGTTCACACAAGAGAAGCGCGGTACCGTTCGAATCTGTAGTAGTCCGGTGTACGCTGAAAATGTAATTTTACCATTAATCTCTGAATTTGTTAGAGAAAATCCAATGGTAAATATTCAAATGACTATCTCTCCAAGGGGTTTAGAGCAGCATAAAGATAATGACTTTATTATTTCAGCCATTGCTGGTTCGGCCATTGCTAAAGAAGAAGCACTAAACCTGGTGCGTCGAAACTTGTTGTCGGAGCGATTTGTCGTAGTGGCTTCACCTGAGTTTATCCGCTACAACAGTGAACCTTTGGTCCCAGAAGATTTGACGGAGCTGCGTTGTTTATACTCCAAGTCACTCAGTGGTAAGAATCACTGGGTGTTCAAAAAAGGCAATGAAGCTCAAATAATCACGGTCAATAAAACTATTGAACTGTCCGATGCCAAAATGATCACCACTGGAGTGTTAAATGGGGCAGGGGTCGCATATTTACCTGAGTTCCTAGTGAAGAAATACATTCGTAGTGGTCAATTAATTGAGTTATTAACTGAATATGAGACGGACGATTGGTTCTTAAATTTGTACTATCCACCGCAACGTTTTATGACGAGTACGGTAAGTGCATTTAAAGAACATTTATTGTCAAATCATAGAGAAAAACTGAAAGTATTTGAGTAATTTGTGTAACTAAATTACGTTCTTCATCTGTGGGAAAGCTGTTCCTTTTTATGCAATTTAATAATAAATTTGTAGTGAGCGACTTCAATTTTTTAATTTAATATCCAACGTATTATTTACTCAAATAACAATAAATCTAAACTATTGATAATGATTTTTTAGACTATATATCCCTACAAATTATTAGAGGTAAATATGAGTAATATACTGCTTGTTGTACTGTTATATAATGCAATCGTAATCGGTGGCATTGGCATTTATTTGAAGTGGAAAGAGAAACAAACGAACCAAGTCACTGATATGGCTCTTGGTGGACGCGATACTGGTATAGCCATGTTTTCAGTTACCCTTGCAATTACCTATTTAGGTTCAGCTCACGTATATGGCCTAATGGAAATGTCATTTGTACTTGGGGCTGTAGCACTGTGGTTCTGTTTTGCTCATACCATTTTAATTTGTGTCATTTGTGTGGGGACGGGTCGTTGGATTCGCCGAATTGGCTGTGCAACCATACCAGAACTTATAGGCAAACTTTATAACAAGCAATTACGAACTTATACCGCCTGTGTGGGTGCTATGGTTGTGTTTGGTCTAGTCACCTTAGAGACTCAAGCGCTAGGTATAGGTATCTCTGCAATGTCAGGATGGTCTCTAGGTTGGTCGGCTGTTTTAGGTGCTGCACTTGGTACCGCTTATGTAACAATGGGCGGCATTAAGCAAACCATGTGGGTTAACTTAGTGAATGCGGTTGTGATGTACGGCTCTATTATTATAGCGGGCATCTATCTTGCGTTCGTACTGCCTGGTGGTTGGGAAGGTGTTAGTCAGCATTATGTTGATAGTGGAGAAGAGTTCAAACTTTCAATTTTAGCAACACCCGATCTTTTAGTTGGCTTCGCTCTAGTGGCTATCTTCTCTGTGGTTTTCTCTCAATCGGTGAACCAACAGGGTATGCAGTCTGCAATGTCGGCGAAGAATGAAAAAATCATTAAACGTTCATTATGGATTGCGGCACCGATTAACGGTTTGTTCGGTGTATTCCCAGTATTGGTTGGCTTAGCTGCTGCAACGATTCCTGAGTTTGCAGAACTTGGACCTAAATTGGCTGGTGCAACATTAATTGTAGAATTATTACCAACTTGGCTTGTGATATTACTGCAAGCAGGTTTCTTAGGCGCAATCCTATCAACCTTTGCTATGTCAGCATTGGCGCCAGCAACGATATTTGCCAAAGATATCATCGGTGCAAATGTGAAAGGTGGTTTAACTGCAAAACAAGAACAAAATCTGATTCGTAAAGTTATTATCATCATCGGTTTGATTGCAGCGAGCATGACATTGTTCCTACAACCAAATGTGATTCTAGGTATCACTTGGTTATTCGCTTGGTTAGTACCTTTCTTCTTCATTATTGTTGCCGGTCTATTCTGGAAGCGCAATTTAATGGTCGCAAACATGGTAGTGATGTCCTCTTGGGCTGTGAACTTGGCATGGTCTTTCACCGACATCAAACACTCACTTGGTTTATCGGTATTAGAAAATGCTCACATTGTTGCAATTGTTGCACTACTGACAACCGTCATAGGTAATTTGCTAGTGAAACACTCTAGACCTGCTTTCTTTAAAGAGCAGAAACAAAAAGAATCTATCAATCTTAAACCTCAACAGGGGAATGTATAATGAATCTAGCTTTAGAGTTATTCCTGACCGCATTTGGAACCATCATGGGGATTGTAGTTTTATTTACCCTAATCTCTAAAATTATCGCTAAAAAAGAAGAGGCTAAATAATGGACTTAGATGCTTTTACCAAAATATGGATGGCCGGCGTTATTGGATTTGGTGTTGTGTTCTATATGTTTGCAATGCGTTATGCTAAACATTGTGAAGTGGACAACGAAGAAAATAAAAACGACTAACAATAATGCTATTGATTCCCTATTCTCACGATATATATGATGAATAGGGAAACCATTTAAATGATGTGTGATTTATTTACCAAGTAAAGATGGAGTGTGTTAACACTTCATCTTTATTCATTAAGTAACTCAAAAATTAAGATTTAAACCCCTTCAAAATATCCGCAAAAGAATGCATCATTCTTGACTTTTAGTAAAATCAACAAGTAAATAAATATTGTATAGGTGTGTCATCATGGAGAATATAGTGGGTGTTTATATGATAACTGATGTGTATTTTTATATGGTGGCCATTCCTGCAGTATTAATTTATGGTATTGCCAAGGGAGGCTTTGGTGGCGCTTTAGGGGTAATTTCAGTGCCAATTATGTGTTTTGTTGTATCACCTCAAACAGCCGCTTCTATATTACTTCCTATTTTGTGTGTTATGGATTTATTCGCCGTGAGTGAGCATAGACGAAATGTTTTGATGAGCGAAATTAAATTTATGTTGCCACCTGCCGTGCTAGGTATTGTTCTCGCATCGTTATTTATGGGGATGCTTGATGAATCCTTTATTGCGATTTTCATTGGTCTGTTATCATTGGCTTTTTCAATAAATTACTTTTTAACTCATAAGGTTAAGTGTCTTTCAAATACGATGGCGAGAGTCATGTGCGTTTTATCAGGGGTCGCGAGCACAGCTATACATTCTGGTGGTGCACCAATCAGTATCTACATCTATCCAAAAGGTTTTCCGAAAAGACAACTAATGGGGACATTGGCGCTGTTTTTCTGCTTAATGAACTTAATTAAGTTGGTTCCTTACTCTTTATTAGGGGGCTTTAATACGCAAAATCTGCTGACCTCTTTAGTTCTTATGCCTTTAGCGCCTATTGGTGTGAAGATGGGGGTGTACCTATTAGATAAGATTGATCAAAAAGTCATGTATAACTTATGTTATGGCATACTATTTTTATCTGGAATTAAGCTAATTTTAACCTAAATAAGCCTTGTTTCAGCATTAACTCCCCCTTAGTTAGCCACCTCTATTTAATGTTTTCCTGACCTATTGCCGCTATCTCTATGTGCCATTTTTTATGACTGACGAGATGGCTGGTAGGATCGTTTAAGCCAAAGCCAAAAGACCTTATTTTCCTCATCAAACGGTCTGTTGCTATTAAGGCTGTGGGTTAAATGGTCACTGCTTTGCGTTCGTGGTGGTCCTTATTCTTGCGATCCTCGCCCTGTCTATGATGAAAGATGAACAGCAAGGGTAAGGGGAGCATTATAGCGCTGTTAGCGTCATACCTTTCTTGCGCTATTTCTGATCACTTACTTAGTGTGATTAGTATAATAATGAAAAAATTCCAGTATGAGCTTAAGTAGAGCGTCTTATTTTTACAAAGAGAGGGTAATAAAGGCGTGAGAGGCAAGGCCATCATTGGGATGGGAAAGTCAGGGTAGATAATAGACGGTGCAATAAAAAAGACCACAGTAGTCGCATACTGTGGTCTTTAGAAGAGGGAGGTTAGGCGTTGACCAGTAACGCCCCTAAGTTGATGCTCTGCGTTAATTCAAGGGTATGCTTGTAAGCATGCTCATTGAATGTAATTTCTAGCTGGTAACTGCCGGAGTTGGCGGCCAGTTCATCAAACTTAAAATCACCAAAGAAGTCAGTCGTTTGCTCTGCCACTTTAGTACCATCACAATATAACGTCACCGTGGCCCCTTCTGCACAATCCACAATGCCATTGGTATTGACGACCACTGATCCTGCAATATGTTCGCTATTAAAGCGGTAAAGGTTCTTATACCAAATACGTGGTTTAGTATTATGTTCAGGCTCTAACACTTCTAAGTTTTCTTGTTTCGCTTTATCTGCCATTTTGTCATCATCAATTTTGATTGAAGTTAATGCACCTGTAGCGCAAGATTGTACGCAACGTGGTTCTTTCCAGCCACTATCAAGTAGGTGGGCATCAAAGAACCATTTTTGCGGCAGTTCTAACTCTTCATTCCACCAAATATGTCCATAAGGACATGATTTAACAAGTCGTTTCGCTCCTTTTGCTTTAATTGGGTCGATAATAACGATACCGTCTTCACGTTGGTAAATTTCTCCATTTTGCGCCATCTTCACACAAGTGGGATCTTGGCATTGATTACACATAGTCGGCATGTAGGCCACATCAATAAGAGAGCCACTACCGCGTTCACGGCGCTTAATATCAATCCAGCGATGACCGTGACGAGGTTGCTCTGCTGTATAACCTGGGAAGTCGTTACCACAGTATTCATCTTTATCGGCTAGAAAACAGTTATTGCAATTTTCACAACGCTCTACATCGACAATTAGATTCCATTTAGACATATTATTCGCCCTCCCAAACACGGATATTTACAAGGCATGAGTTACATGCCGTAGAGTGAGATTTTTTAATGATTGGTCGACTTGGTGTCAGCACATTGACTGAGCCACCTCTATCGGGTGATTTTCCTGGTTCACCAATCGGCTCGTACAAGGCCGATGACTCATAAGAGTGGACGGTACCTTTAGGTACTCGCTGAGTTAAATGGGCGGCGCAAAGAACCGAACCACGGTCATTAAAGACTTCGACTATTTGATTGTGACTAATACCACGAGACTGAGCATCTTGCTCATTGATGCGGATGATCCAGTAGTAATACCCATCAATTTCTACACGGTGATCGAGGATGTCGTTAATATGTGAATCTTTACCATCCATCATGGTATGGAAGCTATAACGGCTGTGTGGAGAGATCATTTGTAGTGGGTATTTTTCATACAGCTCACCAGAATGAGGACCTTCCCAAGAAGGGATATACTTAGTCATTATTGGACGCTCAGGATCATTGGCGTCAAAACGTTTCAGGCTATTACACACAAACTCAATTTTACCACTTTGTGTTTGCAGCCCTTTTTTGAAGTCCTCTTTATAGCCAGAAGGCAATGGGTTCATCTCAGGCACATCTTTTTTACGCCCTTCGTAATACCAATTCCATGACACAGGATCGCGGTCTTCTTCTTTTGGTGGTGGAACGATGTAATAGCCTTTTTTGAGGAAGTTTTTCCACGACACTTTTTTCGGAAGATCCGTGCCATAGAACAGGCGCTTAGCCCACTCAAGCTCAGATGAGGCTTCAGAGTAGTACGCGCCGAGCCCGATTTTAGTGGCAATTATTTTGAATATTTCATAATCAGACTTAGATTCACCTAAAGGTTCAATACACTTGTGCTGAATGGTAATCACGCGGTGATTAGTTTGGGTGTAGCAATGGTGAATATAACCGCCACAGTTGGCAAATTCACCAATATCCCAACGTTCAAAGTTAGTACAAGCGGGCAGAATAATATCGGCAAAATGTGCTTCACCTTCCATCCAAATTGATTGGTTTACAACGACATCGAGATTTTCACTGCGATACATATGCGCATAACGGTTACTGTCACTCATAGTACCAAAGTGGGAACCACCATATTTGTAGTACATCTTGATAGGAGCATAACCGGGAGCGGGGTACTTAAACTCAGAAAATTGCCCTTCAATGGACTTTGTATCGGTGAAATAGCCAGACGTTTTTCCGTCAATAATGGCCTCAGGGATACGTAGACGTGGCACCTTTTGCGCTACTGTATTCATGGTGAGCACTTGTGGCATACGTTGATACATGTTGACACCAAGCCCTGTTCCTTCATAGTCTCCCGATAAACCGCCTTCAGAATAACCGGGGAAGAAGAAGCGAGTATCTACCGGTGTGCCTTGTTGCAAGCAACCCATATTCACACCCGGTTTACCTATGCCTTGCATAGCCATTAAGCACACCATAGAACGAGCCCACTCAGCACCCGTTGCGCTTCGACAAGCTGAGCCAAACCCTTGGATACCACCTGCTGCAAGATAGGTGCGTTTGCTACCCCAACGCCGCGCAAGGGCGCGTACATCATGAGCCGGTACTCCCGTTTCGCTTTCTTGCCATTCTGGAGTTTTAGGGACGCCATCTTCATTACCTAAAACGTACTCTTTCCATTGTGCAAACCCTTCGGTTTTGTCTTCGACAAAATCTTTGTCGTATAAGCCTTCTTCCATCCACACATAAGCGATGGCTAACGCCATGGCGTTACTGGTGCCAGGATTACTGCCTATCCATTTACCACCTAATAAAGCGGCGGTATGGTTAAAAAATGGGTCAACGTGAACAAATTCAATACCCAATTGTTTCGCCCAAAGACGGCGCTGAGTGCCTTCCATCGCGCCGTATACGCCACTGGTAGACTCAGGGTCACTAGACCAAAAAACGATCATTTCACAGTTTTTCAGGGCATCTTCTACCGTGGAATAGGTATCAGGAGCACCTAGACGAATTGAGTTCCCCCAATGGTGCATCGCCCCCCAGTAAAATCCTTCCCAGCTGTCAGGGTTATGCACAACATAAGAGGTGCCAATGGCATTAAAAAAGCGAGGTCTTGCCGATAGCCAGTAACCTAAATTGCCCCAAGTATGGTGTGAACCCGAGCCATTCATAATTGCCCCTGGACCATACTCGGTTTTCACTCGTGAAATTTCATTGGCTACGATATCCGTGGCTTCTTCCCAACTGATGCGTTCATAACCAGAAATACCACGATTTTGCGGGTTTCTTTCTCCATAAGGGTCGAAGTCCACACGCTTCATTGGGTAAAGAATGCGATCTTTGGAATAGATGGTGGACTTAATACCTTGGGTGTGAGGGCTAACGGTGACTTTTCTACCTGGGGTAAATTCTTGTCCACGAGCGCGAATCGTCCAAGGATCAGGATCTTCATCAGCCAGTTCAATAGGGGTGATGCGAATGATTTTGTCATCTTTCACATACACAAAAACAGGGCCACCATTAGTGTTATTCACATAACGCATGGTGCCGTCGGGCATTTTCGTGCCATATTTCACTTGGTTATCGACGATGCTGCCAAGAATTTTGGTTAAATGAACCACTAACTCTTCGTCACCTGTTGCATCCATCTTAAACAGTTTCATGATATCGACGACTTCTTGGTAATCTCGCCAAGGGACCATGACTTTCATCGCGTCGTCAGTGGTATCAAAAACCATAACCACATCAGCGGAAAGATCCTTTTTGCCAACAGAACTCACTTTGCCGTTATGTAAAGTGAAAGTTCGGCCGATATCTTCGGTTCTGATACAGATAGAAGCGGAAAAATTCTTTTCTTCTAGTAGTGACTTAAATTTTCGGTCTTTTAGGGCGAGTAACTTAAGAGTCTGCGCTAGACCAAACAACATAATTTTAAATTGTTTATCGGTAGCGATACTTGTTATTTTCATTATTGGCGTACTCCACGTATATATTACTTATATATGAGCAACTTCCATGCCAACATTTAAGCATAATATATGCGATATGAGTCGCTGTGATAAATAACACAAACTTGATTAAAATCAATTCAGATATAGGCACTCAATATCACACTGTGATATATCCAACTTGGTGGATATTTAGTGCTGATATATCCTATACCACAGTTATACTTTAGGGATTAAGGCGGAGAAATAAGCGTATTCAAACGTTTCAATCTTAGGTTTGTATTTGCAACTTTCATTGTCTGAAATATTGAGACTTACATCATATTTAAGTAGAGATATTGCCTGATTAAATAAAGAACACCCGTTTGGTGCTTATATTCGGGAATAATTACAATAAACATAAGAAAAACCGAACCCTATGGATAAAAATTATTTTTACAGACATGCAATAGAAGCCCTCACAGGCTCCCTTAATATAGAAGAAGGGTTAGCACAATGCGCTTCTTTTTTAAAAACTGTCATGCCATGCGATGTGATCTCTGTTCATTTATGGGATGAATCTCTATGCTCGTTGAGAATTTACGCCACTGCCGATGCCAATAGCGGGCAATTTTGCAATATATTAATCCCTATACCAGAAGATGAGCGCTACATTACCCGTTGGGAACACGCGCAAAGTACCAAGATAATCAATGACGCTGAAAGCGACCCTGTTAGTGCATTAGTAGAGCAGCATTTACAACCTATATATGGTGCACAGACATACTCACATATGATCACTCGAGTAACAGTGAGTGAGCAGCGCATCTGTGATATTGCTTTATTGTCCCGAGGTCGTGGTCGCTTTATCGCAAAGAATGCACAATGGTTTGCTGCGTTAAATTCGCCATTTGGTATTGCGGTGTCCAATAGCATCAAACATAAAACCCTACTTTTGATGCACGATAAACTGCTTAACGAAAACCGTCAGCTTAAGCATCAAGTCATAGATAACCACGCTATTAAGGTGATTGGTGAGCACGGCGGACTGAAGTTCGTGATGTCTCGCGTTGAAGAGGTGTCTGAAACCTCCGCCCCAGTATTAATTTTAGGAGAAACAGGGGTAGGTAAAGATGTGATAGCCAGCCTAATTCAACAGCGCTCGCAACGTAGTGATCAGCCTTTTATTAAAGTGAATTGCGGTGCCATCCCTGAGGAGTTGCTAGATAGCGAACTGTTCGGCCATGAAAAAGGGTCGTTTACTGGGGCGATAAAGCAAAGTGCTGGACGTTTTGAGCGAGCTCATAATGGCACCATCTTTTTAGATGAAGTAGGGGAATTATCAAAAGGGGCACAAGTTCGGTTATTAAGAGTGTTACAAAATGGCGAATTGGAACGAGTAGGGGGGAGTGAAACTATCCAGGTTAACGTGAGGGTGATTGCGGCCACCAATGAATCGTTAGAAGAAATGGTGGAAGATGGCCGTTTTAGACGGGACTTGTATTATCGATTGTGTGTATTCCCCATCCTTATTCCACCATTACGTGACCGCCTTGATGACATTCCTCTGTTTGTGGATTTTTTTGTGTATCAAAACTGCCGTAAATTAAATTTGCCACCCATGACATTAGCGGTGGGTGAGATAGAGCGCTTACAACAACATCGCTGGGCAGGAAATATTCGTGAACTCTCTAATGTGGTAGAGCGGTCGGTGATCCGTTGTCGAGGTAGTGAGCTTCGATTCCACTTACCGGAGAAGACGCGAAAAGAGCAACAAGCATTGACCCCTATTTCGAGGCAGGTGTTACCAGTGGAGACCACTTTAGCGACTTTAGAGGAAGTGAACCGCCAGCATATTATCAAAGTACTGGAGCTGTGCAATGGCAGGATACAAGGCGCTAATGGTGCAGCAGAGGCGCTTGATATTAATCCGCATACACTAAGAAGCCGAATGAAAAAGCTAGGGATTGTGATTTCAAGTAGTACCAATATTACGGTGAACTCAGGGTAACTCAGCACAAAAAAGCAGGAGTATCATAATTGCCTCTTGCAACAAGAGAGGGTCCCTATATGGTATTAAATCTTCCCTTTGCATAATAGAGGGCCAGAGTTCAAGGTAGAACTGTGGCCCTTTCCGTGTTTATAGAGAGATAAAAAAGTTGATAGCAATGGCGTTTAAAATATCCACAAAAAAGCCGCACACTAGTGGCACAACGATAAAGGCTTGGTGAGCAGCACCATGCTGTTTGGTGACCGCTGACATATTGGCAATTGCGGTAGCTGTTGAGCCTAAAGTGATGCCACCAAAGCCGGAACATATTACGGCAGACTCATAATTTTTACCCATTAATCGATACACAATAAATACCGCAAACAGCACAGAAACGACAATTTGTAAGCTCATCACAACCGATAAGTAGCCCATTAAGCCACTTAGCTCCCAGATTTTTAAATCCATAAGCGCCATCACAATAAACAAGCCAAGGCATATATCCGAAATGATAGATAAACCGCGATCGCTTCCTTCTACTTTTTGTTTAGGAACAATGGTATAGAGTCGGTTACCTAATAGGATACCCGCCATCAAGCAAGAGACGAAAAGCGGTAACTCAATGCCAACATGCTCTAAGCCTAAGTTAATGCCGTATCCTAACATCAATGCCCAGTTTAAACGTAACCATGCAAATAACAGGCTATAACTGTCGACCATTTCCGAGGGTTGAGAGTAGCTCTGTCCAATATCTAATGTTTGTTCGTTGTTACCAGAAAGGGAATGTTTTTTCATTAAATGTTGGGCGATAGGGCCACCCACCACACAGGCGAAGATCAAGCCTATGGTGTTGCTAGCAATACCTAACTCCATAGCATTGTTTATACCAAGGGTATCAACAAACGTAGGCGCCCAAGCTAATGTGGTGCCAATGCCACCAATCAACGACACTGAACCTGACATTAATCCTGCTTTGGGATCCATACCAAAGGCGGCCGCCACCGACATACCAATGCTGTTTTGCAGCATGATATAAAAAGCGGCAAGACACACCAAAATGAGCAAAGGCTTACCGCCATTTAACAGTGATTTTATATCGGCGTTTAATCCCATAGCGGCAAAGAAATACAGCAATAAAATGTCTCTGACTTTGACATCAAAGGTGATTTTTATGTCAAAAACAAAATAGAGAGTCGCAACGGTCATAGCGCACAGAAAACCACCGATAACGGGCTCAGGAATACTGTACTGTCTTAATACGTTCACCCTTGCTAAAGCGCCCTTACCGGCAAAAAGAAGCAGTATGGCTAATGTAAACGAGAAAAAAGCACCCGCTGTTATATCGTTCATTGTCATAACCTTTTGAAAATAGGTAAAAATCCAATGGTTATCTTATATGCAATGGTATCAATATGGCAATTGATAAGCCGTGACAATATGCAAATGAAGTGGGTGATATGTAACGAATGTGTCAGGTGCGTCTATGGCAGGTGTCATTTTGGCTCATCACGGTCCCATTAAAAGAGACATATGTATGAGCCAAAGTATGTGGCGACAATATTATTTTAGCTCATCAATGGCCTTTACCAGACTATGATGGCTAATAGAACCTTGGGTTCGAGATTGAAGGTAAGGTTGATAAGCGGGATCCGCCATAAAGTTCAGAGCCGCTTGTTTTGAGGGCCACTGCATAATAATGCGCAATAGTGGTGATTCTAAATCCCCCTCAAGGGTTTGATGTTGCTGGGTACGTGCAAGGTATATTCCACCATGCTTAGCCACTAAATCATTAGCAACAGCCATATAGGCCGCAATCCAATCTTGTGTTGTGGGGGTCACTTGTAAAATAGAATAGTATTTAGACATTGCGTTTTCCTCATAATGAATGTGCTATTTGAGCGGTTATTTATGACCCTTAAGCAATTTGAGTGACAAAATTCATGTATTGATTCATATCGCCTATGACATATTTCTCCATCAATTGCCCCGTGGTTACGGCATAAGGTTGGTGAAAATGAATGTCCCATACATCCGATTCTTTGCGCCAGTGTTCATACACAACTAAAGTTTGTTCGTCCCCTTGCACTGTATATAAGTCAAATAACAGACACCCATCTTCATCTCTGGTGTGTTTAATATGTTGTGCAAACTGTGCCAGCAACTCATCTTTAGATCCTGGCTGGATTTTGAAAATGAAGAAAATATCAAATGTAGGGTCCGATTCTGCAGCGTCTAAAGGTTGCATTGGCGCAGGCGTCGTATCATTTAGTGTGTATGTTTGGCTGGATATAGCATTAGGCATTAATGCTTGTAGGGCACTGACCTGTGATGATGGAAGACTTTGATTGTAGGCGGCTTTATCTAGCCAACGCTCATATCGGAAAAAGAGATTCGGTTGTTTTTTATCCACATAGTAACGCGATGCGATATGCGTTTTATTTTGTTCAAACGCAGATTTGTCAGCCAATAGCGCAGCATTAAACGCTTCGCTATGTTCAGATTGCACAGTAAATTTTACGATTTGTGTATATGCCATAACAGTACCCTATATTGCAAAAGTGATGATATTTTAGACTTAGCCAATAGCTTGCTAAGTGGATGAGAGCACTATAAAGGGCTTTTTACCTGCTATCATCTGACAAAATAAGGAAATATAATCCTTGTAGGCGGGATAATAGAGTCCGTGATAGTGGCAAAAGTGCGGGTGAGTGTTGAGCGTCAACATGAAAAGGAGTAGGCATAATGAGCTTTGATATAAAGAATTTGATGTTATTTGTACGTATTGCTGAGTCTGGACGCATTGGCAAGGCAGGGGAGTCGCTTGGGCTTTCAACAACCAATGCCAGCCAACGAATTCAACAGTTGGAATCCTCGCTCAATGTTAAGTTATTGCACCGTTCAACGCGAGTCGTCAGTTTAACCCACGAAGGGGAAGTGTTTTTAGAGCATGCGAGGCGTATATTAAATGATATAGAGCAAGCGAAAAATGCATTTCGTCACGATAATGAGCAAGTTCAGGGGAAAATAAAACTAACGGTTTCAGCCTCTTATGGGCGCATTTATATTGTCCCATTTTTACCTGAATTTTTGCAACGTCACCCTAACTTACAAGTGGAAATCGACTTTACAGACAGAAATGTTGATATTGTTGAAAAAGGCTATGACTTGGCTTTTCGGATGGGAAGTTTGCCGTCAAACAGCTTATTAGCGAGAAGAATTGCCGACAACCCTAGTGTCATTGTTGCCTCACCTCAATATTTAAATACCCATGGCATACCTAAAACCCCGGAAGATCTTATTGACCATGCTTGTATCCCATTTGCAGACCAAGATCATTGGCAGTTTCGCCATACTTCTGGTAATCGCTACTCTATACCGGTTAAAGGCGCGCTGACATTAAACTGGGGGGATGCCATTAGCGATATGGTTGAGGCGAATATGGGCATAGGTTTAGCGTCTCTTTGGCACGTTGCTCCTAGCATCAAGATGGGCAAAGCCGTGCCTATTTTACAAGAATATGAAGTGTACCCTCGCACCAATATCTGGGCGGTTCGTCCCGGTGGACGAGTGACACCGGGCAGAGTAAAAGTCTTTCTTGATTACATTGAGCAGGTCATCACTAAAACCAATGTAGAGCGATACTCTGACATGATACCGTCCGACCACAGTAGGCCGGACTGATTGGAGGGGGGAATGATTAACGGCCCAACATACGGGTAATGGTGCGGTCTTTATCGATAACGTGATGTTTAATCGCACCGATAATATGCAACACTAAAACTGCAATAAGAATGTTCACTGCGCTGTGATGAACCGTACTGCCTAGCTCTTGCAACCATTCAATTTTGTCACCTTTACTAATGATCTCCCAGCCGAAAATATCTACAGCTCGGCCACCACCCGCACTCATGGCGATTCCTGAAATAGGCATAGCTAAGGTTGCTAGCATTAAAATACCGTGCACCGCGTGTGCCATTTTTTCTTGCCAAGGAGCACTAGTACCTAGGCTAGGCAATGTGCCTTCTTTTAATCGCCAGATAATACGTAACAGAGCAATGGCAAGGATAATAGCGCCAATAGATTTGTGGTAACCCATCAGAAAAGACTTATCTGGACCGCGTTCCATCTCTGCCATGATCAACCCAACAATAAACACCCCCATAAAGGACAGTCCAGTGAGCCAATGCATTACAATGGTAGTACGAGAGAGTTTGTTCGGGTCAGCCTGCATGCTAAGTGATCCTTTATTTAAAATTGTGTTAAAAAATAAGTGGTTAGGAAGTAGTTATTATCCATAAACGCCCCCCACTTGAACATGATTGTTATTGTAAAGTAACGTAAAGGTTCACACTTATGAAAAACCATGCCACCCATTGTTAGTGGCACACAAATACACCTTCTACTAGGCTTTGTTTGAGCCTTAAACAAGGAGGTTACCATGCCACGCCCTCGTAGAACGCAAATTAGTCTTGAAGACACTCCCTATTACCATTGTTGTAGTCGCGTGGTTCGTCGCGCTTTCTTGTGTGGTGATGATCAATACACAGGTAACAATTATGACCACAGACGGGGTTGGGTTGAATCACTGATTCTTCAACTGACGGATGCGTTTGCCATTGATGTGGCCGCTTATGCGGTGATGTCTAATCATCTGCATGTGGTGTTACACATTGATATTGAGACCGTAAACTGCTGGAGTGATCTTGATGTGGTTATACAATGGCATAAGTTGTTTAAAGGTGATGGATTAACTCATAAGTTTGCCAAAGGTCAGTTGATTGAACCTCATGAAGTTGCAAGGTTAAAGCACACCATCGCAATCTACAGAAGTCGGCTATGTGATATCTCCTGGTTTATGCGTTGTTTAAATGAGCCTATTGCTAGACGAGCTAATCAAGAAGATAACTGCTCAGGCCGTTTCTGGGAGGGGAGGTTTAAATCTCAGGCATTACTCGATGAAGCCGCAGTACTCGCCTGTATGGCGTATGTGGATCTGAACCCCGTACGCGCCAGTATGGCAGCCACGCCAGAGCAATCAGACTACACCAGTATTCAGCAACGGATAAAAGCCGCCATCAAAGGTGAGCAGCCTAAAGCTCTACTGCCATTTATTGGTAATGAACGCGCTAACCAACCCAAAGGCATCGCATTTTCACTAAAAGAGTATCTTGAGCTAGTTGACGATACAGGGCGGATTATTCGTGATGATAAACGCGGTGCTGTCAGAGCTGGTAGCATGAAAATACTGAACAGATTAAACATCAATCAAGCTAACTGGCTAGAACTGACGACGGAATTTGGTCAGTTATTCCATGGTCCAGTAGGATCATTACAAGAACTGACACAATATTGTGAGCATTTACAAAAGCGACGACGGCATTTCGCTACAAGTTGCCAATATTTCCAGTAAGCTAGCATGTCAAAAAGCTGCAACTGAATCGATACCAACAAATTAAACACTAAATAGCCATCACTCTAGCATGGTTGCCAAAATACGGTTGAAAAATGGGCAATTAAGCCGGAAACACTCCAAAACCACCATAATTCACCTTGTAAACTCATCAGCAAACGCTACAGAAAGCTTAATCATACCTACTCGTATGTATAGAGCTTAAAAGGCTGTTAGGTTATTGATTTATAATGGCTGGCAGGTTTAGGAACTTAAGAGCTCACCTATTATTTCTTTTTTCAACTAACTCTTTCGCACAATAAACATTTGGTAGCCAAATTCCCCTAAGTATTGCTCATAAATAGCGATCTCTTTAGTGAGATCTTGTAGAGCATTGGAGTGAGGCATGCTGGGTAATAATTCAGCTGTGCGTTGCTTCACCGGTTGATAGTAGTTTTCCCATGCTTGGCCACTTAATGAAAAGTGCTCAATAACCTCATATCCGTACTGCTTAAACTGTTGCAATCGACTATCAATATTTTGCATATCGGGATATTCACCTTTAAAAAACGTCTGCGCCTCTTTCGTCGGTGTTGCGGTGAGCCATACCATGTCACTGAGCATTAAAATACCGTCCAGTTCAAGTAAAGGTCGCCACTGTTTCAGTGCATGGGTTACGCCCATAATATATGCACTTCCTTCCGCCCAAATTAGGTCAAAACTGTGTTCTTTAAAGGGCAATGCCGTCATGCTCGCGCAAACAGGCGTCAATCGGTGGGCTAAGCCATCATCGTTAAATCGTTGGCTAAGGCGAGTGAGCGCCGATTGCTCATTATCCACAACGGTTATGTGCGCGTCGGTATTATTGGCCAGTACAGTGGTCGCCAACCCTTTACCTGAGCCAATCTCCAGTAAGTTTTTACTGTTATGTGTCACATAGCTGAGAGCTTTTTTAGTTTCAGATGCACATCCTGGCCCCCAACGGTCAAGCGTGTCGAAGACTTTCATAAAGTCGGCCATATAATCTTGATGTTGATTCATATCTTTTGATAACCATTTTAATCTAAGTGCTTCTTTTTCGTTGAAGCCTTGTTTAATAAGCCAGTCTAAGTGCGCATCAGGTGCCAATTGACTGACATTCTCGTGCCAAGCTTTATGATCGCCTTCCCCAAGTAGCGCCGTTAACAGCGTTCTTGAGTGTTGCTTTTGTGCAATTTCTTGATCAAGTGCCTGTAATCGGTTGAGCAATAAAGCGCGTTCAATCTTAGCTTCCAAACAAGCTTTGCACTCTTTAAGGGTTAAGCCACCCGCTTGCAAAGTTTGAATTAATAACACTCGCTGCACATCTCGCTCTTTATAAACGCGATAGCCATTATCGAGTCGAACTCCCCTAATTAATCCCAATTTTTCGTAATAAAGTAGGGCGGTGCGCGACAAGCCAACCTTGTTGGCAAGTTCAGATATTCGATACATGCAGTCTGTCCTTGTTTGGAGAACTTGAAGCTAAACTATAAAGCAATAGACAGGTCAATGGTTAAGAAGAGAATAATTGCATGATGGTGCGCACTATCATGAATCTCAACATGGGTAATCTCCATAACTCATTGTATGCATGAATAAAAATAAATTCATGTGCCTAGTGCATATAAGTGATGCAAACATGTCATTTATCCACGCAAAACATCCGTAGTATTTTTAAAGCCGATCACTGTTTGGCTCACCATTTTAATCTTGTTGTTATATGAAAAATCCATTGATGGCGCTGCATCAGATGCACAGGCTAAAGGATGAAAGTTTCATATAAGAATTAAACAATATAGGAATTGAACTCATGACAAAGCTTGCGAAAGCGATAGCACTAGGCTCAACGCACACCAAACTGAAAAGTCGAATTGTAATGGCACCTATGACCATTCAATCGGCTTTTTTTGATGGTGGCGTCACCCAAGAGATGATTGATTATTATGCGGCTCGCTCCGGTGAGGCGGGAGCGGTGATCGTTGAAAGTGCGTTCGTTGAAAATTACGGTCGCGCTTTTCCCGGAGCCTTAGGTATCAATAGCGACAAGCATATTGCCGGATTAACCAAACTGGCTACGGCGATTAAAGAGAAAGGGTCGAAAGCCATTTTGCAGATCTACCATGCAGGTCGCATGGCCAATGGCGAATTTAATGGTGGTCATCAACCTATTTCAGCCAGCGCCGTTGCAGCACTTCGTGATAACGCCGAAACGCCATTAGCGATGAGTGAAGAGCAAATTGAAGCCATGATCGATAACTTTGCACAGGCGGTGAATCGCGCCATTGTTGCGGGGTTTGACGGTGTGGAAATTCATGGAGCGAATACCTACCTAATCCAACAATTTTTCTCTCCTCATTCCAATCGCCGTACGGATAAATGGGGGGGAGATAGAGAAAAACGCAGCGCGTTTCCCCTTGCTGTATTAGAGCAAGCCAAAGCAGTGGTTGCTTCACATCAGTTATCGGACTTTATTATTGGTTATCGCTTTTCACCAGAGGAAATTGAACAGCCGGGCATTCGTTTCGAAGACAGCATGTTCCTGCTGGATAAACTGGCCAAATGTGGGCTGGATTATTTTCACTTTTCTATGGGTAATTACATGCGTAATTCCATTGTAAACCCTGAAGATACAACGCCACTGATCCACCAGTACCATGCTTTAAAATCGGAAAACGTAGCGAAAATTCCTGTTATTGGTGTGGGAGGTATAGCTCAACATAGCGATGCTCTCGATGCGCTGACACAAGGCTATGATATGGTCAGTGTCGGTAAAGGCTTTTTAGTTGACCCGCAATGGGCGCAAAAAGCCTTAGCAGCAGAGACGTGTGCGGAAGTGGCCGATCTTGGCCAGCAGCAACAGTTGGTGATCCCGGCACCTTTGTGGGACATCATGGATTATATGATTGTGGACGGTGCCGCTGAAGCCTTAAAACAGCAACGAATTAAAGAGCTACAAAATTTCGAAATAACCTTCGAACCCGGTGAATACACGGCCTATGGTTATGGACACAATGGCCAACTGCCTGTCACAGTGACTTTCTCCAACGATGAAATTTTACAAGTGCAAGTGGACTCATCAAAAGAGTCGGATGGAATAGCCAACCCAGCATTTGAGCGTATTCCTCAACAAATACTAGAAAATCAAACTCTTAATATTGATGTCATTTCTGGTGCCACAGTAAGTAGCCAAGCGGTGATTGATGGTGTGTCTAACGCGGTTGATTTAGCGGGCGGTAATTCGGAAGCATTGCGCAATAAAGCACGCAAAGAAGTGCAACGCTCAACGCAAACCATTCAAGAAAACGTCGATGTGGTAGTGGTTGGCGGTGGCGGTGCGGGTTTAAGTGCCGCTCTTACTGCTTTAGATAACGGTAAATCTGTGGTGATTTTAGAAAAATTCCCTGCAATTGGTGGTAATACGGTACGCACAGGTGGTTGGGTTAATGCCGCTGAAGCGAATTGGCAAAAAGCGTTTCCTGCCATTGCTGGAGAGGTGGACTACTTGAAAGCCATTGCCGCAACGCCTGAGTCAGACATAGCCCCAGAATACCTGTCAGATTTTCGTGTTCTAAAAGATCAATTAGAAAATTATTTTCTGGATGTGGACAGTGGTAAAAACTATTTGTTTGATTCAACAGAGCTACACTTGATCCAAACCTATCTTGGCGGTAAACGCACTAACCGAGATGGCACGCCTATTTTTGGTCAATATGACTTGGTAAACACCTTAACGAGTCGTGCAATGGAATCTATTGATTGGTTGACGCAAAAAGGCATCGACTTTAATCGTAATATGGTGGACATTGCGGTAGGCGCACTATGGCGTCGAGCACACAAACCTAATCGCCCTAAAGGTGTGGAGTTTGTAGAGAAACTGCAAAAACAGATTATTGCTCAAGGCGGTCGCATTATCACCGATACTCGCGCAGAAGAACTCATCGTAGAGAAGGGGAAAGTGACGGGGGTTAAGGCCACTCACGCCAATGGTACAAAATACCAACTGACCACCAATAACGGTGTGGTTCTTGCTTCAGGCGGTTTTGGGGCCAATACCAAGATGCTACAAAAATACAATAATTACTGGACTGAGATTGCTGACGATATCAAAACCACCAACTCACCGGCATTGATCGGTGATGGCATTGACATTGGTGAGAAAGCCGGTGCCAACTTAGTGGGTATGGAATACATCCAATTGATGCCAATAGGCGATCCAAAATCTGGCGCACTACTTACCGGTTTAATTGTGCCACCCGAGAACTTTGTGTTTGTTAACCAGCAAGGTAAACGTTTTGTTGATGAATGTCAGAGCCGAGACGTACTGTCGAACGCCTTTTTCGACAATGGCGGTGTAGTGTATATGATTGCGGATGAAGCCATTCGTAACACGGCAGCGAATACCACCCCAGAAACCATCGAGCGCGAAATTGCAGAAGGCATTATCATTAAAGCCGATACTATTGCGCAGTTAGCGAAGAAGATTAATGTCCCAGTTGCGGAATTAAGCCAAACAATTGAACGTTATAATTCTTATGTAGATGAAGGTCGCGACCCTGAATTTCATAAAGGGGCATTAGGCTTGAAAGTGGAACAAGGGCCTTTTTATGCCACTCCACGCAAACCGTCGGTTCACCATACAATGGGTGGCTTGCAAATCAATACCAAAGCATGCGTATTGAATAAGGATGGCGTACAAATTCCGGGTCTGTATGCGGCAGGAGAGGTAACCGGTGGCATTCACGCAGGTAACCGTTTAGGTGGTAACGCGTTAATCGACATATTTACCTATGGCCGAATCGCAGGTGATAGCGTTTCTACTAACGCTTAATTAAACTAAAGGGAAGCCGAGCTTCCCTTTTTTATTAAAATAATGAGTTGCCCTATGCCAAGTTATCGTGCTCGCTTTACCATGATGGGAACGGTTATTGATTTAGTGGTTCATCATCATGACGGACAACGCTTAATAAAAGATTGCTATTTGCAACTGCAGGATTTTGAGCAACGTTTTACGGTAAATCAAACAAACTCGGAGTTGATGCGAGTTAATCATAATGCAGGCATTCGCCCTGTTCGAGTGAAATCCGATTTATATGAGTTGATTAAAAAAGCCAAAACGGTAAGCCAAGACCGCGTAAACCCGTTTAATGTGGCCATAGGTCCGTTAGTTAAGAGTTGGCGAATTGGATTTAAGGACGCTAAGTTCCCTTCATCTACACAAATTTCAGCCCAACTTAAACGAGTCGACCCGCGCAATATGATACTCGATGATCTTTATCAGACCGTATATCTAGCACAAATAGGGATGGAGATTGACCTTGGCGCAATTGCCAAAGGGTATTTTGCCGATCGCCTAAAAGAATACTTACTTAGCCAAGGGGTTGAACAAGGCATCATTAATTTAGGTGGCAATGTGCTTACTATAGGAAGCTCAAACCTAAATAGAGCCTGGAATGTGGGTATTCAAAACCCGCTATCAACAAGAGGGGAGGTGAGTCGAGTGGTGGCTCTTAGCGATGCATCAATGGTGACCTCTGGCGTGAATGAACGCTACTTTGAACTCAATGGTAAACGCTACCACCATCTACTCGATGGACAATCGGGCTATCCCATTACGACAGATATTGCCAGTGTGACGATTATTTCTAAACATTCGGTGGAGGGAGAAATTTGGAGTACGGCCGGATTTTTAGCGTCAATGGATAACGCCTTAGGGTATTTGAATCAACAGCAGGGCATTGAAGCGGTGTTGATCTCACAACACGGTGAGGTGTATGTGACAGAGGGGCTTAGTGATGATGGCCGGAATATTACGCAATTAAAGCCATTCGGTGGGGGTTAGTTGAGGGTGTTCGGTATACTCGCAAACTATAACGAATAGTTTGCGAGTATAATCTAACGATTATTTACCGTTCCAAGCGCTTTTGCTGGCGGCTTGTTTTAGAATTAAACGGTTTGCATCGTTCGCTGCAGGCTCAGATTGACCAAAGATAGCGGCTAACCATTGGCCATCGGTTGGGTTAGGGAATAATACATATTTCATACCGTACATATCACGATCTTCTTTCATTTTATCCATACGCGCATCAACATCGCCTTTAATATAATATTTACGACGGAAATCATTTAGGCTATCCCCTAAGAATACCGCAACATCATATTTTTCCATGATTTGGTCTTGGCGTGTTTCTTTGTTTGAGGTATCGCGCAGTATAGTGAGGTGAGACTTGTCTTTTAGTGGGAAGCCTAAGGTATGGATATTATTAAGTGCATATTCAAACGTACCTTCACCTTGCTCACGGCTAGAAATATAGAAAATTTCCACACCATTTTTAGCACAATATTCTAGGAAATCTTTAGCACCTGGAGAAGGCACCATTTTATTCATTGGGATCCACTTATCCCAAATAGCATCATCAAAAAACTCTTTATTATTTTTGACTAAATTACCCCAATAACCGGCGTGTTGTACTAGCGTATCATCAAAATCAGAAACGATAGCAAGAGGTTTATCCCCTTTTTTATGATTGGCTAGGGCTTGTTGTACGTGCATTTTTGCAATGTTAAACCCTTGATAGTAAAGCGCTTGATATTCTGCAGCTGTTTGTTTCCAAGCCACAGAGTATAGTAAAGCATTATCGCTATCTACAGAGTTACTAGCCATTGCGAAAGAGGTGCTAAATACACTGCATATCGCTAAAGTTTTAAACGCACGTTTAAATAAAGTATTCATAATATTATTCCATCAATTGATTATTTTACAATTTACCGATATGAGATAAGTTGCCTGTATTTAATAAGAGAACGGTCATTTTTATAGACATGAATTACACGATAAAAAATGAAGTATCCTCGTAATGAAGATGATAATACAGATATTACAAAGCCAAGCAATATGCAGAATTTCATGAGGCGTTAGTGCATACATATGTAATAAAGATGAATACCTATTAATTGTTATCAGTGTGAGATCATTGCCTTTTATTGTGAATGTAACGGATGAACAATGATATTCAAATGGTTTCTATTTTGTGTGTAAGTGTTAAATATTAAGTGGGGAAGGTCTATTTTGCTTAATTTGTTAGCTGTTTTTGCAATGTGACTTTTCAATGCTTGTGAAGAAATTAAGAGCATTTAATTTCTTCACACTAAGTAAGTGTTCAGAAATAACCCGTTATTTAGTACGATAGGTATAATTAAGCAGAAATGTTGTTATAGTCAAAATGACCGTCGTCATTGATAATAATAAACAGCAACAGGTGATAACTCTAGTTTGGTATACATTGCCATATAATGGCAAATGAACAGGCGATGGCAATCGCCCATGCAACAGAGCGTAGAATGTGGGCGTTCAATAAATAAAGAAGGTGGTAGGCGATTCTGAAACCAATATGAGCTATCGCTAACCATTGCACGGTGTCCGTTGTGGTGTTTGTCGCCACGGCCAATAATATGGATAGAGAAAAAATAATCAGAGATTCAAAAGCATTGTGATGCGCCGCCAAAGCACGAGCGCCAAATCCTTGCAGTTGCGCCTGCTGCTCCCTAGGGTGATGATTATCGTAACCGCCCGCATTATGCATCGCTATGGCCAGTGGTATTTTGGCTAACAATGGCAGTAATGCGGCGATAATGAGGCATCCAATTAATAGGTTCAATATCTCTTCCTAGTGAGCAGTCTGTATTACGCTAGTCCCTTAAATTACGCAACTTCGGCTATTTTTTGTAGGTGCGATAAATACTCATCATAAGTACCTTGGAAATTAACCAGTTGTTTATCTTTCACATCAATTATAGACGTGGCTAAAGAAGAGACAAACTCACGGTCATGGCTAACGAAAATCAGCGTACCTTGATAATCTTTTAGAGCGTTATTAAGGGCTTCGATGGCTTCCATATCCATGTGGTTAGTGGGTTCATCCATGACCAGCACGTTGATGTCTTGCATCATTAACTTGCCAAATAAGAGACGGTTTTTCTCGCCACCTGAGCAGTTTTTGGCTTTTTTATTGGCATCGTCTGCGGTAAACAGTAAGCGCCCTAAAATACCGCGTACCATAAGATCATCATGTTTTACTGTACGCCATTGGGAGATCCAGTCAAAAATGGTTAAGTCATTATCAAAATCGGCAGTGCTGTCTTGAGGGCAGTAGCCAATAGAAGCATTTTCTGACCATTTAACCACTCCCTGCTTTTGCTCCAATTCATTGACAAGGCAACGTAATAGGGTGGTTTTACCTACGCCATTTTCACCGATGACCGCAAGGCGAGTGCCAGCTTCGAGTAATAGATTTCCATTTTCAAATAGCAGTTCGTCGTCAAAGGCATGGCCAAGATCTTGTAACTCTAGCGCTTGGCGGTGCAGTTTTTTGCCTTCGCCAAAATCGATAGACGGGCTAATGCGACTGGATGATTTTACTTCGTCCAGTTTGATTTTATCCATTTTCTTCGCTCGAGAACTGGCTTGTTTTGCTTTAGATGCGTTAGCACCAAAGCGGTTCACAAAGTCTTGTAGTTCGCTAATTTCTGCGGATTTTTTGGCATTGCTGGCTAACAGTTGTTCGCGAATAAGGCCAGATGCTTCAAGGAAGTACTCATAGTTACCCGGATAAATGCGTAACTCGCCGTAATCGATATCCGCCATGTGGGTACATACTGAGTTAAGGAAGTGACGGTCATGGGAGATGATGATCATGGTGCACTTACGCTGATTTAATTCTTCCCCTAACCAATTGATGGTATGGATGTCCAAGTTGTTGGTGGGTTCATCAAGTAACAAGATATCAGGATTTGAAAATAGTGCTTGTGCCAATAGTACACGCAGTTTCCAGCCCGGTGCTACTTGCTGCATCAAACCAAAATGGAACTCTTCTTCAATACCCGCTTGTAATAAAATGTCACCCGCGCGACTTTCGGCGGTGTAACCGTTCATTTCAGCAAACTCGCTTTCTAGTTCGGCCACTTTCATGCCATCATCTTCACTCATTTCTGGAAGAGAATAAATGCGATCCCGTTCTTGTTTGATTTCCCACAATTTACGATCGCCCATGATCACAACATCAATAACATTGTGCTCTTCAAAGGCAAACTGGTCTTGGCTCAATACGCCCAGTTTTAGCCCTGGAGTAATAGAAACATTGCCAGAGCTTGGGGTTAACGCACCACTTAGGATCTTCATAAAGGTTGATTTGCCACATCCATTTGCGCCAATAAGGCCATAACGGTTGCCGTTACCAAACTTGGCTGAAATGTTTTCAAATAAAGGCTCAGCGCCAAATTGCATGGTGATGTTCGCAGTAGATATCAAAGAACTATTCCTAAGTGTTAAGGGGGGCTCCGCCTATATTAAGCGGTTCAAACAATACGTTTGCAGGCGCGGGATTATACAGAGTTATTCAACAAAAGACAGTTGTGTGAGCTTGATCACTGAGTATTTTGATTGCTTTAGCTTTCACTGTTACGGCACAATACTTTGAATAATACCAATGACTACGATTGGAATAACATTGCTCATGCTTGAGTTCGGTCAGTTAATAAAGGCGTGCCACCGTTTAGGAAAGGGAATGAAAGGACAGATCAAAGAATGGAATGACGCGAAAGGCTATGGCTTTATCTCGGCTTTAAATGGCGAGATAAAAGTGTTTATGCATGTGTCATCAATTACGGGGAGCAAGGGGCGACCAAAATTGAATGACAGCGTTGTTTTTCAGGTAGAAGAAGACAGTAAAGGGCGTTTAAATGCGAAAAAAGTGCGTATTCAAGGGGCCAGTGGCGTTTCTCTAACAGTTTGTTTTGCCTTGGGTTTCTTGCAGGTGGTCGCAGTGGGTGGCCTTGTGGTTGATGGGTTACCTCTTTTTGTTGCCAGTTATTGTGTACTTAGCCTAGTGAGCTATGCGTTTTTTTGGCGAGATAAGCGTGCCGCACAAAAAGGCCGTTGGCGAACCCCTGAAAGTACCTTACTACTATTGTCCATAGTAGGCGGTTGGCCAGGGGCATTACTGGCCCAATGTCAGTTTCGGCATAAATCTAAGAAACAACCATTTAAAACCCTGCTTTGGCTGTGTATTTTGTTGAATATATCTGGGTTAATTTGGCTTTTCACCGATAGCGGTCAAAGAATTTTGCAAAATATATCGCACTATCTTTAGACCATTAAGCCTGCCACGAGTCATGTCATACGAGGGGGGGTATTATTCCCATTCTTGCAACAGTTTGCTGAGTAACCGATCCAATTGTTGTTTCTCTGTGGCAGATAACCTTGCCATATTTTTATGCTCCAGTTGATGCAGCTCCTCTGTAACCACTTCGATAATGCGCAGTCCTTGTTCATTAAGCAATACCAATTTACTGCGCTTATCTAGAGGATTATCCTCACGACGTATTAATCCAGCACCCGTTAATCTATTGAGTACTTTTGTTAATCCTCCTGAACTGAATAGCATGGATTGGTACAGTTCGGTAGGAGAGAGGCAGTAAGGTGCAGGCTCTCGGCGCAGGGTTTCTAATACGCCAAAATCGGCCGCTTGCAGATCGTAATGCTTCACTAACTGTTCAACATTGTTGTGAAAATAGTCGTGTAAGCGGTGAATGCGCAGAATGGAAGGAGACAAAGTAGTATACGCTTCAGGCCAATGAATTTTGAATTTTTCTAGCCTATCTGCGACAGGGAAGTGATTATGCATTGTAAAATTTCCTTGTATGATTATATGAATTATACCTTGCTAGAAAGATACATTCCAAGTACTATCTTGCCGGAAAGATAACTGGACCCCTTTTTTTATGCCTCTCTCTAAAACATTTATTATTTTACTGGTGTCAATTGCCGCCATTTCTCCGTTTGCCACCGATAGCTACTTAGCCGCGATACCTATTATTGCAAATGATCTCAGCGCGGAAACGTCTTATGTCGCGATCACAGTGAGCCTATACGTTTTTGGCTTGGCAATTGGTCAACTATTAGGCGGACCGCTTTCGGACAAATATGGACGAAAAGCCATTATAGTACTTGGGTTATTAATTTTCTCTGCTGCCAGTATAGCGATTGGCTTTATTGATAGTTTGCATCAAATGTGGTGTTTTAGGATTATTCAAGCTGTAGGGGGTGGGGTTGCGGTGGTTGGCGTGCCAGCCATTATTCGTGATCGTACTTCGGGTAAAGAAACAGCACGACTGTTTTCGTTAGTTATGTTTATCGGTGCAATAGCCCCTTCTATTGCCCCTTCAGTGGGAACCTTGATCTTAAAGCTATTAGGTTGGCATTGGATCTTTATCGCTATGGGTTTGTTTGCACTCGTAATTAGCCTCAGCGTGACAGTAGCGATGCCAAAACAAGCTAGCGCAACCCGAGCGCGAAAATCACAAGGGTATAGAGCGGTATTTGCTGAGCGCAGAGCGTTGGGTTATATCGTATCGCAAGGCTTTGGTTTTGCCGTATTAATGTGTTTTCTAACCAATGTTGCCTTCGCTTATATTGAGCACTTTGCTATATCAGAAGAGCTATTTTCTCTATTATTAGTGCTTAATGTGGCCGGTGTTGCCTGTGTGAATCGATTAAATTCATTTTTATTGAATCGTTATGAACCGTCTTTATTGCTCAAGTTTTTCTTGAAGTTGCAGGTGCTGAGTGCCTTATTTTTAGTGTTGGTGACGTTTGTTTTCCCTCACACATTTATCTTGACTGTTATTGGTTTTGTGGTAACTACCGCGATGATCGGCGGGATCATGCCCAACTCAGCGGCGTCATTTATGCATTACTTTCCTGATAATGCAGGTACAGCATCGGCCACCCTTGGGGCGAGTCAGTATGTGATTGCCGCTATAGTGAGTGGCACAGCGGCGTTACTGTGTGTTGATTCCTTGTGGCCGCTGGTCTTAGTCATGCTGAGCTCTAGTGTCATTGCTCTATTGGGAGCGAGTAAAGCGTCTAAATGGCGTTAAACGCTGTTACTGCTGTGTTTACAAACGCAATTAACACTCAGTGGGCAATACTTAGTCGCGTTTCCATAAAATATGGCAGAACTTATGCTCTGGATCGCGCGACACTAACAGGCGAGCGAACACATCATCTAAAATATCATCGGCTTCATTGACGAGGCCAATTTTAATTTCTGCATAAATTTCTTTATCCACTTCAAAGCCAACGTGCGTGGCCCAGTCATCTCCCGTTTCAACTAATTCTGCAGCACCTCTGTCTTCAAATTGCAGAGTAAATAGTGCGACATCGGCCGCTTCAAGGTTGTCAGGGGCCATTTCGAGAAAAATGTCGTAAGCGGTATCAATAGTGTCGTCGTAAGACAAAAGTTCTGTCATTAGATTACCTTGGTAATGTATAGAATAATTGGCGTGATTGTACGCGGAAAACTTACGAATTAGAACAAACCAATTTGTGGTGCATTAATATCATCAAACCTCAAACCGACAAAGGGTAAGATGGCATCGGCAATGGGTTTAATTTGCTTTTCGATATAGTGATCATAATCAATAGGATTGCGCAGGTATTCAATAGGCTCAGGCCCTCCTGTCGTTATAACATAAGCAATGCGAGCGCGGTTTTGGTATTGCAAAGGCCGTCCTAATTGTTGGTTGATCTGATCAGCTAACCGCGCGGCGCGCACCTGCGGTGGAATGTTTTTTTGATAATCGTTCAGTCGGCGGCGCAGGCGCTTTCGATACACTAATTTGTCATCTAATGCGCCATTATTTACTTGCTCTACGGTATCGAGAATAAACGAAGTGGCGTCGAGACCATCAAAAATCAGTTGGTATAAGCGAGCTTGAAAATCTTGTGCTAACTCCGTCCAATCGCTGCGCGCACTTTCTAAGCCTTTAAAGACAATTCGCGAACCTTGCGCTGTTGTAACTCGCCCAGCGTAACGTTTTTTAGAGCCCGTTTCAGAGCCTCTTATGGTGGGCATAAAGAAGCGAGTAAAGTGCGTTTCGTATTCCAGTTCAAGCAATGAGGTGAGGTTATATTCCTCGGCGAGATGTTGTTTCCACCACTGGTTGATGTATTGAGTTAGAGCATGGCCAACGTCATCCGCTTGCTGTTGGCTACATTGGTTTTTTAACGATACAAAGGTGGAATCAGTATCGCCATAGATCACTTCATATCCTTGGCCTTCAATCAGCTTGCGGGTGGTCTTCATTATTTCGTGACCGCGTAACGTTATGGAAGACGCTAACCGAGTATCGAAGAAACGACAACCTGCAGAGCCAAGCACCCCATAAAAAGAGTTCATAATAATTTTAATCGCTTGAGAGAAGGCCGCTTCATTGTCTTTTTTAGCTTGATCTCTGGCATGCCATAATTCTTCAATCAAGTTCGGTAAGAAATGCTTTTCTCGGTGAAATTGCGCTTTTCTAAAACCGGGTACAGCTTGCTGATCTTGCTTGCCAATGGGCAATTGTAAGCCTTCTATTAGCCCCATGGGATCAATAAGAAAGCTGCGAATAATGGCGGGATAAAGGCTCTTAAAATCTAAAACTAGAACCGAATCGTATAAACCTGGCTTAGAATCCATAACAAAGCCACCGGGACTGGCTATCCAATCATTGGGGATAAGGTTAGGCGCAACATAACCACCTCTATGCAAGCGTGGTAAATAGAGATTGGAAAACGCCGCTACACTTCCCCCGAGACGATCCAGTGATAAGCCCGTTAATTTACTGCGCTGAATTAAGTAATCCAATAGGTGGGTTTTATTGAAAATTTTGTTCACTAGCACACAGTCTTGCAAGTTGTACTTGGCTAAAGCCTGCTTATCATGATGAAACATGTGATTGATTTCATCCATACGGTCTTGCACTTGGTGTATGGCTTTGCCTTCCCCTAATAACTGCTGTGATACCGATTCTAATGACCAAGAATCGAAGGAATAGGTGGCCGATTTAAGACCATCGATGCCATCAATAACCAAGCGACCAGCAATGGTAATAAAGCCTTGTTGACTCTGATTTGATTGGCGGTAGTAACAACTTTGTTTTCCTCGCCCTAAATTTAAACGAACTTTATTGTACTCGGCTCTTTGTACTAACAAGCGCATATCAAAGCCGATGACATTCCAGCCAATCACAATGTCAGGATCGAAGCGATTAAACCAATCAATCAGTGCGTACAGTAGCGCTTTTTCGTTTTCCACCCATTGAATGGGGGTTTCTGCGCACGCTTGTGGCTCGCCAATCATGATAACCCGGCTATCGAGAGGGGAGTCTAAACCTACAGAATAGAGAACCCCGTGCGCTGAACATTCTATATCTAAAGAGACCACAGAGAGTTTAGGTTGGTAATCTTTTGCTGCGCGACATTGCGCATTGCTGACTTTAATATAGCCATTTAACTGCTGTTCAGGGCCACTAAATTCCACTTGTCCCTGAATGTAGCGTTCCATGAGGTAACGGTCCACTAATCGAATGTCCGACTCATAGGTGGTAATGGTGTGTTCTGACAATATTGTGGCCAAGTTATTGGCCAGTTTTCTGGTGGGAAAATAGCAGGCGCACACAGAGTTCAGTTGAAATGTTTTTAAAGGTAAAGGGTTAATTTCACAAGGGATGTTGTGTTGCTGGGCTAAGGATTGCACTTGCTGTGCAAAATGGTGCTCAACAAAGTAAACCGATTTTTGCTGTTGAATTTGCAATAACGTTGGGCCTAAATCCGTAGCCACCCACAATTCAACTAGGCTTGAAGTGCCTATATCTTTACTTTGGCGTGTTATGATAAATCCAGAACGCAACGTATAAACCTTTTGGCTACTTTCATCTACACTGATCATATCAAACCGTTACCAAAGTGGTTATATGAAAATCAAATCTACAGAAAATCGTGTCAATAGCTTCATTTTATTGAGTGAAATTTAGCCACCTATCAACATTGACTGAAAAGGGCGGTAGCGTATTTATGGCTGATTTGTATAAAAATCGACCGTAGTAGCATATTATATCAGTACCAGTTCATACTAATTAAACTTAATTATTGTAAAACTAATTAAGAATGAGCATATTTCAATGTTGTGAACCTACGTCAATCGCGTAGAATAGTGCTCGCGTGTTATGAGTGACTCATAGCAATCTATGCAGCTAAAAATAAAAAGTGTGGAGATACAAGTTTGATTAATGTTTTCCTTGTAGATGATCACGAGCTTGTACGCACAGGGATAAGACGTATCATTGAAGACGTCCGTGGAATGAACGTAGCAGGGGAAGCTGACAGCGGTGAAGAATCTGTAAAATGGTGCCGGAGTAATCATGTTGATGTCATTTTGATGGACATGAATATGCCTGGTATTGGTGGCCTAGAGGCGACGAAAAAAATCTTACGTTTTAACCCTGATGTGAAGATAATCGTGCTAACGGTTCATACAGAGAACCCATTCCCAACTAAGGTAATGCAAGCGGGCGCTTGTGGTTATCTGACGAAAGGGGCGGGACCTGATGAAATGGTAAATGCTATACGCATGGTAAATAGCGGACAACGTTATATCTCACCAGAAATAGCACAGCAAATGGCGCTTAGCCAAGTCTCTCATACTTCCGATAACCCCTTTAAAGATCTCTCTGAACGAGAATTACAGATCATGTTAATGATCACTAAGGGCCAGAAAGTGACAGACATTTCGGAACAGTTAAGTCTTAGTCCAAAAACAGTCAATAGCTATCGTTATCGTCTGTTTAATAAACTGGATATTAACGGTGATGTTGAATTGACTCACCTTGCTATTCGTCACGGAATGTTAGATACAGAGACATTGTAGTGACAGCAGAGTTCGACTCAGTTTCGTTTCTTAAAACTGTTACTCATCAGCCCGGCGTCTATCGAATGTATAACGCCGAGGCTGTTGTGATTTATGTTGGTAAAGCCAAAGATCTGCAAAAACGCCTTGCCAGCTATTTTAGAAAAAACCTCGATAACGAAAAAACACGGGCCCTGGTCAGTCATATTGATCAAATAGACGTAACAGTGACACATACTGAAACGGAAGCCCTGATCCTTGAGCATAACTACATTAAGCAATACTTGCCTAAGTACAATGTGTTGCTCAGAGACGACAAATCCTACCCTTATATCTTCATTAGCCAGCATAAGCACCCTCGTTTATCCCTGCATAGAGGCAGTAAAAGGCGCAAAGGAGAATACTTTGGTCCTTATCCTGATTCTGGTGCCGTAAGACAAACGCTGCATTTATTACAAAAGATCTTGCCGGTTAGGCAATGCGAAGACAGCATTTACGCCAACCGTACTCGGCCGTGTCTTATGTATCAAATTGGCCGCTGTGCCGCCCCTTGTGTCAGTAGTATCATTTCTGATGAAGAATATGCCGATCTTATCCAATGGGTTCGGCTCTTTTTGCAAGGTAAAGACCAACAAGTTATTGGCAAGTTAATTGAAAAAATGGATGAGACTAGCCGTAATTTGCAGTTTGAACAAGCTGCAAAATATCGCGATCAAATTCAGGCTATTCGACGTATTCAAGAACAGCAATTTGTATCAGAAGACAGTTTTGATGATATTGATGTATTGGGTTATGCCCAAGAATCGGGTGTGGCGTGTGTGCATATTTTAATGATACGACAAGGCAAAATCTTGGGCAGTCGCAGCTTTTTCCCGAAATTGCCTCATAATAGCCAGCAAGATGAGATCTTTTACAGTTTTATTAGTCAGTATTATTTAAATCAATCTGAGGGCAGGGCATTGCCTAGTCGCTTAGTGTTTGCCAATGGTCTTTTATTCGATGAGACGCCATTCCAAGAGGCGTTGACTCAGCTGGCGGGAAGACGAGTCACTTTTCATGTCAACCCAAGCGGCCATCGTGGCCGTTATCTCAAACTGGCAAATACTAATGCCTTATCGGCAATTACCAGCAAGATTAACCATAAGATGACCATTGCTCAGCGCTTTAAAGAGTTGCAACAAGTGCTGAATATGGACTCAATTGGTCGTATGGAGTGTTTTGATATCAGTCATACTATGGGCGAAAGTACCATCGCCTCTTGTGTGGTGTTTAATCACGAAGGCCCAGTAAAACCCGAATATCGCCGTTATAACATTACCGGGATCACGGGAGGGGATGACTATGCCGCTATGGGGCAAGTGCTTGAACGTCGCTACTCTAAGCAGTTAGATGTGGATAAAATTCCAGACATCATCTTTATTGATGGTGGTAAAGGGCAACTCAACCGCGCCATAGAGATTATTTCCAAGTATTGGGAACAATGGCCAAAACGTCCTAGACTTATAGGAATAGCCAAAGGCGTTACGCGCAAGCCGGGATTAGAAACCATGATCACGGCAGAAGGGGATGAGTTCAATTTAGCCAGTGACGCCCCCGCTTTACATTTAATGCAACACATTCGTGATGAGAGCCATAACCACGCTATTGCCGGGCACAGAGCAAAACGAGGAAAAACTCGTCGCACTAGTGCGCTGGAGGGCATTGAAGGTGTTGGCCCTAAACGAAGACAAGCATTGCTAAAATATATGGGCGGTCTGCAAGAGTTGAAGAGAGCCAACGCTGAAGAAATAGCCAAAGTACCCGGTATCAGCAATTCTTTAGCAGAAAAGATTGTTCAAGCGTTGCAACACTAACTAAAATCCCGCAACATTAGGGGTAATCCTAAAGCCAAAAAGCATGTTGTTTAAATATGCCTTCAGAGTAAATAAAATGCGATTTACTATCCCAAATATACTTACCTTGCTCCGCTTGTTTTTGATACCAGTGTTTGTCATTGCATTCTACCTACCTTTTACCTGGGCACCTTTCACCGCAGCGATGGTGTTTTGGGTAGCCGGTTTTACCGATTGGCTTGATGGAGTACTTGCACGTAAGTTAGGGCAGACATCGCGTTTTGGTGCGTTCCTTGACCCTGTTGCCGATAAAGTCATGGTAGCCACCGCGTTGCTATTAATTGCAGAGCATTACAATACCATTTGGATCACTATCCCCGCCATCATCATGATTTCAAGAGAGATCATTATTTCAGCACTACGGGAATGGATGGCAGAAATAGGCAAACGTTCAAATGTTGCCGTGTCATGGATAGGCAAAGTAAAAACCTTCTCGCAAATGTTTGCTCTTTGGGTCTTGATCTGGCGCTATGATGACTGGATGATTTGGATTGGCTATTTAGCACTATTTGTCGCAACAGTACTCACCTTATGGTCAATGATACAGTATTTGCATGCAGCTAAAGATGATTTGCTCGAAGCGGATTAAGCCAAATAGAAAAAAGAAGTCAGCGTAAGCTGGCTTTTTTTTTGTTTTTTACTCGCTTCAAGGGGTATTTTACCTTATTGATTATTTCTTGCCTGCTCAAACAAACAGTTACCCGAAAATAGGCTGAAGAAAAATAGAACAATTGTGCTGTATTTTAACCAATTTTTGATACTTATCTAACCATCTTGCATTGGTTTGTTTGTAAAGCGAGCAAACGAATCATATTTCGAAAAATTTTATTGACTCACACAGTCGAATCCGTAAAATGCCACCCCGTACCCAAGAGGAATTACCTCACTAAGTACTACGGCGCCTTGGCAGAGTGGCTATGCAGCGGATTGCAAATCCGTGGACCTCGGTTCGATTCCGGGAGGCGCCTCCATTCTCTTTTAGAGAAATTGCGACACTAGCTCAGTTGGTAGAGCGCAACCTTGCCAAGGTTGAGGTCACGAGTTCGAACCTCGTGTGTCGCTCCAAATTTACAACATCATATCAACATCAGTTGGTAGAGCGTAACCTTGCCAAGGTTGAGGTCACGCTTATGTTCAAGGGAAAGCGAACCTCGTGTGTCGCTCCAAATTTACAACATCATATCAACATCAGTTGATAGAGCGTAACCTCGCCAAGGTTGAGGTCACGCTTATGTTCAAGGGAAAGCGAACCTCGTGTGTCGCTCCAAATTACAAATTATAAGATAGTGAACGTAAGTTCGTTATTGAAGATGGTGTCTTACCCATCGCAACAAGTTTGCGTGCCCTGGTGGTGGAATTGGTAGACACAAGGGATTTAAAATCCCTCGGCGTTCGCGCTGTGCCGGTTCAAGTCCGGCCCGGGGCACCATCTATTTTTGTTCTTCTAAAGAACATACTGCGACACTAGCTCAGTTGGTAGAGCGCAACCTTGCCAAGGTTGAGGTCACGAGTTCGAACCTCGTGTGTCGCTCCAAATTTAGAACACCATATCAACATCAGTTGATAGAGCGTAACCTCGCCAAGGTTGAGGTCACGCTTATGTTCAAGGGAAAGCGAACCTCGTGTGTCGCTCCAAATTACAAATTATAAGATAGTGAACATAAGTTCGTTATTGAAGATGGTGTCTTACCCATCGCAACAAGTTTGCGTGCCCTGGTGGTGGAATTGGTAGACACAAGGGATTTAAAATCCCTCGGCGTTCGCGCTGTGCCGGTTCAAGTCCGGCCCGGGGCACCATCTATTTTTATGTTCTTCTAAAGAACATACTGCGACACTAGCTCAGTTGGTAGAGCGCAACCTTGCCAAGGTTGAGGTCACGAGTTCGAACCTCGTGTGTCGCTCCAAATTTATTGATACAAAGAATATGGCGCCTTGGCAGAGTGGCTATGCAGCGGATTGCAAATCCGTGGACCTCGGTTCGACTCCGGGAGGCGCCTCCATAATTCTAAAAGTTATGCGACACTAGCTCAGTTGGTAGAGCGCAACCTTGCCAAGGTTGAGGTCACGAGTTCGAACCTCGTGTGTCGCTCCAAATTAAAAGCCTTAGCAGAAATGCTGAGGCTTTTTTAATGCCTGAAATGTGCCATTTTATCTATGCAACATTTTGAAATAAAAAAGTGCGCATAATATTGGGCGATTCTATTGCTATCTCATTGTTTTATTGATAAATTCCCGCGCAATCTCAGGGGACCCTGAGGGACACGCGTAATAAGCATTCTAAGCTGATTGTGATATTACGTAGGGTAGGTATCAAACGGCCATCGTTTGATAGATGGGAAAGAGCATGTCAGAGATGACATCGAAACAGGCACCCAACATGAATCAATCTAATCTGACAATCAGCTTTGTACTTCCGGCTTACAGTATTATTACTGAGCCTTGATCTGTCACCTCTGACGATCACCCCAAAGTGACTAACTTCTTTACCTTCTCTCTTTGAGGCAGGTTTACGTACCATCTTTTTTGTAATGCCATCAAGTCCATTTCTATGAATGGGCTTAGGCAGATACTACTCCAATTTAGGTAAATCTATGAGTTCTGCATTTGAATTTGAAATTTCGGCAAGTAATGCTGAGTTTTCAAGTGATGTTCCTGTTGTTGAGGGCCTTTACGACCTCACTCCAGATCAAATGTTAATTGATCAAGCTGAGCACGAATCTGAGGTTCGTTCATACCCTCGTCGTCTTCCTCTTGCCATTAAACGTGCTTATGGCGCGTTGGTTGAAGATACGCGCGGTCAAATGTTTTTAGACTGTTTGGCAGGTGCGGGTACTTTGGTGCTTGGCTATAACCATCCAGAAATTAATCATGCTTTGAAAAAAGAGCTAGAAAGTGGTTTGCCGTATCAAACCCTTGATATGACCACCCAAGCAAAAGATACCTTTATCAAGCGGGTTAAAGCTTTTTTACCCGAAGAGTTTGCTAAAAACTCAGCCATTCAGTTTTGTGGTCCATCCGGTGCGGACGCCGTAGAAGCGGCCATCAAACTGGCGAAGCAAACCACAGGTCGTAATACCGTATTTGCCTTTCGTGGTGCCTATCATGGCATGACCAACGGCACTATGGGCATGATGGGCAATTTAAGTACTAAAGCGCGCCGTACTGGTTTGATGTCAGATGTGCACTTTATGCCATTTCCATATAACCTGCGTTGCCCGTTTGGTTTAGGCGGCGATGCCGGTGCTAAAGCGAGCATCCGTTATATGGAACGCCTGCTAAATGATGATGAGTCGGGCATTATGAAGCCTGCCGCCATTTTTGTAGAGCCAGTGCAAGGGGAGGGAGGCGTGATCCCAGCCCCAGCATTTTGGCTACGCGAACTGCGCCGCATTTGTGATGAGCACAATATCTTACTGGTGCTTGACGAAATTCAATGTGGCGTAGGTAAAACCGGTTATAACTTTGCTTTTGAAGAAGCAGGTATTAGCCCTGACATCTTGTGTCTTTCTAAGGCCATTGGCGGCGGCTTACCAATGTCATTGCTGGTGTTTAAAAAAGAAAATGATACTTGGAACGCTGGAGAGCATACCGGAACGTTCCGTGGTAATCAGTTAGCCATGGTGACCGGTGCTAAAGCCCTTGAGATCATTGAGCGTGATAACCTTGTTGAACATGCTGCAAAAGCAGGTCAGTACTTACGTGAAGGCTTAGAAGCCATTCAACGTCGCGTTAACTGCATTGCAGAAGTGCGTGGTAAAGGTTTGATGCTTGGCGTCGAGATTGTAAAACCAAGCGGTGAATGCAACAAATTTGCTGAGCGTATTGCCGATGGCGACCTAACGCTTGCTATACAGCGCGCCGCACTTGAGCGTGGTTTGATGGTTGAAAAAGGCGGTCGTGATGGCAGTGTCATTCGTTTCCTTCCTCCTATTATCATCTCTTACGCGCAAATCGACTTTGCGTTAAAAACCCTGCAAGAGGCGATTTTAGCCGCAGGCGGTTCACTTAAAGATCCCGAGCCGACCGATAAGCAGTGGCAACAACACTTTGTGCACACTGGCGTAGAAGGCGCAGACGAGTTCGCGAAAGTCATGCACCACACAGTGGATGCGATGAAGTCGGTTTTTGCCGCAGTCGATAAACCGTATTCTGGGGTGGACCCGCAACAACTTGAAGCGAAAATCAATGAAGTTGATCTTAATTCTGGTAATCAAGAACTTACGCAAGTTGTCGACACTACTGCCGAATTAGTCGCTAAAAACTCAATTATGGTACAGCACCCTAATTGTATTGCGCATTTACATACGCCTCCTATGATGCCGGCGATTGCGGCAGAAGCGATGATTGCAACACTCAATCAATCAATGGATTCATGGGATCAAGCCTCTGCTGCAACTTATGTTGAGCAAAAAGTGGTGGATTGGCTGTGCGAGCAATACCAAATGGGCGAAGCTTCTGATGGCGTATTTACCAGTGGTGGTACGCAAAGCAACCAAATGGGTCTGCTTCTAGCGCGTGACTGGTTTGCAGATGTCACCAGCCAACATTCTATTCAAAAGCTTGGCAACCCAAACTATGCAGACAAACTGCGTATCTTTTGCTCTGACAAATCTCATTTCACCGTGCAAAAATCAGCAGCGTGGATGGGACTGGGCGAAAAATCAGTGGTGTGCATTCAAACCTTTGAAGATGGCAGCATAGATACTCAGGCTCTTGCCGATGCCGTCATTAAAGCGAAAAGTGAAGGTCTAATGCCGTTTGCGATGGTGGCCACAGCGGGCACGACCGATCACGGCGCCATTGATGACATTAACGCCATGGTCGATATCGCCAAACGCGAAAATCTGTGGCTGCATGTGGATGGCGCGTACGGCGGAGCATTAATCCTCAGCAGTCATAAACATCGTCTGCAAGGCATAGAAAAAGCCGATTCTGTATCGGTGGATTTCCATAAGCTGTTTTATCAAACAATCAGCTGTGGCTCGCTACTAGTTAAAGACAAAGCCAACTTTAACTATCTATTGCATCACGCTGACTACTTAAATCGTGAGCATGATGAGTTGCCAAACTTGGTTGATAAAACCATGGCGACCACTAAGCGTTTTGACGCGCTAAAAGTGTACATGACCATGCAAAACGTGGGCCCTAAAACACTAGGCGCAATGTACGACCATTTGCTTGAGCAAACACAGCAAGTTGCCAGCATGGTGAAAAAGCACGCGATGTTTGACCTGTTGGCAACGCCTTCACTTTCAACCGTATTGTTCCGTTGCAAGCACCTTGATGCTGGTCGCTTAGACAAGCTAAATCAGCAAGTGCGTATTGAAGCATTAGTTCGCGGCGTTGCAGTATTAGGCGAAACCATTGTGAATGGTCATTCTGCGCTTAAATTTACAATTTTAAATCCGTGTCTGACCTTGTCGGATTTCGAAACATTATTAAATGACATTGATAAGCTAGCGGTAGAGCTAGCGGCACAATAAAGGAAATACAAAATGGCAGTTTTGCAAATTGGCGCAGGTGGCGTTGGTTGGGTAGTGGCGCATAAAGCCGCACAAAATAATGATGTGTTGGGGGATATTACGATTGCCTCACGCACTATCGCAAAATGTGACAAGATCATTGATTCGATCAAAGGTAAAAACAACCTTAAAGATCCTGCAAAAACCTTACAATCACGCGCAATTGATGCAGACGATGTGGCCGCTCTGGTTGCGCTAATCAAAGAAGTGAAACCTGATTTGGTGATTAATGCGGGTCCTCCTTGGGTTAACATCACCATCATGGAAGCGTGTCTGCAAGCGAAGGTGTCTTACTTAGATACTTCTGTGGCGGTAGATTTATGCTCTGAAGGACAACAAGTACCACAAGCTTATGATTGGCAGTGGGGCTTCCGTGATAAGTTTAAAGAAGCGGGTATTACCGGTATTCTTGGCGCAGGTTTTGATCCAGGTGTCGTTAGCGTATTTGCCGCTCACGCTGTTAAGCATTTGTTTGATGAGATTGACACCATCGATGTAATGGACGTGAACGCAGGCGATCACGGCAAGAAGTTTGCCACTAACTTTGATCCTGAAACCAATATGCTAGAAATCCAAGGCGATTCTTTCTATTGGGAAAATGGCGAGTGGAAACAAGTCGGCTGTCACGAGCGTATGTTTGAGTTCGATTTCCCGTTAGTAGGCAAGCATAAAGTTTACTCAATGGCGCACGATGAAGTACGTTCTATGCAAGAGTTTATCCCAGCAAAACGCATTGAGTTTTGGATGGGCTTTGGCGATGCATACTTAAACTACTTTAACTGTATGCGCGATATTGGTCTGCTTAGCCCAGATCCGCTGACTTTGCATGACGGCACGGTTGTACAACCTTTGCATGTGCTGAAAGCTATGCTGCCTGATCCAACGTCTCTAGCACCGGGTTACAAAGGTAAGACTTGTATCGGTACTTGGGTTCGCGGCACTAAAGACGGTAAAGCGCGCGGCGTATTTATCTACAACAACGCCGATCATGAAGTGGCGTATGAAGATGTTGAGCATCAAGCCATTTCTTATACCACTGGCGTTCCTGCAATTACGGCAGCGCTGCAATATTTCCGTGGTAAGTGGGCAGAAGCAGGCGTGTTCAATATGGAACAGCTTGACCCTGATCCGTTCTTAGCAACGATGCCAGAGATTGGTCTTGATTGGCACGTACAAGAGCTTGATCCACAGCAAGCGCCAGATATTCAAACTCTGAAATAGACTTAACGATTATCTTCTAAATTAAAGCCGGTATTTATGCCGGCTTTGTTCGGTTAAAGAGCTAGACAACTTATGAACCATTCCCAATTGCAAACACCGTACTTCATGATTGATGAAGGCAAACTCATTCAAAACCTTGAAATCGCTAAAAAGCTCAAAGAGCTTTCTGGCGTCAAACTGGTCTTGGCACTGAAATGCTTCTCTACTTGGGGCGTATTTGACATCATCAAGCCTTACCTTGATGGCACCACCAGCAGTGGTCCTTATGAGGTGAAATTGGGTCACGAAACCTTTGGCGGCGAAACTCACGCTTACAGTGTGGGCTACACCGAGCAAGACGTCATCGAAGTGGCGAGTGTTTGCGATAAAATGATCTTCAACTCTCAAAGCCAGTTGGCGCACTACCGTCACCTTGTCGAAGGCAAAGCTTCAATTGGTTTGCGTTTAAATCCAGGTGTGAGCGTAGCAGGGCAAGATCTTGCCAACCCTGCGCGTCAATACTCGCGCCTTGGCGTGCAAGCGGATCAAATTAAGCCTGACGTCTTTGCCAGCATTGATGGCGTCATGTTCCACATGAACTGTGAGAACAAAAGTGCTGACTCGTTTATTGGCTTATTGGATTCGATTTCTGCGCAGTTTGGTGATTACCTAGACCAAATGAAATGGGTCAGCTTGGGTGGCGGCGTCTTTTTCACATGGCCGGGATATGAGCTTGAAAAACTCGCCTCCGCTCTGAAAAGCTTTTCGCAAAAGCATGGCGTTCAGCTTTATCTAGAACCCGGCGAAGCCATCATCACCAAAACCGCCGATCTTGTGGTCACCGTGGTCGATATTGTAGAAAACGACAAAAAAACCGCCATTGTAGACTCGGCAACCGAAGCGCACCGTTTAGATACGCTTATCTATGACGAGCCTGCATCCATTTTAGAGGCGCAAGAGGGTGCAGAGCATCACTACGTGATTGGTTCATGCTCTTGCCTAGCAGGCGATCAGTTCTGCGAAACCCAATTTGCCAAGCCACTAATAATAGGCCAACGCCTACACATCATGGATAGCGCCGGATACACCATGGTAAAACTGAACTGGTTCAACGGCATTAAAATGCCATCCATCTACTGCCAACGCACCAGCGGCGAAATAGTAAAACTCAACGAATTTGGATATTCCGATTTTAAACGCTCACTGTCGCAGTGGTCTGTTTAATAGTGATGTAAAGCTCGTTTAAAATTGTGATGGTATAAAGAAAGCCCTAATTGACTTGCGATGATGCGAGTTGTTAGGGCTTTTTTGTATTTATATTTCCCAATTTTCCGCAACAGCGATAGTAAATCAGCAATCCGCAACTAAACGGTTATAGCAATAAAGAGTGTTAGCTTTTTATAGTCGCTCGGAGTTAACGGTAACCTTCAACATTAGAGGATTTAAAAATGTATAAATTTACGGCTTTACTGAATACGGCAAACAAAACTGCTTACTTATCAGGGAACAATAATTGTTCTTCCGAACTGTCTTTAGATGAGATGTATGAAATAGTGACTAATATTACCGGGTTATCGCCGACATCGCCTTATGCTCTGTGGGCTAGTTCTCTCACTTCAGTCAAGTACTTTAAGTTTGTTGTTTTTTTGGGAGAAAAAGAAGAAATTAAGATTCAAGCGAAAGCTTATGCGCAAGAAGGTGGATCTACTAAGATCTTTCAAGGTCGGCCAACTATTGCAAGAGATTGAGTGCATAATAAATAAGAAAAAGTGTCGCTCAGTCGACACTTCATCTGGGGGTTGAGCAAGCCCAATCACGTAGTTGCCTTTTATTAGTAAGTTGCTCTTTGGTGGCTTTGCTATCAGATTCTGGAACGTAAATAGGTGGCACTCACTTTAACCTACGTAACTGGAGGTTAGCACTGGCGTGGCGGCATTATGTCGTGACTTTTTAAATAAAGTTCTTTACGGCTAATCCAATAATCGATGTAATCGCTACTGAAAGTAATGAACCTAATAGAACGTATTCTGTTAGTTTATGATTTTTTGAATTGTTTAATTCGCCAAACCTGAATATCGACTTAGCCGCTAATATGAACCCTATGACGGAAAATTGGCCTGTTATAGTAAAAGTGAGTATTAATGTTCGTTCTAAATACCCGATAACGACGCCACCTGAAATCAAGCCTTCGTTTTCTTCATTAACCTCTGGTGTATATTTAGATAAAACAGAACCAATGAAAATTGAAGTAGGCTGGTAAATGACAATATAAGCAAGTGCGATAGCGAGGTTACTTTTAGTAATAATGATATCCGTCATTGTTGATATGGACAGATCTAATGGGGATACATGCAACGCAACTGCAACTAAGACTGTTATGTGTAGTATTTGGTCAAGAAGGAAGTACCGCAATCTTTTGCCTAAGTATGTCTTAATGAGATCGATTAGGCAGTGAGAAACGCCAATAATGATCAGTATACAGATAATGGTATGCCAATTTGTAGTGATAAATAAAATTGGGATGGACGAAACTAAGCCGTGTATTGCTGAATGTATATACAGCTTGATAGACCTTTCTTTCTTGTCATGTTTGTCTTGAATCCATGATTTTGGCTGCAAATAGAAGTCGCTCACTACATGCAAAATGGTAAGAAATAGAAGTAAAATGAGAAATGTATTCAAAGAAAAAACGCCCTTACTTTTTGCGAAAATAATTGTGTATATTCAGTGAGTAAGTTTAATTTTGCCGAATTTATGGAGCGGTTTACTGATACTCTATGTACACCCAATAACTCCGCTATTTCTTTCTGTGTCAGAGTGTGCTTATTTTTAAGTACGATATATGTGATTGCGCATTGGCGCTCTGTCATTTCTGATATTTGCTGATCTAAGTATTTAGTGAGTAGATCAAAGTGTTCATTGAATGGCTGTACTAGCGACGAGACTTTCAATGTGTCTGTCGTCATATTGTCTAACGCTCTTCCTGATAAAGTGAAAGCATCACCTGTTGAACTGCCAATAGTATGTCGAATAGACACATCATGTCCTATAGCAAGGCTTATTCTACAATCATAGGTACTATTTCTAGTTTTTAGGCCAGTTTTCAGTAATAGTGCGTACGTGGCTGCATTTTCTACGTCTTGAACTAAGACTTGAAATGAATCGCCTCTAGTCACTTCGAATTTATTGTTTGGATTTAGAGAGCGAATCAGTGCGAGCTGATTATGCAAGGTATATAGTAGGTCCTCATACATACTGTGTTCTAGTTCGGTAGAACGTATAATATCGCCACTTAATACGGCTATAGGCCTGACTCGTTGTTCTTGTTCTTCCATATCTAAGCTCCTATATACATAAATAGTGCTGTATTGCTACCTTACTTTAATAGTAACGTGTTTAGGTTACTTCTTCTAGTAGTAACCTATTTACGTTACTTTCTTTGATAGTAACGTTTTGACGTTACTTATTTTGAGTGTATTTGACTCACATCCCTAAGTAACTCCTTCTGGCAGGGTATAACTGTTAGAATTAAGCATTCTTGAAGTACCTCCTCGGGGACATTATGTCTATATTCACCAAGCTTAAAAATCAAATCCGCATTGGGTCCGTATAAGTTGCGCTTTGGTTGTTTGAATTTCATACTCAATTTAATTGCGGAATCACTCTGTATGATTGGAGGTTTTATGACTACGGCAAGGCTTGATATTCACCTGGATGAGAAATTAAAGCTAAGGCTGAGAAAGCATCATTTTGCAGTGGTGAAGAAAAGTTAAACGATTTTTCAAAATTAAGCTGCTAAAAGATGCAAGTAGGTATTAGCCGTACTATGGTTTTTTCTGCTTCTATGCCATTACTTTAGCATGGGACTGTAAAATTAGAGGATATTGATAATATGGATATCGTATATGAAATTGATGTGACTGAAGATCAGCACAAGTCGATTGGAATTTTGAGAAGTCACTCATTTCCAGAGCATCAAGTTGAACGCTCCTATTACAAACAACTCCCTCATATGCGTGCTTTACAATATAAAGGTGACACACTCGTTGGCTATCTAGGGCTAGATCATCGTGTAATAAATGTTGGAGGCGAGGTGTATCGTGTCTTAGGCGTCATTGATTTTTGTATTGCTGAACAGTTTCAAGGAAAATGAACAAATGTTTATGTAGACACCCATACTCAAGTGCTCATTTCAGTACGCTCTCAGCACTCCTTCATTGCTCTCCTCATTCCTCATCTGCTAACAGGCCACAGACTCCTGAGTGTTAAAAAAGACTGATTTTTAATCGAAATTCAATATCCATGTTTTGTTTGACTATCTTTAAGGTATTGATAAGCAAGTAACTAAACTTTCAAGGAGTGAATGATGAAAATAATGGAACTACCTAAGTCATGTGGGCTAATTCAATGGATAGCAACTGTAGCAGCGATTATTGGGTGTCTGGTGGGGGTTTTTATGATATTCGTTAGCATAGCTTCTTTTAAATGGGGAATTATCCCGGGGATTATGGCCATATCTAGTGGCGTTATGATTATTGCTGCTTCAATTGTTGGCTTAGGATTGATATTTTGCTTTTTAAGTATTGTCGAAGCTCAAATTGATACGAGAAATATGACCTTAAAGATGCTAAACAAGTAAGGCCCCGTATTGTGCAGTAGATACTGTATCGAGCATTGAACAAAACATAAGACTCACTTTTGCTTTACCATTATTAAGATGCAAAATAAGAGTGGATCTCGTGACTCTTCATTTTACAATACATCAACCCCAACTTATTCCCCTCAACCCCCATTATTAGAGCAATATCTTAGAACGTGTTGGCTCATTGTTTGATAATATCGCTGTATTTCGAATAAAAGGTGTAGATATGGAATCGACAAAAGTTAAGTTACTGACTTTGCTAAAGCAAGAGTATGGCGAGTATTGTGCAATCCCTGTGAGTGAAGTGCAGAAAAAAAGCGATAAGAAGTCATTTATTAATGGTCTTATGACGGCTTCTCGAGTGGTGGGCGTGAGCTTTGAAGAACTCAATGAGATTGTGGGCGCTAATACCGGTGCCTCTTTTGTTAATGTGGATGATACGCTCGCGATTCCCACTTATATACGAAACAAAGTTGAAATAGGGCAATAGCGAGTTCAGTCAGAACTCATTAGAATAGGTGTCGTCCAGTGGCGCTTATTCTTGGCATTGCGCACCTTGGTAGTCGCAGGTTGGTAAAAATTGACGAATCAGCAATAATTACTGTATATTTATACAGTAATTAAGTTTGGAGTTGTCAAACATGAACATTCTACCTCTGTCACCTTCTAGTGTTTCTTGCTCTCTTACTTCGTGGGAATCACCCGCAGCCGAATATGTTGAGTTAGGGGTGTCACTGGATTCTATTTTAGTCAATAACCCTAATGCCACCTATCTTGCTTATGCTAATGGCGATTCGATGGAAAGCATTGGCATATTCAATGGGGACTTATTGGTTATTGACAGAAAGCCTCAAGCACAGCATTTAGATGCGGTTATCGTTAGCCTCAATGGGGCCTTTATGTGCAAAATCATTGATGTGCACCATCGGCAACTGTTATCGGCTAACCCAAATCACTGTCCAATTGATATTCATCCTGAAGATGCTTTTACCATTGAAGGGGTCGTAATACGCTCCATTCGGTTACATAAACCGCTTCCAGAATTTATGTAATGTTTGCTTTAGTGGATTGCAACGCTATGTACGTTGCTTGTGAGCAGGTATTTCGGGCAGATTTACGCCAACAACCTTGTATTGTGTTATCAAATAATGATGGTGCGGTTGTCGCAGCCAATCGGTTGGCGAAAGAGGTGGGGGTGAAAAAATTTGCTCCTTACTTTAAGCAAAAAACATTAATAGAGCAGCAAGGTGTCCACGTTTTTTCATCCAATTATGCGTTATATGCTGATCTTTCTGCAAAAATGATGGCGACGATTACTGCATTTTCAGCCAAAAGCCACATTTATAGTATCGACGAATGTTTTTTGGATATGAGCCACTTGTCTCATCTTGAATCTGACTTAATTCACTTTGGTCACAGAGTGCGGCAAGCGGTATGGAAAGAGTGTCGTTTGCCGGTTTGTTTTGGGGCAGGAGAGACCTTAACATTAGCGAAAATGGCCAATAGATCCGCTAAGGTTCACCGACAGTTAAATGGGGTATGTATTATTGATTCTGAAAGAAAGCGTCAGCAATACTTAGCCGCTCAACCTATTTCTGAAGTATGGGGGATCGGTCGCCGTTTAACGTTGCGTATGAAGATGATGGGGATACACACAGCATTTGATTTGGCCAATCTTAACCCAGAACAAGCAAGGTACGCCTTTAATGTCGATGTTGAACGTACCGTCCGTGAGCTCAATGGACAGGCGTGCAAAGCATGGGATGAGTGCAGGGCGGATAAGCAACAGATTTTCAGTACTCGCAGCGTCGGTCAACGAATTACATCACTGGAGTTGCTAAAACAAGCGCTCGCATTTCACGCGGCTACCGTAGCCAGAAAAGCGCGCAGTCAAAACAGTTCGTGCTCTGTGCTGATGGCCTTTGCTAATAGCTCACCATTTGATGATGTTCCGCAAAGCTTTAAATCCACCCATCAATTTGAATTTCCAACCAATGATACATTGCGATTGACTAATGCGGTGGCATCCATAGCACCACGTTTATTTAGGCCCGGGGTTGAATACTATAAAATGGGTGTTGGTATTATGGATTTAGTGTCGGATAAACAGCGTCAAGGAGATTTGTTTGATGAACCGGGCAACCCCACTTTAATGCTGGCTTTGGATAAAATTAATCACCAATTTGGCCGTGGTTCGGTGTTTTTAGCTGCGCAGGGAACAAAGCAAGAGTGGCAAATGAAGCAAGAATTTTTATCTCCCCAATACACCACTCGATTAAAAGATCTGCCACAGATCTTGTGCTAATGCTTGCGCGCTCAATGAGCACAAACATGGCTTTTTTAGTTCGTTTTTTGTGGCGTAGATTACGACGCTCAAGGCACGATTAAACGCATAGGCAAAAGATGTTACAGATGGTTTCTGTCTTAGGTTTTTAAAGACGTGTTCAGTCATTCGTCATTGAATTGTGAGTCATCACTAAAAAATACGTCCCAAGGTACAATTTCCTGAAATAATAAAAAGTTATCTCCTAGTCTTTATGTGCATACGATGCCGATAAAGAGGGAACGAACTATGAAACGACTCGCCATTTCGCTGGTAGCGATGGTTATATCAACAGGGAGTTTTGCAGCAGAATCTAAGCCCGCAACGCAAGCGACGATTGAGGCTAATCAAGCTTTGTATAAAACGCTTCCATTTAAAGACACTAAAGATTTTGACCGAGCGCAAAAGGGCTTTATCGCCAAGCAAGATGTGGTCACCATTACTAACGATAATGGCGATGTGGTATGGGATCTCGAAGAGTACAAAAAATTCATCACCCTTGATGCAAAAGCGCCAGATAGCGTGAATCCGAGTTTGTGGCGGAATGCACAACTCAATGTAATCAATGGCTTATTTAAAGTGACTGACGGTATCTATCAAGTGAGGGGGTATGATTTAACCAATATTACCTTCATTGAAGGTAAAACGGGGTGGATTGTGTTTGATCCGCTCATTTCTCAAGAAACGGCCAAGGCCGCCCTTAAATTTATTAACGCCCAACTTGGTGAGCGCCCAGTGAGTGCTGTCATCTACAGCCACAGTCATATCGACCATTTTGGTGGTGTGCGTGGCATTGTTGATGAAGCGGATGTGAATTCGGGAAAAGTACAAATCATCGCCTCCCATGGTTTTACAGAGCATGCCGTATCGGAGAATGTTATTGCGGGTAACGCCATGGGACGACGCGCTATATACATGTACGGTGCACTGTTGCCGCGAAACGCTCAAGGTGGCGTGAATGGGGGGTTAGGTCAAACGACATCGACAGGTCTTGCTACCTTAATTCGTCCAACATTGATCATTGAAAAAACCGGAGAAGAGCACACGGTCGATGGTGTAAAAATGGTCTTCCAATATACTCCGGGCTCAGAAGCACCCACGGAAATCAATACTTGGTTGCCTGAGAAAAAAGCGCTGTGGATGGCGGAAAACAGTACCAATACTATGCACAATATCTTGACTCTGCGCGGAGCTCAGGTGCGTGACGCGTTAAAATGGTCCTCTTATTTAAATGAAACGATTGAAATGTGGGGAGATGAAGTAGACGTGAAATTCCAAAGTCACCACTGGCCAATGTGGGGACAGGAAGAGATCGTTGACTATTTTAAACTGCAACGTGACATGTATAAATACACGCATGATCAAACGGTTCGATTGATGAACCAAGGTTATATTGGTTCGGAAATATCTGAAATGATTCAATTTCCTGATGAGATTGAAAATAATTGGAGCACGCGTGGTTACTACGGCACCCTTCGTCATAACAGTCGAGCGGTTTACCAACGTTACATGGGCTGGTATAGCGGCAACCCTTCTGATCTAAACAACCTGCCACCGGAGGATGTGGCCGTTAAATATGTTGAGTATATGGGGGGTGAGAAAGCGGTAATAGACAAGTCGAAAAAAGATTTTGCCAACGGCCAATACCGTTGGGTCGCCGAAGTACTCAAACATGTGGTGTTTGCCAACCCGCAAAGCAATATAGGTAAAGCATTACTGGCCGACACCTATGAACAGCTAGGTTATCAAGCAGAATCTGGCCCTTGGCGCTCGGTCTATTTACAAGGCGCTTACGAGCTTAGAAATGGCACACCGTCGGCTGGGGGAACGAACACTGCTTCACCTGATATCATCAAAAATATGCCACCAGAAATGTTGTTTGACTATCTCGCGGTGCGATTGTTGCCTGAAAAAGCCGCTGGCAAAGAGTACATCATTAATATTAACTTCACCGATCTTAATGAGCAGTACACTTTATATATAGAAAACTCAGTACTTAACCATACAACAAAGCTCAATGATAAACCGGATGTGTCACTTTCATTAACCAAGGCGGCGCTTGATGATGTGCAGCTAGGGGTTACCACTCTTGAAAAATCCATTTCTGATGGTGATATCAAACTGAAAGGCGATACAAAAGTGTTTAAAGACTTTGTTGGCATGCTAGATACCTTCAACTTTTGGTTTAACATTGTGACTCCATAGGACGTAACTATGACACTCAAACTGACATGGATGTTATTGAGTTTAGTGACGGTGATAGGAGCAAGCTTGCCCGCGCAAGCTTGTTCTTATGATGGTCAGTTCAATAATCCTTTTACGGAGAGCTTTCCCGGCTCTCTTGATATTGCTATCGCCACTCAACATGCCATTGACAATAATCATTTAACTAAGATAGATAAACTAGAAGGAAAACAGGGACTAAGAAGAACGAGTTGGTGGCTTCAGTTAATGGCAGAACAACACGCGGATGCGCTTGAGTCTGTTGCTTATATCTATCTGGTGGACATTCACCTTTGGTCCAAGGTGAATCCTGGCAAGCCCATGGAAATTCACGCAACACCGCAAGTTGAAAACACCACGTCAGTTTTGTTGCTCAGCGAAGCGGCGCTGTATGCTTTAGTGTATAATAGCGTCGATTTTGACCGTGCGACTCAGCTAGGCATCATTCATCATTAATATGGGACGCCTTGTCGCAATCCATAGCTTTGCGGGACGCTTGTTGTTTGACAGAAATGGATAGCTCGTTGAATAGAGAAAGGCGAGGGCAAGGTTGTAGAAAAAAAGAGCTACCGTTAGGTAGCCCAAAGGAGAGATGGATCAAATCTCAAAACAGTAACACGGTGAGGTGTTATTAAATTTCAGATAATCATCTGAGAAAGAGCAAACTAGAAGAAATAGCTATAGGTGAATTTGATTTCTGTGCCTTGTCGGTTGTGACCAAAGCTCTGGTCAACATCATCAAAGAACTCAACGTAAGTAAATTTACCCCAATGTTTACGGTTGTCGGAGAGGGGCATTTGCAGTGCAGTTTCTAACTGCAACTGATTTACTGTGCCTAAATGTCCCCCAAAGTCGATAGAACTGAACTGAGGGTTTATCTGGATATGCGTGCCGTTGGAATTAAGGTAAATGGAATTCAAATAGTTAAATTGAATGCCGTAAGACCAATCATCAACATAGCCTGTTCTTGATACACTTTTGTTATTTTGCCCCACCGCGGCGGCCAAAATGGGGAATGACAGCCAGTTACTAAATGGCATTTCTAGCTTGACCACGCCACCAAGAGCAAACAAACGGTCAGAGAGCGCATCGGTAAAACTGGTTTCGATATAGTCTAGAGAGACACCCATCATAGGGGCGATTTCCGATTGGGTTTTTGTGACCTCAAAGTAGCGCGCCCGCACTTGAGATAAGTTGAAATTATCGCTACCTACTTTTCCGTTGTCTTGACCTTGCAGGGTTAATTGCCCAAGGAATAAGTTGCCATTCTCTTTGCCACCAGAGACCTGCCCCAGAATCTGCATCATGTCATTGTCGTCTTCACGGTAGCTTTGCTTGCCGTAGGTAATACTGACCACAGAAGACACTTTAGTGTGATCCCCAGGATCGGGTGCGTTTTCGTTATCGATATGATTGTCCGCAAAAGAAGGCAAGGCGATTAAAATTAGAGCACTGCTTAAGGCGTATTGTTTTAAGGCTGTCATAGGAAACCCAATCTGTATGAAGTGAAATTGATAGCCACTTTAGATGCACTAGATAAAATTGGGTAACCAAATAAAAAGATATAAAGTGAAAAAAAATATTCAGCTAAACAGGCTATTTTTAAGTATTGAAAAATCTAAAAATAGTGTGCTCTGTGTCATCATTTTTTGTGGTAAAAGCCTGTTTTGTTAGAGAATTGTATAAAATACGGCTATCCACACCGTCTATACTAGGTATTAATGATCATCCCATTGATAGTAAAGGAACATGAATGTCCCCACTTTCTTTAGAGCCCCCCATCTATACATTAGGAGAGTTGCGATTTTCTCCGTTATCTGGGGTATTGGAAGTGTCCGGTGAGAAAGTGGTGTTGCGAGCAAGGGAAGCGAGCCTACTTAATGCTTTGATAGAGAGCTTCCCTGAAGTACTCACTCGCACCGAGATTGAAGCGCAGCTGTGGGCCAATTCTTATGCGACCAATGCCACCATCAATCAAACGATCAAATCGTTGCGCTTTTCTCTTAAAGATGAAGAACGCACTATTATCCGAACTATCCCTAAACAAGGCTATTTGCTGTCGAAAAAACCGCTAATAGAAGAGAGCATGACCACGCCATCGAGCGCAGCCGCTCCGTTAGTGACGGTTCCAGAGAAAATAGAACCTAATCAGCACCGTGTGTATCTCTATGTGGCAACGGCAGCGTCTATTATTGCATTTACGCTTGGGGGGATAGGTATTGGTCAGCCAGCAACGCCTCGCATCAGTCAAAAAATAGACAGCGCCTGGTATTTAATGGCGGAGATCCCGAATGCCGTTCAATCACAAATTAGTGCGGAGTATAACAACAGGGAAGTGGTAGTGATGCATTCCGGAACGGATTATACAGTCTGCCAACTTGATACTGAGGTGATGCAATGCAAAAAACTGTAGCGTTAAAGTGGCTGGCCTCGGCAATTTTTATTGTGTTAGCGTATTTTTCTGGTCGTTATGTCCATCAGCAATACATTGTACATAAAGAATATATTTATAAAGGAATATGGGAAGGGACGGGGACAACGCTTCTTTCTAAGCAGAGGTCCATCAACAGTAGTGTGGTGTTGATCGTTGAACCGGGTAATTCTAGGATTTCCGTGAGTAACGCCTTCAATGGACATAACTATTCGCTGGATGCATCCATCACATTGAAGCATACGATAGATCAACATGTTTATAGTGTGCTCAATGATCGCTCAGTCACCGGACTGGAAGCGTTTATGGATGATACAGGCATAATCGTACCTAGAGTCCCATCCTTGCTGGCTATCGAAGTGTGGCGTTTAGATGCGGAAAGTCTATTTATCAATCTGATCGGTTCTGGCGAGGTGATGGCCTCTTATCAACTGCATAAAAAGCACTCTATTTAAACAAGAAACGGTGGCCAGTTGATAAAACGGCTACTGTAATTTGATAAAAAAGCTAATTAAAACATGGTTTTGACATGTTTAATTAGTTTTTTTTATATCTATTATTTTTTTTATTTCAAAACTACTTTTTTTGGTTGGAGATAAAAAGCGAAACATAATTAAATGCCGACAGCATTTCATAGAACTTAAATAAATGAGCCTAGAGCTCAAACAATAAAGGTAACAAATATGTCGGTATCAACACCCTCTATACCTATTCAACAAGAACAAAATGGGTTGGCTAAGTGGTTTCCACTTATTGTCCTTCTTGCAGCTCAGTTTTCTACAATGGCAGATAACTCGGGACTTGCGATTTCAACAGATGCGCTCATTGCACTGCATGGTGCGACAATGCCACAAATCCAAATGGCGAATGCCATGTACCCACTCATTGCGGGTGCAGGTATGATTGCTGGTGGCTTAATTGGTCTTATTATTGGCTGGAAACGCCAAATGATAATTGGCGCTGGCATGTTGGCTGTGGCTTCATTTGCAGCCGCATTTGCACCGAATATGGAAGTCCTTAACTACGGTGCTCGAGTCGGTTCAGGCTTAGGTGCATGTTTGCTAATACCTGCAGTACTGGCTAATGTGGCTGGTATTTACAAAGGTAAAGATCAGGCGATAGCGTTTTCTGCCATTGCCGCTCTAGTGGGCTTAGCCAGTGCTATCACGCCATTATTATTTGGTTTCATTTTAGATTTTGCTAGCTTCAAAGTTGCCTTTATGGGACTTGGCTTTTACTGCTTATTGGTGATGTTTGGTAGCATGAAGTTACCGCAACTTGAAGTGGCACCATTTAAAGGCAAATTAGATGTTGTCGGTATTGCTTTAGCTGGTGTTGGTTTATTACTGTTTGTCACTGGCCTATTAAAAATCTCTGAGTGGGGTTTAATTGCGCCACTAACCGATTCTTCTATTTTAGGTCTGTCTCCTGCTATCCCAACGGTATTGCTGGGTGCTGCGGTACTAAAAGCGCTTATGATTTGGGAGCGCCGCTTTGAAGCAAACGGTGGCACACCACTTCTACCTCAATCTTATGTTAAAAACCCGCAAGTAGTGGTGGGGCTTGTGTTGTGTGCCACTATTTTCTTGTTGTTTGGTGCAACGGGCTTTATAAACGTCTCTTACATGCAGCTTGTGGCAGGTATGAGCGCCCTTGCTTCAGGGATGGCATTGTGTGCCTTTGCTATGGGTATGATGATTGGCTCTTTAGGCGCTCCTGCAAAACTGTCTAACTGGTCTTGTCAGCGTGTTTGCCAGCTTGGCTTTGTGATTGCCGCTGCAGGTACAGGATTGATGTTTCTTGGTTTTACCACTGAAGGGATCACCTTCTGGCAATACATCTCTCTGACCATCTTTGGTATTGGTGCAGGCTTATTGGCTTCTCAGGCTTCTATTGTAGTGACTTCGGCGTTAAGTGAGCGAGAAGCTCAGCAATCGGGAGGCATTCAAGCAACTTCGCGTAATGTTGGCCAAGCATTTGGTGTCGCCATCTTAGGTTCAGTGATGCTGTTCTCACTCACTGGTGAGATCAAATCCAACATTGCACAGCATGAGTCGTTAACTGCGCAAACTAAGCAAATCATTGCTGAGCAACCGTCGCTTCCATTTGTATCTAACGATATGGCGATGGTGATGATGGAAGAGTTAATTGCCGATACAGAAGAGCAACGTATCGTGATCCATGTGATGGCTGAGTCTCGTTTACAGTCAGTACAATATGCCTTGATGACATTAATCGCCTTGATGATGGGTGGTTTAGCGTTATGTACGAAGCTACCGCAAAGGTCGCTAATGAAAAACGAATAACTGAAATAAGATTAAGCCTCGGTTTTAACCGAGGTTTTTTTTCGTTTTAGTGCTGTCGGTGAATCTCGATGTTGGTGCAAATCACGATTGGTAAAAATTTGATTCATTAAAAAGCATTAAAAATGTCACCCATTAACAAGAGTTGCTGATGATAAAATCCTTAACGAATAAACAGGGATTCGTTTTATATGTTCTTTGTATGGCGCAATTTACCTTAGCGGCGGATATTGCCAATCTTTCCATTTCAACTTCCACTTTAGTGGCGGTTTTTCAAACCAATATTGCCTCAATTCAAGCATTAGGAAGCGTGCAACCCTTAGTGGGGGCGGCCTTAATGTTATCGGCCAGTATGTTGGGGTTAAAAATCGGCTGGAGAAAGCTATTGATCGTCGGCTGCGCTTTAGGGCTTTTATCGACGTTAGGTTTTTTACTGTTTGACTCCATTACTCTCATAACCTTAGTGGTTAGGCCCCTTGCTGGTATTAGTTCCGCTTTAATTTTGCCATCGGTATTGGCGTTAGTGGTCGCCCATTGTCAGGGCAAAAGAAGAGCGTTAGGTTTTGGTCTTACCGCTGCCTCAACCGGTCTAGCGGCCGCTGTTATGCCACTGTTAAGTGGTTGGCTGTATGATAATGCCGGTTGGCAGTGGCCTTTTATTATCATCGCCTTTTGCTATGGGCTTACTTTGTTAGGGGCGATATTTCAAGTTAAGCCCCTTGACACGCAAGTGAAGGTGAAGTTTGACTACTTTGGTGCGCTACTGGTCGCCATAAGTATGGTATTAATGTTTATTGGTATATTTAAAATGCCAACATGGGGGGGACTGTTCACCCATGATCAAGATCTGTATCCCCCTCTATTGCAATTATTTTTTCCTTTAAGCCCAGCGTTATTGTGTGTGGGTTTAGGGGTTGGTTTATTTACGGTTTTTGTGTATCAGCAACGTCGATTTGAGCAGGTGCATGGCCGTTCTATTTTGCCAATTAACTGGTTTAAAAACAGTTTATGTCGCTATGGTTTTATGATACTTGCGCTGATGTATTTGGCTTTAGGCGGTAGCAGTTTTGTCATTGTCACTTACTTACAAGTAGCACTGTCCTTGTCTGGATCTCACTCTGGTAGCATTATTTTGGTGTTTTCACTGTTTATGATCATGCTATCAATATTAACGCCCATCGCGTTTAAAACATGGCAAGCGAGACAAGTGTGTCAGTTAGCGTTTGTTGCCATAGCCAGTTGTGCCTGCTTACTTATGTGGTCAAGTGATGCCCAGCAGATCAATGTTATCTTTTATATAGGCATGGCTATGCTAGGTTCTGCTATGGGCATGTTAGCGTCGCAGTGCCCGGTGATCATCACAGAAGCGTTAGGGGAGCGTGAAGCGGAGCAGTCTGGAGGGTTACAGGCCACGTTGCGAAACATAGGTATGGTGCTAGGTTTAACCTTGTTTGGTGGTATTAATCAATACCTTATGCAGCAAGAGGTACGTGAAAATATCCCTAGCAGTATCCCCATACAGTTACGAGCAGACATAGAGCAAAGCGCGACCATTCCTTATCTTTCCAATCAACAGATAAGAGCTATAGCTCAGCACTACGCATTGCCTACTGCAGCGTATCATCAGCTAAAGCAAGTTAAAGCTAAGGCCAGAGAGAAGGGGTTTAACGGCGTAATGTTGATGTTATTTATTGTCGCTGTATTAGGCTTTGAGTTGAGTCGGCGGCTAGGGCATAGCTTTAATGCCGTGGCACGGGATACAATAAAATAGTAACAATAAGGCCTGATGATGACATCAGGCCTTATTGTTATAGGAAATAAAGAACGGAAAGCAGATTAGTGATAGCAATCGTAGAGACTGTCCTAAATTCTGCCTTGTTTTCGGGTATTTTTCCTGCGCTATTTCTGATCACTTACTTAGTGTGACTGGTGTTTAATGGGGTATTACGTTGTTTAGACCGCGGGGCTTGCAACAGCACCCATTCAAAGGTAGCAATGGATAAAACGGTAAGGAAAAAGGCCACTATGCCAACCAATGGACCATGAAATTGCACGTATTCACCAAAGAGAAACAAGATAGCGCCCATTGCGACAATTTTTGAACCAAACCAAATAAACCATGCTGAAAAGAAACGTTTCATCGATGGTAGGCTCTGTTGAGCAAGACATAACTGATTTGACAGTTGAGTAAACCCTGCGGAGGTTTTCAATATAAACGCAATAATGAGCGCAGAAAAAAAGGTCAGTATTATTCCGCTAACACCGTGCACAACGACCACCCAATCCCAATAGCGACCATAGGCTAGTATAGTCACAGTACCAATTAGGCTACACCCCACGATATCTTTCACTAATTTCATTTTAATTCATTATCATATTGGTTAAAAAAGCCTCTAAAGCGTAACGCGTTAGAGGCTTAAATAGTGACGGATTACACCGTTAGTGTCGCGGTTGTTTCGTCATGTTGTGTGCCATGCTCTGAGCGATGAACGGTGACATCTCCCCCTAACATAGTGGCATGCACTTTAATGTCTTTAACGACTTGTTTTGCTACTTGCAGCGGATCATGTTCAAGAATCGCTAAATCCGCGAGCTTACCCACTTCAATAGAGCCAATCATATGCTCTTGCTCCATAAGATAGGCTGCGCCCAAGGTGACGGCGTGTAGTGCTTGTTCAGCGGTTAAACACTCGTCTTCGCCATATACCGTTCCAGAGAAGACACATTGACGATTCATTGCCCCCCACATCATGAACAGCGGGTTTACTTGGGTTACCACATCGTCACAGTGAATAGCGAAAGGGATGCCCTTGCGAATTGAGCTTTGGAATGGATTGAGTGTTTTGACGCGCTCAGGACCAACGGTTTGTGTTGCGTGAACATCGCCCCAGTATGGAATGTGCGTACCAAATAAATTATGTACCACACCCAATTTTTTCATGCGATCCATTTGCTGCGGATTCACCATTTGATTGTGCTCAAGACAGTGGCGAACGTTAGGTTGTGGACATTCATTTTGCATGCGCTCAATAAGATCGAGTAAGGCTTCAGTGCAGCCTTCACCATTACAGTGGAATGAAATGCTATAACCTAGTTTGTGCGCGTAAAACACGTTGTCATAGGTGGTTTCTGCACTGTATTGGAAGTGACCGCTTTCACGACCGTTATAGTATTTATCCCCTTGCTTAAGCACCGCGGTAAACCCTTGGATAGAACCATCAGTGGCGATGTGTTTTACTTTTGTGGCAAATAAACGATCATTGCTTTGCTCTTTGTAGTGGGCTAACTCTTGTTCTTGGAAATTTGGAAGTAACGGGTAAGCGGCAATGCGCGCTTTGAAAGCCGGCATTTGAGACAGAGCTTGATACAAAGGATAAGGGTTTTGCGGTACGCCCATTCCACAATCTGACATTGTGGTGACGCCTAAACGGAATGTGCTGTCGGCATAACCTAACATGGCCGCTACCGCATCTTCAGGGGTTCCCATATCAAAGCCACCTAATTTTACCGCACGCATAATGTCGGGTAATTCAGCAACTTCACCGGTTAAGCGGTTGTCTTTACGGAAAACAAAAGCAGGGTTGTCTTCTAGACTAAAGCCCACTTTTTCAATGGCCATGGAATTAAATACGGCAACATGACAAGACGAGTGCATGTAAAAAATTGGACTATCAGCGCAGATAGCGTCCAAGAAATCACGGTCAACCGCTGTTTCATCAGTCAGTAGTAGTGGGTCAAGACCCCAAAGGTTTAGCCACTCCCCTTGTTTACCAGCCTCATTATGGGCTTGAACAAATGCATTGAGTTTGGCTTGTAAAGCCTCTTTGGTCAGGCTTGCAGGCAAGATAACGCCCCCTTTACCTGTGCGCTCAATTTGGCCGGCATAGGCAAAGCGTGCAGTAAACAGAGCCGCGCCAAGGGGATGCATATGCGCTTCAATAAAGCCTGGCACGATAGTTTTTGAGGCAAATTGCTCATCTAGGTGGTAGTCGATTCCTTCATTGCTCAAATAAGTTTCGGCTTGTTCTTTTGTGCCGACGAAGCTAATTTTTCCGTTAGCGACTACCACTGCGGTTGCGCGAGGTTGATCTTCATTGACGGTAACAAAGTGACCAGTGTACAGCACGGTTTCTGCTCTGTATTGCAGGCCGGGTTTAAGAGTATGTTTGTTCATTGTTATGACTCCAAAAAATGAGTAGGGAATGAAATTAGGCAAACCTAATGCCACTAATGTGTGCCAAAGCTGTTGCGATTGCTAACAACAAAAAGTAGTTAAAAATGTGCGAAAAAAATCAGAAGTGAAAAAGCTAAAATCTTCTAAATAGCCTCATAAAATTACCTTTTATGAGGCATGACAACAGGGTACTAGCCAGTGTGAATGTCAAATAGGGTGGCCACTTCGTGTGGATTGGTGTCGGCCTCTTCAATGAGAGAAGCGCGTTTATCTCTTAGTTGCACCAGTTTGAAACTGATAAGTAGCAATAAAAGAACAATCAATAGACAAAGTAAGAGGGGTTTATTTTTTTGTAGGTAGTGTCGCATCGTCGTGGCCTAAGTAGGGTGTCATGGAGCTTTTATACCCAAAAAGTGCACACGATTCTGAAAGGGGGGCGAGGTTAAGACACAATATTACTTTTTATCATTTATGATCATTTTGCGTGACGATAGGGAGAGCAAGGTGTTAATTCCGTGACCTACCTATCCCTTGCATGGCTTTAGCGCTGTTTAACTTGGTTTGCTTTTACAAATTGCTCATTTAATTTTTTTGCCAGAGAGAACGAATGTGTATTGGCGCGTGAGAACTCTAATTGATCCACCTGCATAAAGGTGCTGCTTAGGATGTTGTAGTTTGTTCTTTGCGATGGTTTAGAGGGGTGTTTGTTCATCGGCCCCACTTGATAGAGGTAAAACTCGGGGTTTTCTAATAAAATGCTTTCAATGTTGAACTTAGTGATCTTTTTATTTGCAGGAGCAATAAGGCGACCACCAGCGGTATTGATAATGCTGTTGACGATACTTTTTTGCCCAGCCACCATGAAAGGGCTTTCTGTCACTTCAAAAACCACTGTAGGTTTTTTTGTCAGTGGCTGAATGTGCTGACGGATGGCGCGTAATTGGGCGAGCAGATTCTTTGCCGCTTGTGGTTTATCGACTAATTTTCCCAACTGAGTAATTTGGCTAAGAATTTGATCGAGTGTGACCGGATCGTACTTCACCACATCGGCATTTAATTGTTTGGACATATAGTCAGAGAAAAAACGGTTAGAACTGATGATGACAAGATCAGGGTTTAATCCTTTGATCAACTCTATATTAGGTTTGATGTGAGAGCCAATTTTCAGCGCATTTGCAAAGTCATGGTTACTGCGGGTAACGCCGACGACTTTATCTTGCACGCCAAGTTTTATTAAAATGTCTCCAGCAGCAGGGGCGAGTAATACGATTCGGTCATAGGCATTCGCTTCAGGAACCGAAACTAAAGCTAGCAGTATCAGCAGACACTTTAACATCATAGACCTCGGAAAGTAGCTGCGGGGTGACTTGGTGTCGAAGGACATCATAGATAAGTTTTCCTTGTTTAAAAAATAGGAACCGCTCAAAGTAACGATGTGCCAAATTGATATCATGCACAGAAGTAATCACGGTATGCGGTAGTTGCTGTAGGTGGTCAAAAATCTCCAGAGTATGGCGTATATCTAAGCTCGAGTTAGGTTCATCTAAATAGACAATAGGCGCGTCTTGGTTTAGCACACGCGCCAGCATTACACGTCGCTGTTCACCACCAGAAAGATCCCCATAACGGCGCGTCTGGTACTGGTCAAGATCGAGCAGTTTTAGGCGTTCAAGGGTTTTTTGTTTATCGAGCGCTTGATAGTTATTGCCACTGAGGTGGATATAGCGGCCTAGCATCGCCACCTCTAAAACAGAGAAGGGGAAGGAGATATCAGAAAACTGCGTCAGCACCGAAAATCGTCGCGCTCTGGCCTCATGAGACAGGCTTTCTAGAGGCTGTTGCTGATAGGTAATAGCACCCGCAGGCGCTTCAATTAACCCTGTTAGTAAATGGATTAGAGTGCTTTTTCCGCAGCCATTTTCACCCATCAGCGCTACTTTTTCTCCTGCCTTGATGGTCAGTGAGGGAACGCTAAGAGAAAACGCTTTTCGGCGAAACTCCAAGTTGTGGATTGTTACATCAACCATTCCAGAAATGCTCCCTTCTGTGTTTTAACAGGTAGAAGAAAAACGCCCCACCGAATACGGCAGTCATAATGCCAACAGGAAGTTCAGCGCCCCCCGGAATGATGACGCGAGCAATGGTGTCCGAAGCCATTAATAACCATGCCCCAAGTAAGCTAGAATAGAAAATATTGTGCTTCATATCACTGCCAAACAGGCTGCGGGAAATATGCGGAACAATCAGACCGACAAAGCCGATAATACCGGAAAAACTGACCGCGACAGAAACCAGTAACGTGGCAGCAATAAACACAGTGGAGCGCAACCGGTGGACGTTGATACCTAGGCTCTGTGCCGAGTGCTCATCTAAGGATAAAATATTGAGTTTCATTGAGTTTCTGTGCAGAAAATACAAAACTCCGACCAATAACACGACGCAGATAGCGAGCCTTTCAAGGGTGACCATAAAAATGCCCCCCATTAACCAATAAACAATAGAGTTGAGCGAATCTTCAAAATAGTACTTAGCAAAACTGATGATGGCAGATGCGACAATGTTCATTACCACACCGGCTAAAATCATAGTGATGGGGTTAATTCGTCCCTGGGTTAGGGACATGCGATAGACCATAGTTAACCCCGCCAACCCTGTGATAAAGGCCAATAGTGACACACAGTGAACGGGCATACCCAGCGCAATGGCGAGCACAGCGCCTAAGGCGGAAGAAGAGGCCGCGCCAGTGGTAAAACTATCGGCTAATGGATTTTTTAGCGTGAGTTGATAAATGCTGCCGCTTAATCCTAGCATGGCACCAATGACACAGGAGAAAAGGACTCTTGGGAGCCTCAGTTCTGTGAGAATGTTGTATTCCATTTGTGACATATCAAAGGGATTGATCCAATGAGGCCCAATGAGCGTTGCCAGTAACGCGCAGCCAATAAACAGCGTTACTAACGCCCACTTCATGCTTCGACCTTATACACGATGCGAGTGGCAATCACGAGTAACGCTAGGTTTAAACAACCTAGTATCGCCAGTGATTGGAGATTAAACGGAGCATCCAACAGAGCCGAACGAATGAGGTCTGCACTGTATGTGAGTGGTGATAATTTGGCTAAAATTTGAATGAAAGAGGGCATTTGATCCACAGGAAAAAACGTGCCTGATAGAAACATCATCGGAGTGATAACAAAGGAGTTCATAGTGGCTTGATCGCGATGATTTTTCATTTTCAGTGACACGATAAAACCAATCAGGGCAAATGAAATCAAATGCATTAACAGCGCTAGGGCAAACGGAATGGAAAAGTGCAAATGGATACCGCACATCACGCTATAAGCGATCACGACGGCAACTGGGATCAAACCTTTGGTGATGCCATACGCCACTTCGCCCACTACGATTTGCCAGCGCTGATTAGGGGAGAGGAGGTACTCTTCAAAGATCTTTAAATAAAAGCGGCTAATATTAATTTCGCTGGCGATATTGTAGCTATGGTTCATGCTCGACATGGCTAATAGGCCGGGGAGCAAAAAGGTCAGATAATCCATCCCTTGCACCATAGTTCCTTTCCCAACGCCATAGCCAAATGCCATTAAATATAAAAAGGGTGGGACAGCCGCAGCGAGTGCGACACGTACGATTTTTTTCTTTAATACCGTGCATTCTCGGTAGTAAATGCCAACAACACCATCAAGCATTTTTTATTAACCTCTTGCCAGTAAAATGAAGAAACACATCTTCTAATGTGGTATCCCGTATGCGGCCACTGATAGAGTCGTGACTGATGTGAGTTAACCGTTGCAAAGCGTGCTCTTTGTTACTGAAAAACTCGTGTTGGACCTCTTCACTTTCAATTTCAAGAACGAATGGCCCTAGATGCTGTTTCAAGCTAGCGGCGGTGCCTTGGGTGATGATTTTGCCACTATCGATGAAGATAACACGATCCGATAATCGCTCCGCTTCTTCAATGTAATGGGTGGTTAGGAAAATGGTACAGTCACGTTCTTTGTTGATTTTTTGTAGAAATGCCCACATTTTTCGTCGGCTAAGGGGGTCTAAGCCCACCGTTGGTTCATCCAAAAATAAGATTTTGGGCTGGTGCATTAATGCGCGAGCAATCACCAGTTTGCGTTTCATACCACCAGATAGCTTGGATGCAGGCTTATGTTTGTGTTCAGTTAGGCCTGCAAATTCAAGGCTTTCATCTATGGCCCTTTGCAAAGCCTTGCCACGCATTTTATAGAGCAAGCCGTGAACTTTGAGGTTTTCAACGGCATTGAGCTCTTTGTCCACATTATTATGTTGTGGCACCACACCAATCAAACGTCTTAAATCATGTCGATTAGAGCGGTTCTCTATGTTGTCATAAAGCACCGTTCCGGAATCAGGTTCGAGCAGCCCAGTCATCATTTTAATGGTGGTGGTTTTACCCGCGCCATTGGGGCCAAGAAAGGCACACACTTCGCCGCGTTGAATGGAAAAACTCATCTCATCAACGGCTTTGCGCTTAGCAAAATGTCGGGTCAATGACCGCACTTCGATAACGGGTTTCGTCGAGTGATGCTGTTGTAAAATCATGCTGTTCTGCTCTATTTACTTTGATTAAGTGATTAGCGAAAAATGCCTATTTCAGCACGATACCCGCTTCTTTAGCCGCATCATTAAGGTGCTGCAGGTAAATGTGTTGTATCGAATCATTACGTCCTAAGCCTTTTAGCACAGGGATGACCTTGATATTTTGTTTGGTCAGCATCATTTTCCATGAGTCATCCTCATCACCGGCCATATCGTTATTGGCATGATCCCCGGCAACCACCATCAGCGGTTTAACCATAACGCTTTTGATGGAGTCGTGTTTTAAACGCGCCATAAGGCTATCGAAGTTAGGATAGCCTTCCACTAAGCCAATATAGATTTTTACGTCTGGATAACGTTGATTTAAGATTTCTTGAAGCTCGTAATACAGGCCGGTAGAAAGATGATGGTTGCCGTGGCCCATATACACTAAAGCGGTATTGTTTTTCTTGGCAAGCGCCACATCGCTGGCTAATGCATCCGCTAAAGTATGCAGATCTTTACGGTATGGGTGTTGCGCACCCCAAGTGCCCATTAATGGGCGGCCAAGAGCCACATTATGAAAAGGTTTCCATTTTGCTTTTACCGTTTGAATAGACGCTAGGGCGTTTACCGTTCCTTTAAGGTCGATATACTCTTCACCATGTGACAGTAAGGTGGTTTGCACAACGATGTTTTTATAACCTGCGCTTTGCAAATCGTTCATTGTCCCCATGACATTTTGTACCTGATAAAAATTTTTAGGGACTTCAGGGTGTTGTTGTTGATATTGCTTATCCGTTGCACGCTTATGCCAAATTTTACGAATAATATTTGAGGTAAACGCAAAGCGTACAGGGGTGTTCGGGTAGGCTTTTTGCACTTGTTGTTGAATGCCAATCAGTGAGCCAATAGCGGTGTTGTAAGTGGTACCAAAGGCGGCGAGGACGATAGCGGATTTTTCGGGTTTCGCCGTTTTGCTAGAAGAATGCGCTGTTGCCGTTAGAGGTAGGCTGGCCAACAGTCCGAGAAAAAGGATCTTGCGTGGCACTTTAGTCAGCGTGAGGCTATTTTTCAATAATGTTGAAATTAACATAATAGGTATCCGTAAGTTCCGATACAACGTGCTAGGTTGCATCAAATCATCACTCAGATCATAAAGAGAGAGCGAAGGCATAATGGTGGCTTACGGGAGTAAATAACAAAGGTTTCGTCATCAATAGAGTCATTAACCACGAGTAACCCGCTCGCCTTTGGTGAACTGGATATTCCCAGTTCATTGAACCATTCAGGCAGGTATCCTGGCTTTTGGGTCAACATATGCAGAACGCCTTCCCAGATAATCTCCAGTGGACTCATGTCTGCTAACTCGCCAAATACAGTTGCGGGTACAGCTCAAGCTTTTAACTTGATTCCCTTTTAAGTGCAATTCAATGAATGTGACACCTGAATGGTAAGCATATTGCCTTAAAAAATCTTATGAATAGTGATAAAAATCAATAAAGAGAGATTTTTGTTTCATTAAACAAGGTGTGGCTAGAAATTAATATGCAATGAATTTCTATTCAATTCCGCTATTGGTGACTTTTAAGGGGAGAGTGTGTTTAAATCGAGCTATCGCAAAGCTGGCGCGCAGTTATCTTGATAATTATCAATCATACCTGTCGCTCTCTATGAGAGACTTCATGAATATTTAGTGTATTAAGTGAATCAGGTGTCATTCCTGAACTGTCCCCGCAACTGTGAGCGAACATGCAGTATACCTGTATAAATATTCGTAAGTCAGATCCTGCTAAATATCCAACAATCAAACAGCCTGAGCGGGATCACTCAGTGTCATTGTCTTTCAATTTCAGCCGATCTGACTGTTTGATGTTTTTATTAATTGTGCTGGAGTTTCAGTGGGTAAATTAAAACGTTCGAAACACAATAAAGAGTTGCGCTGGGGTTACACAACCGGTGCCTGTGCGGCAGCGGCGGCCAGCGCCGCTGTGCGAATGCTTATTTCCGATAGCCCTTTCTCTAAGATTGAAATTAGTCTGCCTAATAAAGAGCTCGTGACATTTCCATTGGCACGACTAGAAAAACACCTAGATAACCATGCGGTTTCAATACTTGCCGGTGTGGTTAAAGACGGCGGCGATGATCCCGATTGTACCCACGGCTTAGAAATTCAGTGCAGGGCAAAATGGAGCACTACCGCGGGGATCCACCTTACAGGCGGGCAAGGAATTGCAACGGTGACACTGCCAGGTTTAGAACTCCCTGTTGGTGAGCCTGCCATCAACCCCGTACCGAGAGCCAATATTATACAGATGGTGCAACGAGAGTTGGATTTATCGACACCGTCATGGTCAACGGGTGCGTCGATAGAAGTGCGAGGTGTTGAGTTAACTATCTTAGCCCCCGGAGGGGAAGTGGCCGCCAAGGAGACCATTAGTGAGCGGCTCGGGCTTATAGGCGGTATTTCAATTTTAGGGACTCGCGGTACCGTGAAGCCTTTTTCTACTTCCGCTTATGCCGCCTCCGTTAGGCAATCCATTCAAGTGGCAAAAACTAACGGTTTACAGCATGTGGTATTAACGACAGGCAGTCGCTCAGAAAAATCCGCTATAGAGCAGTGGCCTGCACTGAGCCGGTTGGCGTTTGTGCAAGCGGGAGACTTTATGGGGGTGGGGTTGCGCGCGGCAAAACGATACCAAATACAGCGTGTTTCGCTGGTGGTAATGATAGGTAAATTAGGCAAATTGATCTCTGGGCGCATGATGACTCATGTATCAGGGCATGCCATCGATTTTGCACAGTTGAGTCACTTAGCCCAGCAATCCAACATGCCCGCCCCTTTATGCCAAGACATAGCCAAAGCCAATACCGGACGGCACGTCTTAGATTTAGTGAGAGATCATCAACCCGAGTGCTTTTTGCAGCGTTTGTGCCAAGAGGCGCAACATCATGCACACCGTTATGTGGCGAATGAGTTGGATATTGAAGTGGTGCTTATCGATTTTGATGGCAAGCCATTAGCTGTGAGTTGTGGTGCCGGCGTGATAGGGCACTCAAGAGATCATACTCAGCAATCCACTGACCCAATGTTAGGTAAAAAAATATGGATACAATGAAACAAATGACCCAGCAAGGGCAGGTTATTGAGAACGATTCTTTCTCGATTATTGATCAGGAAATTCAGCAATTTCACGGAGGTCACAATTTAGATGATGCACAGTGGCCAGTGGTACGCCGTGCGATTCATACCACAGGTGACTTTGAATTTGCCAAGCTGTTTCGATTTAGTGAAGGTGCTGTTGCGGCTGGAATAGAAGCGTTAAAAAGCGGCTGCAACATTATTAGTGACGTCACTATGATCACCAGTGGTCTGAGTGCACAAAGGTTGTCGGTGTATAATAACCAAGCGCAATGCTTTATTAGTGATAAAGCGGTGATCGCAATCGCTAAGCAGAAAGGGGAAACACGAGCCATTTGGTCTATGCGCAGCGCTCGAGATCTTGGTTTATTAGATGGGGCGATTATCGGTATCGGTAATGCGCCAACGGCGTTGTTTGAAGTATTGAGAATGGTCGAAGCGCAGGAAATTAAGCCCGCTCTTATTGTGGGTATTCCTGTGGGGTTTGTAAAAGCAGAAGAATCTAAACGCGCCCTTATTGAGCAGAGCAATGTCCCCTATATTGCCAGTATTGGCCGCAAGGGGGGAAGCCCAATCGTGGTCTCTACCATCCACGCGCTTCTCTATCAGACGGTATAAGCCCATGGCCAATATTACCGTAGTCGGTGTTAGCGAAGATGGCTGCATGAGTTTAAGCAGTCGAGCGGTTAATGCTGTGTCTAAGGCTCGAGTGGTGGCAGGACATTCACGCCATATGGCGTGGTTTCCCCAATTTTCCGGTAATTTTCTTGATATGAGCCAAGGGTTTAGTGCTTGGCTTAATGAGGTGATTGATCAAGCAGAGGAAGGGGATGTCGTGATCCTCGCCTCTGGAGACCCTTTATTTTTTGGCATTGGAGCCACTTTACTAAAAAGATACCCCTTAGATGAGGTGCTTTTTATTCCAAGTCAAAGCTCAGCGCAACTGGCGTTTGCTCGCTTAGGGCTCAGTTGGTCAGGGGCGCAATTTTTATCCTGTCATGGACGGCAACGAGCAGGAATGGTGGCGCAGATGCAATCAGGTGATCTGTTTGCGATTCTCACTGACTCGACAAATACGCCACAAAACGTGGCTAAGCACATGCAAGAGTTTAATGAAACGGGCTGGAAGCTGACGGTTTGTGAACAGCTTGGGGCAGTGTCTGAAAATATCACCTCGTTTACAGTGCAAGCATTGGTCAATTGCGATACCCCTTTTGACACGCTCAACATTATTATCGCCCAAAGACAAGCTCCCGCATTGTGGGGTGGGCATGGGCAATTTGCATGTGACGATAGCTTTGTTATGCGCATGCCTCAAAAGGGCCTCATTACCAAGCAAGCGGTGCGCCACTTAGCATTAACCCATTTGCGTATTCAATCCCATGACATTGTGTGGGACATAGGGGCAGGCTCCGGCTCTATTTCTATTGAGTCGGGCAAATTTGCCACCCAAGGCAAAGTGTACGCTGTGGAATGTAACCCTAGTTGCTTTGAACATATCAATGCCAACATGCGCAGTCATGGGACTGATAATGTACAACTTATTGCTAAATCTGCCCCCGATGCCCTTGTGGATTTGCCCTCTCCAGACGCCGTGTTTATTGGCGGTAGTCGCGGGGCGATGCACGATATCCTCACTTTGGTATGGGATCGCCTAAACCTCGGTGGTCGCCTAGTGGTCGCGGCGGTCACTATGGATACCGTGGTGGATATCTATCAGTGGGCAAAGAGTAAAAACCTTAATTTTGATGCGCAATTGGTGAATATTTCGCATACCCAACCATTGGCGCAATATCTTCGCTATCAAGCGCAGAATCCCATCCATCTTTTTTCAATTGTTAAATCTACAGACCCTTCGGGAGAGAATAATGAGTAACGGTAAATTCGGTCAGCTGTACGCTGTTGGTGTCGGTACAGGTGATAGTGAATTATTAACCCTGAAAGCGGTGCGACTCATTTTGCAGGCTGACGTGGTGGCCATTCCGGAGAAAACGAAGGGAAAAGCCGATTCGTTTGCTTGGCAAATAGTGACAGGCGCAGTGGCTGAAAATGAGATTGCAGCAGAGCAATGCTTTTTGCATTTCCCTATGACCCGAGATGCAAGTATTAATATTCCTGCGTGGCGCGCGGCAGCATTGACGATTTTACAGCGCCTTGAGCAAGACAAATCTGTGGTATTTGTTACCGAAGGAGACCCTTCGGTATTTAGTACATGGGCGTATATCCAAGAAGAGTTGCATGAAATTGCGCCACAAATAGAACCTATTATCGTTCCTGGCGTGACCTCTATTACCGCTGTACCGGCAGCCACTAAAATTCCGTTAGCCGATGGCATGGAGCGCTTTTGTGTGGTGCCAGCAACGTATGGTATTGACAGTTTGGATAGCTTGGTAAAAGAGTTTGATACGATAATGCTGATCAAAGCAGGACGTATGATCCCACAATTATCGGCAAAATTGAAACAGCTAGGCCTCAGCAATAGTGCCACATACGTTTCCTATGCCAGTACCGAGCAACAACAAATTTTTCATGATCTTGACCAAGTACCAGAAGAGCATCGCTACTTCTCTATGGTGCAATTGTCTATTCGTGGTCGCCGAGGGGTATTGCGCGGCGCGCAGTTAAGCTCTCCACAACTAAGCTCTCCACAGCATGGAGAGGTGCAGTAATGAAACTCGCAATATATGTGATTACGGTGGCGGGGGAAAAGCAAGCGGCCAAGCTGAAACAAGCCATGCCCTTTGCCCATGTATTTGGTACCGCAAACGCCATCCAAGCATCACCTAATGCCCGCTTATTAACCTTGCCATTATCCAACTTTGTAGCGGATAGATTTAATGACTATGACGCACATGTTTTTATCTGTGCCAGTGGCATTGTCAGTCGCATTATCGGCCCTTTACTGAAAGATAAAACCTGTGATCCAGCGGTAGTGTGTATGGATGAGCAGGGCAAATTTGCCATATCTATGCTTTCCGGTCACCGAGGGGGCGCGAATCAATTAACCCAAAGAGTGGCGCATATCGTTAAAGGGACACCGGTCATTACCACAGCATCCGATGTGTCGGAAACCGTCTCTGCGGATATGCTGGGCGCGCCATTTGGTTGGGTATTAGATCCTATTTCTGAGCCCTCCATTACCAAAGTATCCGCGGCTATCGTAAATGAGGCTCCGGTGATTATTGTGCAACAGGCAGGTGATAAAAATTGGTGGAAATACGACAAACGTATGCCAGCGAGTATTATCAGCCACACCAGTTTACAGGGTATAGAGAGCGAACATTATCAAGGTGCCATTTTGGTGACGGATGAGCTGAACTGCGATCTCACCGATTGGCAAAATAAAGTGGTGCTTTGGCGTCCTAAATCCCTTGTGTTAGGGATAGGGTGTGACAGAAATACCCCCCTTTGTGTACTTAAATCGGGGCTGCAAGCTTTTAGTCAACAATTTAACCTGAGCTTAGATTCTGTTGACGCTTTTGCCAGTATTGACCTAAAGGCTGATGAAATAGGGTTACAGCAATTATCGCAAGAAAAACAGTGGCCATTCATCACCTATGCGCCAGAGCAATTGGACGCAGTGGAGGGGATTGAACACCCATCGGAGTATGTAAAAAAGGTCACAGGCAGTAATTCTGTGGCAGAAGCGGCCGCATTAACATTGAGCCGTATCCATACCTTACTGGTGCCTAAGTGGGTATTTAAGCAAGACGGTTACAACATGACCATAGCCTGCTGTCGTAAGTCATTTACTGAGCCACTTATAAGACATAAACGCAAAAACTGGTTTGGTGAAAAAAAACACGGCAGTGATTCATGTCACGGTGTTTACGATGTACAACCTCAAACAAGGGACGTGCAGACAGAGGTAACCGCTCAACAAATCAAAGTGAACGCTTATGGCAATGAAGTGGTTGCGGGCTATCAGTGTAAGCCTAAGCACGTAGATTTAGACCGGCCGATGCTGTTTTACAAACATCACATATTGATTTGTGAGGGGAAACGTTGCGTCAAACAGGGCAGTAAAAATTTAGCCCATGATCTACGCGCTATGTTGAAACAACAAGGGCTAGCCAGTGGTCCTAAGCGCATTAAAATTAGTCGCACTATGTGCGTGGGGGCGTGTCGAAATCGCTCAACACTGGTGATCTATGAAAAAAATGCTCACGCTGAGCGCTCTGTCAATAACGCCATATGGTTACGCGGTGTTGAAGCGTTTTCCGAGCAGCAGTGGCAGGCGTTGTTTCATGCCTTAGCCAATAATCAACCGGTTATAGATGTGGTAGACAGCCAATATCTCGCGCCCATACACGACATGGATGGTGGCCTTTTATGATGTTCAAAATCACTTTCTTTATGGAGGCAAATGGTGGCTAAATTATCTTTGGTGGGATTAGGTCCGGGAAGTGTTGATCTCATGTCGATTCGCGCCCAACAAACCATACAAAACGCGGATGTGATAGTGGGGTATGCTCTGTACGTAAAACTTATTGCGTCACTGATTAATGAGCAGACCTTAGTGAGAACCGGAATGACCAAAGAGTGGCAACGAGCTGATGCCGCTATTCAGTTGGTTGAACAAGGGAAAAACGTGGCCTTAGTGTGCTCTGGCGATGCAGGAATGTATGCCATGGCCCCTTTAGTGTTTGAAATGTTATCTTCTAAACAGATTAACATTGAGATAGAAACCATTCCCGGCATTACCGCCGCTAATGCGTGCGCCTCTTTAGTGGGCGCTCCATTAGGTCACGACAGTTGTACGATTTCGTTATCCGATTTATTAACCCCTTGGGAAGTGATCGTGCGCCGTATTGAGGCGGCGGCGATGGCCGATTTTGCCATCACATTTTACAATCCAAGATCAAGAAAACGTCAGCAACATATTGTTACCGCGCAACAAATTATATTGAAATACCGCTCAGCCAATACCCCTGTGGCCGTTGTCAATGCAGCTTATAGAGAAGAGCAAAGTGTACAAATATCCACCCTTGAACACTTTACTGAGCTGGAGTTTGGAATGAATGCTGCGGTCATTGTGGGTAATGAAAGTAGCTACCGATTTGATGACTGGATAGTGACCCCGCGAGGCTATAAAAACAAATACATTCTCGAAGATGGAGAAACGCGTGCAGGGCAAACCCCAGGACGCGCATTGGAATCCTCTGCCATTGACGCAGAAGTCGAGCAGGAAACAACGAATAAGGAAGTATTATGACGGTTTATTTTATTGGTGCAGGACCCGGCGACCCAGATCTCATTACGGTAAAAGGGGCCAAATTGGTTGAGCGTTGTCCTGTTATTCTTTATGCGGGCAGTTTAGTGCCAAAAGCGGTTATTGAGCGCGCCCAGCCTCAGGCTAAAGTGTATGACTCAGCGAGCATGGATTTGGATGAAATAACCCAAGTGTATACCGATGCGCATGCTCAAGGGCAAGATGTAGCTCGGGTGCAGACGGGGGATTTATCTATTTACTCGTCTCTTGCCGAGCAGACGCGTCGCCTCAATGCATTAGGCATTGATTGGCAAGTGGTTCCGGGGGTCTCTTCGTTTCAAGCATCAGCGGCGGCGTTAGGTCAAGAACTGACACTCCCTGAGCAGTGTCAGACCATTATATTGTCCCGCGCTTCTGGGCGTACTCCGGTGCCAGATAAAGAGAATCTAAAATCACTGGCTCAGCATGAAGCCACACTATGTCTATTTCTTAGCGCCACTTTGATAAGAAAAGTGGTGCGTGAGCTGAGTGATGTTTATGCGCAAAATTGGCCTGTGTGTGTGGTAGAAAAAGCCTCACACCCTGAGCAACGTATTATTCGTGGTACTTTAGCGGATATCGCTGATAAGATGCACGCCGCAAATATTCGTTCAACGGCCATGATCATTGTCAGTAAGGTCTTTGCTATAGACGATTTTGTGGACTCAAAACTGTATGATCCAAGCTTTACACATGCCTGTCGTAAAGGGAAAGTGTTGGATGCGGCCATGGACTCTGTAAAAGTAGCAACTGTTGTAGAGGCGTCGTCCCATGAGTAACGGTAAAGTGTATTTAATTGGAGCGGGACCGGGAGATCCGGGACTACTTACTTGTCGAGCCAAAGAGCTGTTAAGCAGCTGTGATGTGGTGTGCTATGACAAGTTGGTCAGTGCGGCTATTTTGTCCATTGTGCCTGATCACGTGCAGTTGCATCAAGTGGGTTACCGTGGTTACCAAGGGGTTCATATTGAATACGGTATGCACCCAGATGTCACCGAATTTGCCTTGGCGGGCAAACGAGTGGCGCGATTGAAAGCCGGTGATCCGTGCATTTTTGGCCGCACTACCGAAGAGTGCCGTGATCTGCAACAACATCAAATCCCTTATGAAATCGTCCCCGGTATTACCGCTGCATTAGGGGCCGCCTCTTATTCAGGTTTTCCGTTAACCAGTGGCGGCATTGCTTCTAGTGTCACTTTTGTCAGCGGACATAAAAACACGCAGGCACTGGCATCATGGAGTCGTCTTGGTCAGGCGGGGGGCACATTAGTGCTGTATATGGGCGCAAAAAAATTAGCCCAGCATACACAAACCTTAATTGAACATGGTCGCAGTGCGCACACCCCCATCGCCTTAATTAGCTCAGCAACCAGCGCAGATCATCAGTGTATTACAGGGACACTGGCTTCTATTGCTGAAAAAGTCGCGCAGCAGCAATTTATTGGGCCGGCGCTCGTTATTGTGGGTGAGGTGGTCTCTCAAGGAAAAGAGTTAGATTGGCGACACCGCTTGCCATTGACGGGCGCGAGAATATTACTGTGTGGCCACAGTGCAGAGGTGACAGGGTGGCGAAACAGCGGTGCGGAGGTTATCTGCATCGAAAATAATAAGACACACTCATTGCTTGATGAGGAAGATTTAGAGTATTTGACTGCAGTTCCCGAGCTTGCCTTTAGCGATATGCCATCATTTAACTTGTGGTGGCGCGCCGTGCAACATTATCAATGGGATATTAGAAAATTTGCCATGCCCATGGGCAGTGACAACCCCTTGGTGTGCTCGGCATTAAGAGACATAGGTATTCAAGCTATGCCCCTTTCAGCAAATGCTTTAACCTTAACCCTTAATGAACAACAAGCGTTTGGTGAGAATAACCAATATTATCTTGTTGGCCACGTAGACAGTCAGCCTTTAGGCTATTCGATACCCGTGGTGGATTGGTTATTAGTCGAGGATATTTCTATTTTACACACCATTATCACGCATCACCCTGAAGCCATTGCCAGGGCGCAACTGGTGCCCCTTAATGACACAGTACGTCAATGGGCAATACAAAACGGCTACCTTCAACAGAACAGCACTTTTCCTGATTTTATGCACGGTTCAACGATAAAGCACTGTCGAGACGGTATTGATGTTAGCTAGCTTGCCGTTATCTTGCGCCGAATTAACGTTGGGACAGCAGACTTTAATCAGTGCCTTTATCGTCGTTGCTGCCTTGTGGCTAGATAGATGGTTAGGTGAGCCGAATCGATACCATCCTTTAGTGGGCTTTGGCCGTTTAGCGAGTCGCATTGAAGCGCTGTGTCGATGCTGCCCTCGTTTGAGCGCAAAACAGCAGGGGGCGGTTGCTTGGTTCATTATGGTGATGCCGTTCACCTTGTTAACGTATCTGTTATTAGCCTGGGTGTCTCAGTTATCTCTTTATTTATGGCTAGTACTGAACGCGGTGATTTTGTATCTAACCATTGGCGGAAAAAGCCTTATCCAACACGCACATAACATCTATCGTCCACTTAAAGCGGGCAATATTGTGCAAGCGCGTTATCATGTGTCGATGATTGTCAGTCGAAATACCGACAAAATGGGCGAACAAGAAATTACTTCATCAACCATAGAATCCGTTTTGGAAAATGGTAATGATGCGGTATTTGCCCCCATGTTTTGGTTTTTAATTCTTGGCGCACCGGGAGCGGTATTATTTCGCTTAGCCAATACCTTAGATGCCATGTGGGGTTATAAGAACCAAAAGTATCTTCATTTTGGTTGCTTTAGCGCCAAAACAGATGATGCTCTTGGCTGGTTTCCTGCACGAATTACCGCGCTGACCTATGCCTTGCAAGGGGACTTTTACAGCGCCATGCAATGCTGGCGGGAGCAGGCTAAGAAGTGCAGTAGCCCCAATGGCGGGGTAGTGATGACCAGCGGAGCGGGGGCGTTACGCATTAAGATTGGTGGCCCCACCTATTACGATAATGTGTTGCATGATAAAGAGCCTATGGGCATAGGAGAGCCGGCTCAATGGCCTGCTATTGCCGCTGCCAATCAATTGGTCTCTCGCGGAAGTTTTATGCTCAGTTATTTGTGGTTAATGTGTGTCATCGTAGGAGTGAGTTGACAGTGATAAAACATGGAGGCGGTCTGATTAAGATCGCAAAGGAGTATGCAACGCACCCATCACAGTGGATGGATTTATCCACAGGGGTGAGTCCATTTACTTACCCTCTACAGGAAGTCCCTGTTTGTGCTTGGAACCAACTGCCACAAACCGATGATGGTTTAGAAGAGGCCGCCAAGCACTATTATCAAGGAAAGAATGAGCCTATTGCCGTTGCTGGATCTCAAGGGGCTATTATGTCTTTGCCGGCTACGCTGAGCAAAAAGATGGGACGATGCGGTACCATCTCTTTACCTAGGGTCGGTTATAAAGAGCATCAACATGCGTGGTCTCAATTTAGTCAAGGGTCGCTCACTAAAGATGCAGACAATGCAACAAGGTGTGACACAGAAACCCGCCATTGGGAGTTGCTTTATTATTATGACTTTCCGTCAGCTCAACAAATAGAAAGCAGCGATGTTGTGCTGATCATCAACCCTAATAATCCTACAGCGAAAAGCGTAAACAAACAACGCCTCAGCGCCGTTTGCACAGCCATGAGTGACAAAGGCGGTTATCTCATTGTGGATGAAGCGTTTGCCGATTGTACCCCCGAAACCTCACTGTTAAATCCCCATGAACATCCACACAGTTTGATCGTACTCAGATCGGTAGGTAAATTTTTTGGTCTGGCAGGGGCTAGAGTAGGATTTGTGTTTGCCTCAGCGGAAATTAAGGGGCGACTTGAAGAGCAATTGGGACCTTGGACAGTATCGGGTCCTGCTCGCTGGGTGGTGAAAAAAGCCTTGTTAGATACCCATTGGCACGCACAAGCTTTGGCGCTTATTCAGTCGTCGTCAGCAAGGTTGAACCGTTTGTTACAGCAACACTTTTCCTGCCCGATAGCATTCACCCATCTATTTTGCACGGTTTATCTGCATGATGCTGTAACTGTGCATGAGCAGTTATGTCACCAGCACGTGTTGACGCGTCTTTGTGACGAAAAAAATGCCCTTCGCTTCGGTTTACCGGCGAGCGAATGTCAATGGCGCAAGCTTGAGTCTGCGCTATGTGCTATCAGCCATTCTCGTTAGGCTAACTAATGCCGGTGTAAACCCAATATATCTAAGTCATCATAATTCGGATTCTAAGGGATAGTAAAATGCAGTCCAGTAGCAAAGCATTAATGGTACAAGGGACGACCTCAGACGCAGGAAAAAGCGTTTTGGTAGCAGGTCTTTGTCGCGTGCTAGCCAATAAAGGGATAAAAGTGGCCCCTTTTAAATCACAAAATATGGCACTTAACAGTGCCGTGACTATCGACGGGGGGGAAATTGGTCGTGCCCAAGCGGCGCAAGCTTATGCGTGTGGCATAGAAGCCACCACCGATATGAACCCGGTACTCCTTAAGCCTAATTCTGATACCGGTGCGCAGGTTATTGTGCAAGGTAAAGTGCTCACCGATATGGACGCTAAGGGCTACCATAGTTATAAACCGACCGTAATGCCTTATGTCATGGAGTCCTTTTCTCGACTGCAAAGTCACTATCAATCCATTATGGTTGAAGGGGCCGGTAGTCCTGCGGAAATCAACCTACGTGAGCACGATATTGCCAATATGGGCTTTGCCGAAAAGGCGGATATTCCTGTCATTATTGTGGCGGATATCGACCGTGGTGGCGTTTTTGCACACTTGTATGGCACTTTGGCATTACTCTCTCAATCTGAGCAGGATCGCGTCGTCGGTTTTGTGATTAATCGCTTTAGAGGGGATATTGCACTTCTTGAAAGTGGTTTGGATTGGCTAGAAGAAAAAACAGGCAAGCCAGTGATTGGCGTATTGCCTTATTTACATGGGCTGATGTTAGAAGCGGAAGACGCTATTGATGTGAGTCAGTTAAACAGTGATGAAGTGCAACTTAAAGTGGTTGTCCCCGTATTACGACGCATCAGTAACCATACTGACTTTGATCCGCTGCGAATGCACCCTAATGTGGATCTGGTGTTTGTAGGTAAGAATCAACCGTTACCTGCCGCCGATCTTATTATTATTCCAGGATCTAAAAGTGTTCGTAGCGATCTCGCCTACTTAAGAGAGCAGGGTTGGGATAAACAGATTGAACGCCACCTCAGATTTGGCGGCAAAGTGATGGGGATTTGTGGCGGTTACCAAATGTTAGGTGAAGGCATTGCCGATCCGCTTGGCATTGAAGGTGAGGCAGGGCAGAGCAAGGGATTAGGCTTGTTACCTTTGCATACTGAGATCAAAGACGTCAAACAGCTTAAACAGGCTAAAGGCACATTAACGCTTCCTGGACAACACGGCGTTGAGGTATTTGGCTATGAAATTCACGCGGGAGAAACCACCGGTGTCAGTCAAGATGCGCCACTGACCTTAAATGGGTTAAAAGACGGTGCCATTGGATGTGATGACCAAGTATTTGGTACCTATCTGCATGGTATCTTTGAAGCACCGCAAGCTTGCGCGGCGATACTGAGTTGGGCGGGATTACAACAGGCCAAAGGTTATGACTTTGCTCAGATGAGAGAAGAGAGCATCAGTAGGGTGGCCGATGCCATTGAACAACATTTGGATTTAAAAACATTGTGGCCAGATCTGGATATTTAGGGAGCACAAGTAAGTGAATATCATAAAAGAGTCGTGTCCAGCGTTAGTGGTTGCCGCTCCTAGTTCGGGCAGTGGCAAAACGACGGTAGTGGCAGCTATTGCTCGTCATTTTACGAATCAAGGAAAAAAGGTACGGGTGTTTAAAACTGGCCCTGACTTTATCGATCCTAACTTTCTTGCCTTTGCCTCAAAGCAGCCTGTGTATCAGTTGGATTTTTGGATGTGTGGTGAAGCGCACTGCAAACAATTAGTGGCCGAGGCGGCCAAAGAGGCCGATTTAATTTTAATTGAAGGGGTTATGGGGATGTTTGATGGGAAGTGCTCCAGTGCGGATATTGCCGCGACATTGGGCATTCCTGTTATGGCTGTCATTGATGCCGGTGCAATGGCGCAAACCTTTGGCGCTATCGCTCATGGCTTGGCCTATTTTCGTGATGATATTGACATGTTTGGTGTGTTTGCCAATCGGGTTGGCTCACCGGGGCATGGGCAGATGTTGCAAGAGTCGTTAGGCAAACCGCTACAATTTTGTGGTTATCTTGCAAAAAATAGTGGGTTAACTTTGCCGGAAAGGCACTTAGGTTTAGTTCAGGCGCAGGAGTTAGACGATCTTGATAAAAGGTTGGATCTTGCAGCGGAACTCATTGCCAGTACAGCCCAGATCCCATTGCCCCCTGCGGTAGAGTTTACCGCGACGGTGAATCCCCCCCTTAAACAGGCGCTGCTCCATACCACCATTGCCATTGCTCGAGATACGGCGTTCAGCTTTATTTATCAGGCTAACCTTGATTGTTTGCATGAATTAGGGGCCCGCTTGCGGTTCTTTTCTCCCTTAAAGGGCGAGCCTGTTCCACTTTGCGATGCCTTGTATCTTCCGGGAGGGTATCCGGAGTTATATTTAGATAACCTATCCGCTAATCACAGCTTAAAAGTGCAGATTAAAGCGCATATTGATGCCGATAAACCGGTAGTGGCCGAGTGCGGTGGCATGCTCTACCTAAATCACACACTCACGGATTTACAGGGAAAGTCTGCCACCATGTGCGGTGTGCTTGATGCTCACTCACAGATGCAACCGTCATTGGCGGCATTGGGCTTAGTGGAAGGAGAATTGGCTCACGGCAGTAAGTTACGCGGTCACACATTCCATTACTCTAAAACAGAATCGCAACAGCCAACGTTATGTACACCCGTATCACAGTACGGTCGAGAGAGTGATCCTGTGTGGCTGCATAATAAAGTGGTTGCCTCTTATATCCACTGGTATTTCCCATATAACCCAGCGCTGGTGGCGCAGATGTTTAAAGGGGAACTAGAAGCGCACTCTTTGGCAAATCAGCGTCAATATAACAGGGCAGGAGAGGAGATGTGAGGTTAATACTGCTCCGTCACGGACAAACGCAGTGGAACCGAGAAAATAGAATACATGGCTGGGGAAACAGTGATTTAACTCCTAGCGCCATCCGCCAACTCAAGCAATGGATCCCCCCCACACTGCGTAATCCTATCGTGTATGCTAGTGACTTAGGGCGAGCTAAGCAGACAGCGTCGATCATTGCCGAGAAAATAGGCACTGAGTTCACTTTAGATGCGCGATTACGGGAGCGTCAGTTTGGTGTTCTGCAAGGGCGGGTGATTGACCAAGACCGCCCTTTAGCAAAGGCGTGGCATCTTTATCATCATCGCTATTTGAGCAAAACAGGCCAACAATTTGGCTTTGAATGTGAATGGGATTTTGAACGGCGTATTGGCGATTTTTTCTCGGATTTAAATAAAAGTTTTGCTCACTTAAATGACAACACCGCACGTGCTGATATTGTTATTATTTCTCATGGAGAGTGGATAAGGGCGGCGATCAATCTGTTGCAGGGAAGGCCTTCATGGCATGAAGGGCAAGGTATCACTAGCAATAAACGTGTTAATTGGCTGTCAGTCAATTATGATGTGAGTCACTCACTTCACAGCAATAGCCGCTGCTAAATCAAAACGGGCTTGGGCTATGTCCATGTACGGGCTCACCTGTGGTTGGGTGGGTAAAGTAAATATCGCTGGCATGCAGCATAAGACGTGGCGAGAGATCTTGCCACTGTGGCGTGTTATACAGATCACAGCCTAAAATAGGGTGGCCAAACTCAAGGCTATGAATGCGCAATTGATGGGTACGCCCGGTCACAGGGGTGAATTGCACTAAGGTTCTCGGAGGATTAGACAATCGCTCTATCACCCGATACTCACTAAGGGCGTTTTTGCCTGTGCGGTGACAAATTTTTACTCGTGGAAATAACGCCTTATCTTTAGCTATCGGCGCTGAGAAGTGTCCACTGTCTGCTGCCACCCAACCCCCTAACATCGCTAAGTAACGTTTTTGTACTGCTCGTGTTTGAAACTGCTGATTAAGGTTTTTACAGGCAGCGCTATTGAGCCCCACCACCATAATCCCTGAAGTGCCTAAATCCAGTCGATGGGGTAATTTCGCATCCGCAAAAATCCCGGTGCCGTTATGGCTTTGATTCGCCTCTTGCCCATGAAGTAAGCGGTAGTGGACGGAATCCCAGTTGAGTGGGTTTTTACCCGATAGAGTGAATAACCCACTGGGTTTATTAATTAATAAAATAGCATCGTCTTGGTAGAGGATATCGACGCTTTCATGGCATACAGGGGCGACAAAATGGTCAATGATGTCACTGGTGGAAGGTGGGGCAGGTTGAGACATTATTGACCTTGATAGTGAGTAGGTAGCGCGGATTTTAATGGCAATAATAGGGGGGACGTTGCCAATAAACAATACGTATTGTTTATTGAGATAAAAAAAGCTCACCGAGAGGTGAGCTTACTAAATAGAATGAGAGTTGGGTTAATTCACCTCAACTAACGTTGCCTTTCAAGCTTCGACAACAACTTTAGTATCTGAGCTGAGTAGCTCAAGTTCATGAGTCACGTCTTCAATATTTAAGCCCGCTGGAAGTTTTAATGCCATCTCTGCGGTAAATAGGCTTGAGCTTACGCCGTTACCACCACCGGCGATGAATACGCGATGACAATCCATATCCAAAATGTTGACGCCTTGAGTATCTAGGATTTGTGTGATTTCGTTAACGATACCCGCTCTGTCATTTGAATTAACGCGAACGCTGACAATGGCCCCTTTGTCATGTAAAGAAGCATCAGTACTAGTGAATTGGCAAACAAGATTTTCAGTTTTTAAAAATTCATTTTTTACGGAATCTTCACTATTTGCTGGTACGTCAATTTTGATTACGCCAGCCACTTGTTGGTCGATAAAGTTCACTTTACTGCTTAACCACTTACCGCCATTTTCATGGGTCATTGCAGAAAGGCGTTTAATCGTCGATGGTGACGCTGTGCCAATAAAGTTTACGATAAATGTTGTATGCATAGTGTCTCACTCCGTAGTTTTGATAAGTGTATGAATATCAGAACTAATTAATTATTACATCTAGTTTAGAAAACAAACATTATACTTGCATGATATTGGTCAAGAATTTGAGATATCCGATGGTTTCTGTATGAGAACTTAGATCTATATTTTAATAAAATCGCTCATAAGTGCTCCAACCACTGGTTAATATGTGAGGATCTTCTATAAATAGGATGAGATTTTTCAAAGAACCTTTTATGCTACGGGGGTTTATTTAAGGAAGTGAATATGATCATAAAACCTCGAATTCGTGGATTTATCTGTACCACAACACACCCAGTGGGCTGTGAAGCTAATGTAAAACAACAAATCGCTTACACTAAAGCACAAGGACCGATTGCCAATGCACCGAAACGTGTATTAGTGGTGGGCTCTTCAAGTGGCTATGGCTTATCTTCTCGTATTGCCGCAGCCTTTGGTGGCGGTGCGTCGACTATCGGTGTTTTCTTCGAGAAAGCAGGAACGGAAAAGAAACCGGGTACTGCAGGTTTCTATAATGCGGCGGCATTTGACAAGTTAGCACACGAAGAAGGCTTGTACGCTAAGAGCTTAAATGGCGATGCGTTTTCTAATGAAGCAAAACAAAAAGCCATTGACCTTATCAAAGAGGATCTAGGCCAAATTGATATGGTGGTGTACTCACTGGCTTCTCCAGTGCGTAAATTGCCAGAAACTGGCGAGTTGATTCGTTCCGCACTCAAACCTATCGGCAATACTTACACTTCTACTGCGGTTGATACCAATAAAGACCAAATTATCGAAGCCAGCATTGAACCTGCAACGGAGCAAGAAATTGCCGATACAGTGACGGTGATGGGTGGCGAAGATTGGGAACTATGGATCAATGCACTTTCTGAAGCTGGCGTTTTAGCCGATGGCTGCAAGACGGTTGCATACAGCTACATTGGTACTGAGCTGACATGGCCAATCTATTGGGATGGTGCTCTAGGCCGTGCCAAAATGGACTTGGATCGTGCCGCAACGGCATTGAATGAGAAACTGTCTGCAACAGGCGGTAGTGCAAACGTTGCGGTACTTAAATCCGTGGTCACTCAAGCCAGCTCTGCGATCCCTGTGATGCCTCTTTATATCGCGATGGTATTCAAGAAAATGCGTGAAGAAGGTGTACACGAAGGTTGTATGCAGCAAATCTTCCGTATGTTCAGCGAGCGCTTATATAAAGCCGATGGTAGCGCAGCTGAAGTGGATGAGAGCAATCGCCTACGTCTTGATGACTGGGAACTGCGTGAAGACATTCAACAACATTGTCGTGATCTTTGGCCACAAATCACCTCTGAAAACATCAGAGATTTGACCGATTATCAAGAATACAAAGATGAGTTCTTAAGCCTGTTCGGTTTTGGTCTTGAAGGTATTGATTACAGCGCTGATGTTGATACGTTAGTTGACTTTGATGTGATTGATATTTAATCACATCATAGGGTTCGCTGTATTTAATCTACAGCGACATACCATTGTTACATTCAGTGGGATAAAGCCAATAGTTGGGTGACCAACCGTTGGCTTTTTTACATGTGACAAGCACTGTGGAATGTCATAAATAAAAAAGCCCTTATAATACCAACCGTACTAAATAACGGGTCATTCTAGCTTGTTAAAACACTCGATACCTGCGTTAGAATTTTTGAATGTAGAGTATCTACTTATCGAAAAATTCTGCCTTGTTTACGAGCATTTTTCCTGCGCTATTTCTGACCACGATCTTAGTGTGATTGGTTTAAAAAGGGCACAGTAATTCACTGAACGAATACGCCTTATGCGTATAGATCTAGGTTTGCTTTAGCGTATGCTTCAAATTCAGTGCAGCCACCAACGTGTTCTTGGTCAACGAAAATTTGAGGTACTGTCTCAACAGGCTTACCGACTGTTTTTTCTAAATCCGCTTTAGAAATGCCTTCCGCGTGAATATCAACATAACGGTAGTTAAAGTCTTCACGTTTTTCTTTTAGCTCATCAGCAATTTCTTTTGCACGAACACAGTATGGGCAACCAGGGCGACCAAAAATAACAACAAACATAACATTCTCCTTTTTGAGTTCCTAAAACTATGCCTTAACCCTAACCCGAAATAAAGCACAAATTAACTGTTGTTGTGATAGGCGTAGACTATCAATATTATTTGCTGTCCAATTGAGCAAAAACTGCTAGAAAATAGACCGATAGTCGAGAAATAATCTAAACTAAACTGAGTGGCATCGACTGATTGATTTAATAAAATCAACAAATTAGATGAGCACTGGTAGCAAGCCCTTGCAACTAACAAAGGATGTTAATATGTTTCATTTTATGACGACATCAAAGATTGTCTTTGGAGAAGGCGCCCTACAATCATCACTCTCAATTCTGAACCAGTTTGGTTACAGTGTGTTATTGGTGACAGGCAAAGACCGCTCTCGCGCACACACCATCATAGAGTACTTGAAATCTCAATCTATTCGTTATCAACACATTTCGGTTACTTCTGAACCCACCATTGCCATGGTGGAAGAGTCGGCCATTGTCGCGCGCAGGTTTAAGCCTGACGTGGTGGTTGCCATGGGCGGTGGTAGTGTGATTGATATGGGTAAAGCCTTAGCCGCCATGACGACCAATTTTGGCGATCTTTATGATTATGTGGAAGTAGTAGGTAGAAATGTGCCGATCAAATCGCCCCCTTTACCTATGATTGCGATCCCTACCACGGCCAGTACCGGCGCAGAAGCCACGAAAAATGCGGTGATTAAATCGGGGCAGGATAGAGTAAAAGTGAGCTTACGCCACCCGCAAATGTTACCCGATGTGGCTATTGTTGATCCAACCCTGACTTACGGGACTGATGTGCAAACCTCCGGCCGAGGCGCAATGGATGCCTTTACACACCTGATGGAGGCGTATGTGTGTGGTGAACCCAATCCACTGACCGATATGATTTGTGAAGAAGGTTTGCGTCGCATTGCCCGTTCTGTGGTGCCCGCCTGTGTGTATGATAATCCACGTGCCCGCAGTGATCTTTCATTTGCAGCTTTATTAGGTGGCATGGCCATTAGTAATGCCAAACTCGGAGCCGCGCATGGCTTGGCGTCGGCATTAGGGGGCAAAATCCCAGCGCCACACGGGGTAATCACCGCACGGCTTGCCCCATTTGTCATGGCTGCCAATTCTAAGATGGCCCTACATTGTGGACGCACAGATTTATTGACCCGTTATAAAAAGGTCTCAGAACTTATTACCGGAGACCCTAGTGCGCAAATAGAAGAGGGCATAGCATGGGTGTCACATACCATAGAGCAACTGCACATTCCCAGTTTATCGCGCTACGGATTGAGTCACCTCTCTTTTGCCGAAATTGCACAAGATGCATTGCAATCGGTGGCGATGAAAGGAAATTCATTGCCTCTGAGTCAAGACGTACTGATGGAAATTCTTAGCCAAGTTGGCAGTGGTCATCAGCAACAAGAGAAGAGAGATGATCTTTCTGAGATGGTATAGAAGAAGATAAAAATAGGGCTATGGTAATCTAGCCCTATAAATATAATATGAATGTGGTGGTTTAAAACTCGTCTTTGTCGAAGCGAGACTCGCGTAGGGTTTCTTTGACTCGTTTTAGATTGTCACGAAAACCACTGCCACGACGCAACGTAAAGCCTGTCGCTAGTACATCAATAATAGTCATTTGCACAACGCGACTGGCCATTGGCATGTACACATCTGTGTCTTCTGAAATATCGAGGGTAATGGTTAAGGAAACCGCTTTATCTAAGGGAGAGTTCTTAGCGGTGATAGCGATTACCGTTGCGCCATTATCACGAGCTAAATGGGCGATCTCAATGAGGCTTTTAGTACGGCCTGTATGTGAGATTAATACCACCACATCGTTATCTGTACTATTGATACAGCTCATGCGTTGCATCACAGGATCATCGTAACAAGTGATGGGGATGTTAAAGCGAATAAATTTGTTTTGCGCATCTTTAGCAACAGCAGAAGATGCCCCCTGACCAAAGAATGAAATACGTTTTGCTTGAGTCAACAAATCAACCGCTCGGTTCACTTGGTGTGAGTCTAGGCTGCTTTTAGCCACATCCAGACAGGCCATGGTTGATTCAAATATTTTATGAGTATACGCATCCGGTCCGTCATTTTCTTCAACATTGCGGCTAACATAAGGCGTGCCATTGGCTAAGCTTTGCGCTAAATGCAATTTAAAATCGGGAAATCCTTTAGTGTCTAAGCGGCGACAAAAACGATTGACTGTAGGCTCACTCACATCAGCAAGTTTAGCTAATGTGGCGATACTTGAGTGAATTGCCGTTTGTGGATTCGCCATGATCACTTCAGCGACTTTTCTTTCTGACTTGCTGAAGTTGTCTATATTTTTTTGAACTTTTTCTAAAGTATTCATGAAGTTAACTTATTGAATAATTTGAATGCGTGAACTCATAGTGAGGCAGACAAGCATGATAACGAATGTAATCAGTATATACTGTTCCGTAGTACTGGTGTAACAAAACCGAAACTTAATGACAAATAATGCGTTAGAATATGACAAACTTCAAAATTGAAGCAGTAAATAAGTTTCATTATTCCAATATGTCTTTTCAATTTAGTAAAGATTCGTACGATACGAAACAAAATTACATTTTGGATTCAATGGCAGTTACAGTGACATCAATTTGTTTGTTAAGAGAGAGTGCGGCTTTAGCAATTTCTCTTTGTTCAGCTAACACATTGCCAAGGATTGTATCGGTTGTTAACGGGTTAGCTAAGACAACACGGAATACGGTCGTGGTTAGATTGTCCCACTGCTTAGGAGTGAGTGTGGTGCGTGACACAAAAGAAAGGCCACTTTCGCGCTGATGTTTTTGGATGAATTGAGTCAAACCATTTAATAGGTCATTGAGTTTGCGCTTTTGCTTACCTTGAGCTTTTTGCAAAGCCGATTTTACATGCTGAGGAATGTAGCGGTAGGTGAGCAGGCACAGCTCAGGTTCAGTCACTAATTCAAAATCCGCTTGTTGCTTAATTAATTGGGCAAAACTGCGCGCTTTGTCTAAGCCGGCATTAATCAGTAACTCATAGCCTGGTCGACTGATTATATGCATGCTTGAGTAGAGCAACATCGCCATTCCAGAACGAGAACCTTCCAAAGAATGACTGCCTAAATCTTTTGAGCCCTTACGTAAAATATAGGCCGCATGATGTTCCACACTTGCCATGGAGTGGGGATCTTTAAAGAGAACCATACCCGCTCCCATAGGGATATACAGCTGTTTATGAGCGTCAATCGTCACAGAGTCAGCCAGTTCAATGCCCGCTAACAGGTGTCGGTGTTTATTGGACATCAGCGTAGCACCACCCCAGGCGGCATCCACATGGAAATGACAGTGGTGCGTTTTACATAAAGCGGCAATCTCAGTGAGCGGGTCAATATTTCCCGTTTCGGTTGTCCCCGCAATCCCAACAACCGCAATGGTTTTGATGCGATTGGACTCTAATTCAACTAGCTTGGCTTTTAAATCAGAGAGGCAAACTTTATTGTTATCGTCCGTTTTAACTGGGATTAAACTTTCACGACCGATACCTAATACGTCAGCCGCTTTTTTCAAAGAGTAATGGCCGCGTTCCGAAACCACGACGGCCACACCTTCATAGTTATAATGTTTCAGTGCTTTGAAAAGACCTTGCCTTTCAATACCACGAAAATCACCTTGTGCAGGGAAAGCATTATTGCGTGCCACCCATAAGGCGGTGATGTTGGCTATGGTCCCGCCAGAACAAAACGTCCCTAAAGAGTGTTGTGCACTGTGCATCCATTGCGCATAAAAATCATCATTTTGTGTATAGATAAGGTTATGCAACATGCCCAGAACTTGTCGCTCTAATGGCGTAAATGCTTTCGAGGTTTCAATTTTTACGAGGTTTTGATTTAGGGCGATCATAATTTTTGATAGTGGCATCAAAAAATACGGCAAAGCCGACGTCATATGACCAATAAAGCTAGGGGATGAAGTATGCACAGAGTGCGATACTAATGTATCCAATAGATGTTCAGTATGCTCAGAGACAAAGCTTGGCGTTTCAGGCAGCTGTGAATCCTTGAAGTCTTTTTCAATTTCTTGTAACGGTTTCTCTTCAGCAACAATGTGTTCTTTCAGAAACTTATTTAGGTTTAAAGAAAGACTGTTTTCTATTTGAGTTAGTGTTGATTCAGGCCCTTCGGGAACGGTAAAAATTCTGAGTAAGCTTTCGAAATCAACTTTCGCTGTTTTGTCCTGGGAAACCATATTGAATAAGTTTGTATTACTGAAATTGCGAGACAATGTAATAAATATTAGGTACAAAGTCTCGCATTATTTTTCAACTTTTAGTTTTACTTATGCGCAGGTAGGCTCTACGAGCCACACTTCATCTGAGCCACATCTTGAATTGACTGATTGTAGGCATCTAGCGCCGTTTGTATTTTGTGCGGATGGCTGAGTAAATCAGCTAATGCAGAGCGTAATTCATAATTTTGCGGGTGCGGTTTGGCTTGACGATATTCAAAACTCGCTTTTGCCGCTTGACCTAGGGCATCGCTGCGGGAGGATAACACCTTAATGTCCTGTTGTGACAACTGCAACCATGACTCTACATTCAATTCTGTGGAAACTTTGCTTGGTTCAGATTTCAAAAAGGTGTGTACGGCGATACGGTTTAGCTCAAAGTGCTTTTTACGGCCATCTAAGAACCACTGACTCACTTGTTGCAGTTGAGGGGAGTCTTGACTGGTAATAGTTGCAAGATCTTGATACCAGTGAATGGAAGCATCGATGTAGGTATCATATTGTTTGGTTTGGCACTCAATATTTGCTGCAAAGGCAACAGTAGGTAATGCGGATAGTAATAAAATCAACGCTTTGTTCATCTTTGTCTTCCCTAAATGGATCAACCCTACGGCCGTAATGGGGCTAATTTAGCAAACCTTATATCAATACCCCAAACGCAATATGAATCAATGTGAGCAATAACGCCAAATATTACAGCCCAACCCCTGAAAACGTTAAAATCAGAACCGGAACCAGTAAACTGAGAATAAAGCCGCTAACAATGGCCACTGGCACACAACGTATCCCGCCGGTTTGTTGAATGACGGGGAGAGTAAAGTCCATGGCGGTTGCCCCCGCATAGCCAATGGCAGTACAAGGACGGCTTTTAATTAGAAGAGGAATACAAATAAGAGCGGTAAGTTCACGTAACAGTTCAATAATCAGTGAAGCACTGCCATAGAGCGGGCCATAACTGTCGGTGATTAAAATGCCCGTTAAAGAGTACCAGCCAAAACCCGATGCCATGGCTAAGCCTTGACTGAGAGGGATGTCGAGTATCCATGCCGAAATAAGGCCACCTAGCCATGAGGTGAGTACGATAACGGTCGCAATGATGGAACCCTGTTTATTTAGGATGATTTCACGCAGCGTGAGGCCACTATTGCGCAATTGAATGCCAATTAAAAAGAGCAAAACAAATAATGTCCATTCACTGGCCGTATGAACCCATGCCCAATAAGAGGGGGTGACGAGACCAATAACGACCCCGATGGCCACTACCACTATCAATTTTAGTGATTCGGAAGCCATGTCGAGCAAAGGTAATGTATTTTGTTTACTTTCAACCGCTAGAGGAGAGAGTCGGTCAACAAATGGCAGTGCCAGTAGGTTAAATAGGCTGATACTAATAAAAAAGCAGGCAGTGATGAAAAGAATCTGTTGTATGTTGTCACCTAGATTTTCCATACCAGCAATGCTTATTCCCATCAAAAATAAGATAAACAATACCGTATGGGAGCACACTTTATTTATGCTGTTGAGCCGTGACGTGCTTTTTATTGTGATGAAATAACCGACAATTAGCGGAATAAATATGAACAGTAATCCAGAAAACATGATGTAAAAGAGCTCGTAAGTAGGGATGCAAGTGTCGTCCCACTCGCTAATGGGTAGACAGTTAGTTTACACTAATCTGCGGGTTAAAACGACCAAGCCATTCACTGTAGAACATCGATAATTCTTGTCCTATTTGCCGGTTTTTAACTGTGATAACCGCATTAGAACAGTGGCTGGATTGATTGATAAAGAGTGATCTTGCTCTTGTTAATTCATCCTTTTTACTTCTAAATACTACTTTTTGTCATTAAGTGCACGCATATCGTCCTGTAAAAATTTATTAGACCACAGTGCTAGAAATGGTGTTACTAATAATGTTTGAGTGGGGAAATACAATATGGCGAATAATGGAATGATGCCAGTAGTAAAGGATGTGATGCGTTTTGAAGGGATAACAACGCGTTCAATGTTTGGTGGAATAGGTTACTTTCAGCATGATGTGATGTTTCTATTGGTGGATGATCTGCGCGCTTATTTGCGTGGGGGCCCAAAGCTAACCAATGAGTTACAGGACTTTGGCTGTCAACAATACCGATATAAAAAAAGAATTGGCTACGCCAAAATTAATTACTATGACATTACAGATATGCATAGGTTTGATCGAGAACGGGTACGGCTGTTATTTTTTAAATCCATAGCCATTGCCAATCGCGATAAGTTGCAATGTCGAGAGCAAGCACGCCTTCGAGATTTGCCTAATTTGCAATTGAGTATTGAAAGGATGTTAGCAAGAATTGAAGTGTCTGACAGGGAGGCATTAATGGTTATGGGATCAGGTGAAGCCTTTAGACGGTTACAGTCCGTATACGGGAATGATTTAAGCATTACATTGTTGTGGAAACTCGAAGGGGCGATCCAAGGCGTGCATTTTTCTTTATTAACTCACTCAATAAAAAACAAGCTACTGAGTAAAATTTTGCCTAAAACCAATCATAACCTTCCTTACGGGCATTAAAATGAAACAACGCCACTAATTATATTAGTGGCGTTGTTATACCAGTCTTACTAAATAACTGAACATTCTAGCGTGTTAAATCTCTTGATGATGGTGTTGCCATTTTTGATTGTAAAACAACTACTTATCAAAAATAGCGACTTGTTCTCAAGTGTTTTTTCTGCGTTATTTCTGACCACTTAATGACTGTAGTGGTATGAATTTACGCTAATTGATTATGTGCATATATACCTTGAGTCCAAGACAATCCGTCATGAAGAGAGCCTATGCCTAATCAACTAAACCATACTGGCTAGATAAAATAGCCATAATTTCGGCTTTAGGGTTCTCGCTAAGAGTAATCTTGTTGCCTGTGATTTTTTCAGCAATAGAAATGTAAGTTTTAGATAAGTCCATCATGGCTGATAACGGCAGTGCATTGTCTTTGGCCAGAGCATTACGTTCATCCATTCTATCTTTATTGAGTAGGATGTCTGGATCTGGGAAGTGGTTTAGCAGGAATTGGCGGAAACCCTCTTTAGAGTTTTCAACAATTTCACCTTGAGCATAGGCTTGTTTATCCCAGATACGAGAAGAGTCAGGGGTACCCACTTCATCCATGTAGATGAGCTTCTCTATGCCTTTACTGTCGGTCACGTAGCCAAATTCAAATTTTGTATCAACAAAGATTTGGTCAATCTGTTGTAGAGCATTGTCAATAACATTGAATCCTTCTTTTAGTAAAACTTCATAGCGGTCAACATCTTGTTGTGATTGGAAGTTGAAAGCTTGGTAGTTATCTAAAAGATCTTGGCGGGTAATATTGACATCATCCACTTCGGCAACATTAGGAATGCCTTTTAAAATGCCTTTGGTGGATGGGGTAATGAGTAGATCCTCTAATAGCCCATCTTTTTTAAGGTTTTCAGCCAGATTAATACCACAGAAACTGCGTTCGCCTTTTTCATACGCGCGCCACATTGAGCCTGTGATGTATTTACGACAAATGGCTTCAACCATAACCGGCTTGGCTTTTTGCACAATCCATACCAGTGGGTGAGGGATATCAAGGATATGACTGTCTGCTAAATGGTTATCTTTAAATAACTTAAACCAATGGTTAGAAATAGCGTTTAACGCAGCCCCTTTACCAGGGATCCCTTTTAAGTCTTGCTCACCGTGCCAAATGCAATCGAAAGCAGAAATGCGGTCACTAATTACCATGATGGCTAATGGAGCATCAGAAGCAACATCATAGTTTTTCTCTTTAATTAAGCGACGACTGTCTTCTTCAGTTAGCCAATACACAGAACGTACTTTACCGCTGTGAACGGGCTTATCTGTACGAATAGGCAAGTCATCGTTTACGTCTAAAACTTGGTCAGCAAGATTCATAATTTATACCTAATAGGGCAAATACTGATGCGAATAATACACAGATCAAATTCACTATTCCAATATAAAAGCAAACGATTGCGCTAAGACCTTTTTTATGAAGGTTATATCACCTACACATATATTACGATTTTGTTAAATTAATGAAGATACTGAGTGTTTAAGGTTGAAAAAAACACATCGCATCCATGCTCCTTACCCAGTTGTTGCAATTTCTGTTGAGCGAGACGGTCAATACGGTGACTAGCCACAACCGCACTCGCTGTACCTAAAGTAATGGCTTTGATAACTACTTCGATTTCGTTGCTTTTACTCGAAGGCTTTAGATGAATGATTTTTTCGCAATCTACGTGATAGGTTTGCAGGTCGTGCAATTGTGGCAGTGTAGTTTGAGCGGTAAATAAAATCCATTTCTTTACAGAAGACGCTTTTGCTAAGCGCTGCAAGTTACAAGGGTTATATAAGCTAACAACGGCGTCGAGAGAATGTATATTCTGAAACTGCATTACTGTATCCTTATCCATACTGTATGGATAAACAGTAATACTGTTACGGTTAAAAATCAAGCTTCTTTGTAAAATTTAGACATAAAAAAACCCAGCAAAGGCTGAGTCAGTGTGTGTCGGGTTTAGGTTTAACGTTATGGTTGAACTAATGTATCTTTTTGTGGGGTAATACTTTCTTCGTGATTATAGCGTTTGATATCAATTAAAGCGGTTTGCTTGCAGATAGAGCAGCATGAATTAATGTAGCCATCCATGTATTGCAATTTTTCCACATAAGCCAATTTTTTACACCAATCACAGTGAGCAAAAGTTGTTTGCATAGTGCGAGTTACTCCTTAGGTTAGTCTCTTATTTACTTTGCTTTGATACGAATTTACGGGCTATTGAAATCTTGCAAGAGGGTCTCAAGAAAAACCATTCTCAATGACAGCCACGCTTAATTTGAATCATAACAATTTTGAGGTGTGTCATAAGGGTAGACGCTTATTATTACAATGATGTGAAAAAATCACGCGTCAACAAATAGGGCACACCGAGCAAAGAGATAAGTTATTTGAGCAACTTTTTCGCTTGCGCCCCTTCTACTGGGCGGCTGACTGAAAGTGTTCTGCCTTTCTTAAGCCCCACTTCATAATCAGCGGTGAGGTTTTTCATGGCTTCTTGAAGTTGTTTTTTGAATGTCTCTCTATCGATATTTTCAAACTCTTTATCAATATAATTTTTGATTTTTTTATCGGATTCGTCATCTGGAGCGATAATAGGTAATTTTTCTAAAGCGCCTTCAATCCAGCCAGACAAGAAGGAGTTGACCCGCTTGGTGACTTCAGAGGTGGGTGTGCCAGAACCGGCAAAGCTATTGCGAAACTTACCGGTGTGTTCGTTCATCTCTCTATAGACAACATCGAAAGCAAAGGCTGCAAAAATTGCGCGATCCGCCTCGCCAATGAACTCTGCTCGCTTGAGTCCCTTATGGTTCAGAAGCACCGCTTCCACACCAAATTTGGTGTTGATACCGCGAATGACTCGTAAGATATTGCTTCCCACGTTACTTGGCAGAAGGTGAGAAGATTGAGTTTTCCCCATTTTGATGAACTCAATATCGTCTTTTTCAAGGCCATATTTGAGCATAAGGTTGTGTGCCATCTTGATGGCGTTGGCAGCCTCGTTGACGTTGGCTGAATTACCTAACTCAAGGCATTTTGCTATTTTTTTCAACGCTTTTTGCTTGTTCATACATTCTCTGTGTGACCAAATGGGGGACACATTTTACTCCTTTTTTATGGATACCGAAACCCCAAATCATGACCATTGTTGTTATGGTTTTTATCGTTTGTTAAATCATGTACAGTGTTAGGAAATCGAATGAATTAATTGATCACGCCTAACACAATGGAGTAGTGCGTGATGATTGCAGGAAGCATTATGTTACCAAGACTTAGCCAAACCCCGTCTATGAACCCCACAGTTGCTCGTTATCTAAAACAACTAGCACAGCGCGGTTTTACAGGGGATATAGAAACCCAATATGCCAGTCGTTTAGCGGTTGCTACAGATAACAGTGTTTACCAACAACTGCCTCAAGCAGTAGTGCATCCCAAAACACAGCACGACATAGAGTTGCTGACTACGTTGGGAAATGAGCCGGAATTTCATGCTATCCGTTTTTCTCCGAGAGGTGGCGGTACGGGCACTAACGGACAGTCATTAACGGAACATATCGTGGTGGACCTTTCGCGACATATGAACCAACTGATTGAACTCAATTTAGAGCAAGGTTGGGTGAGGGTCGAAACGGGCATGGTAAAAGATCAGCTAAATGATTTAGTCCGTGAACATGGCTACTTTTTCTCTCCAGAGTTGTCCACCAGTAACCGAGCAACTATTGGTGGCATGATCAATACCGATGCCTCGGGACAGGGATCATTGCGCTACGGTAAAACCTCGGATCATGTATTAGGACTTACAACTGTACTTGCTGATGGTTCAGTACTTGATACTGAACACTGGCAAGCGGTGAAAGGGGACACGTTTGCCGCTCGGGCCGTTCAACAAACCGAGCGTGTATGTCGAGAGTTTCGTCAGGCCATTGAAGAACGTTTTCCACCCTTGAATCGCTTCCTGACTGGCTACGATCTAAAAAATGCATTAACGGACGATGTGTTTTTACCTGAGCGGGTGCTATGTGGCTCTGAAGGTTCCCTAGGTTTTATTACGAAAGCTAAGCTCAATCTCACCAAAATTCCCAAAGCTCGCGTGTTAGTCAATGTAAAGTACGACAGTTTTGATTCGGCTCTTCGCTCGGCCCCTATGATGGTGGAAGCCAATGCAATGTCGGTGGAAACCATTGACTCTATTGTGCTTAATTTAGCCAAGCAAGATATTGTTTGGCATACCGTGAGTGATTTATTGACGGAAGTACCAGGGCAAGAACTGCTGGGAGTAAACCTTGTTGAGTACGCGGGAGATGATAGTGAGGAAATTAATGGTCAAGTTGATGCATTAACACAACGCCTTGAACGTATGATGGCCAATGAGCAAGGTGGCATCATCGGTTATCAAATATGCACAGATTTAGCCAGTATTGGTAAAATTTATGCGATGCGCAAAAAAGCGGTTGGTTTACTGGGGGCAATCAAAGGCGCGGCCAAGCCGATAGCCTTTGCCGAAGATACTTGTGTGCCTCCTGAGAATTTAGCGGATTTTATTGTGGAATTTCGTGCTCTCCTTGATGAGCATCATCTGCGTTATGGCATGTTTGGCCATGTGGATGCGGGAGTCCTTCATGTCAGACCGGCCCTTGATATGTGCGATCCAAAACAAGAAGCATTAATGCACCAAATATCCGATCAAGTTGTGGCTTTAGTGGCAAAATATGGCGGCTTGATGTGGGGAGAGCATGGCAAAGGTTTCCGCTCTGAATATGGACCTGAGTTTTTTGGTGAGCAGTTATTTGAGCAACTTCGGCATGTGAAAGGGGCTTTTGACCCACTCAATAAAATGAACCCAGGCAAAATATGTACGCCAGTGGAGTCCAACGATGAATTGGTGAAAGTCTCCGGCGTTAAGCGGGCACATTTTGACCGTCAAATCCCTGTTACTGTGCGCGATAGCTTTAATGGCGCTATGGAGTGTAATGGTAACGGGTTGTGCTTTAATTACGATGTGTCGTCGCCAATGTGTCCATCCATGAAGATTTTGGCTGATCGTCGCCATTCACCAAAAGGTCGCGCGGGGATTGTTCGAGAATGGTTACGACAACTTTCTGAGCAAGGCGTTGACATACTGGATCTTGAAAGCCAAACCCTAAAGGGTGCTTTGTCCATAAAATCTATGCTCGACAGAGTGACCAACCGCTTTAATAAACGTCATCATTATGATTTTTCTCATGAGGTCTATGAGGCGATGCAGGGCTGTTTAGCGTGTAAAGCGTGTGCCACACAATGCCCTATTAAAGTGGATGTGCCTAATTTTAGAGCCCGTTTTTTAAATTTGTATCACACGCGCTATCAGCGTCCAATGAAAGATTACTTTGTTGCTAACATTGAATCCTTGTTGCCATTAATGGCGTTATCGCCAAAATTAATTAATACCGTACTCGATGCACGTTGGGTGCAATCTGTGTTGGCATCAACCATAGGTTATGTGGATGCTCCTTTGCTGTCTTCACCGACCTTAAAACAGCGTTTAAAAAGTCAGCATATTGATAAATATGACTATCAAAAACTGGCTAAAATGAGCGATGAGCAAAAACAGCGCCACGTGATTATTGTTCAGGATCCGTTTACCAGTTATTACGATGCTAAAGTGGTAGATGACTTTGTTGCGCTACTAATAAAACTGAATTATATTCCCGTTTTACTGCCTTTTAAACCCAATGGTAAAGCGCAGCACATCAAAGGTTTCTTGAAACAATTTATGAGTACGGCGCAAAGTACGTCGCAGTTTTTAGCCCAAGTGGCTAAGTTAAACATACCTATGGTGGGGGTCGATCCTGCATTGGTGTTGTGTTACCGCGATGAATACCGTGAAACGCTGAAAAAAGATTGCCCAGATTTTACGGTGAATACAGTACACGAATGGCTGCTACCTCAGTTAGAACACTTTCCAAGCAAAACGTTAAGTGATGATGAACCTTGGTATTTGCTGGCGCACTGTACTGAGAAAACCATGTTGCCGAATGCAGAAAAAGAGTGGGGGAGTATTTTCAATCACTTTGGCGCATCTCTTACCTGTGTCCCAGTGGGTTGCTGTGGTATGGCTGGAACGTTTGGCCATGAGGCAGATAAACTGCAGTGGTCTAAAGATATTTACGCACTCAGTTGGAAACCGAGCCTTGCGCGTTTACCTAAAGAGCGTTGTATGGTGACGGGTTACTCTTGCCGAAGTCAGGTGAAAAGACTGGAAGGGGTAGTCGCTAAACACCCATTACAAGCTTTGTTGCAGGTGCTATAAAGCAAAAAAAGCGAGGTGATATCACCTCGCTTTTTTATTAATAACGTGTATTAATTCTTTACAGTATGATACTTATTGATTAGTGGCTTTTTAATCAATAACTTACATCTATTTGTTGAAGTTGTTTTTAGCCGCGTTAAATTTATCAACATAAGCCATCATGTCTTCTTCTACCCATGGGATAAGCCCACTGGCAATCATTCTTTTTGTACCGCGACCGATCACTTGACCTTCACCGGTAAACTCAAAGTTGAGTGTAACCACGCCTCGTTTACCCGTTACATCAAATGTGGCACTCGTTAATGCCACTGTCGGCTGCGTAATATCAAACCGTGAAAACTCTAATTTCATGCTTTCATAGATGATAAGAGGACGCTTGGTGTTGAACATCATTTGCTCTTGTTCCATCAAAGGCACCATGATGTGAGGGAAATTCATGCCAGAAAACTTGGCATAGCCACGAATAACATTCTCAATAAGCTCACTATTTTTGCAGTTTTCACCGTTGCGTTGCAGGCTGAGATATTGCTTTTCTTTAGTATCGACTACTGCGCTAGCTTCATCGCTTTCATGGCTAATATTGAGCTTTACGTTGTCTCCGACCATACCAGAGAAACTAAACTCCATGTTGTGGCTAATACCTTCTTTTTGCAGTAAAACCGCGAACAAAAGGTCGCCAGGAACGCAAAAGCGTTTGTGATCTTCATCGTGAATAGGATTAAAGTCACCGGCAATACCTTTAGCAAAATTGCTTGCTTGCTGGCGAGTAAAATAAAACGATAGACCGTCATTTATGAAGTAAGGGGATAAGAACATAATTATGCGTAAAGTCTTTGTTATTACCTGATATTGGTCGAAGTATACCAAAGAGGCAGGATTGAATGGTCTATCCAGTGTGTAACGGACATTTTGACAGTGTAACTAGACGTATCTGTGCGGTGCACAGACGTGCTTTTCCCATGGGGCTGTTTATTATGATTTAGGGGATATTGTTATTTAGAGGATATTGGTTACAATATACGGCTTGCTGTTAAGTAACCTCATTCACATCCAGTACTTGTGTAGGATTTATCAGCATCTCTTCGGCTCTTGTTTTCTTGGCATTGAATACAAGAATTTACTTAAACAAGTGTTGCTTCGTATGTAACACCACTGGAATAGGACTTAAAATGCCTGTAATTACTCTTCCTGACGGCAGTCAGCGTCAATTTGACAACCCTGTATCAACTCTTGATGTCGCCGCTTCTATCGGCCCAGGTCTTGCTAAAGCAACCATAGCTGGACGCGTGAATGGCGAACGTTTTGATGCTTGTGATCTGATTGAACAAGATGCAAGCCTTGAAATAATCACCGCAAAAGATGCCGTCGATGGCTTAGAAATTGTGCGCCACTCATGTGCTCACCTTCTTGGTCATGCAATTAAGCAGCTTTACCCTGAAGCTAAAATGGCGATTGGCCCAACTATCGATAACGGTTTTTACTACGACATCGATATGGAGCACCATCTTACGCAAGAAGATTTAGATAAAATCGAAAAGCGTATGAAAGAGTTGGCTAAAACAAAATATCAAGTTGTTAAAAAGAAAGTCAGCTGGCAGGAAGCTCGTGATGCTTTTGAAGCACGCGGAGAAACCTACAAGATTGAAATCTTGGATGAGAACGTTGCACGAGACGACCGTCCAGGCCTATATCACCATGAAGAATACGTCGACATGTGTCGTGGTCCACACGTACCGCACATGGGCTTTTGTCAGCACTTTACGCTATTGAATGTAGCCGGTGCCTACTGGCGTGGTAATAGTGATAACAAAATGCTGCAACGTATCTACGGCACAGCATTTCACGATAAGAAAGCACTGAAAGCGCATTTAACGCGTCTTGAAGAAGCGGCGAAGCGTGACCACCGTAAAATTGGTAAGCACTTGGACTTGTTCCACATGCAGCAAGAAGCACCGGGTATGGTGTTCTGGCATCACAATGGTTGGTCTATTTTCCGTGATCTAGAGAAATTTGTTCGTGAAAAACTGACCGAATACGATTACCAAGAAGTAAAAGGTCCTCTTATGATGGACCGTGTGCTTTGGGAACGTTCTGGTCACTGGGACAAATACGCAGATGCCATGTTTACCACAAGCTCTGAGAACCGTGAATACGCTATCAAGCCAATGAACTGTCCAGGGCATGTTCAGATCTTTAATCAAGGTTTGAAATCTTACCGTGATTTACCGCTGCGTATGGCAGAGTTCGGTTCATGTCACCGTAACGAACCATCAGGCGCATTACACGGCATTATGCGTGTACGTGGCTTTACTCAAGATGATGCTCATATCTTCTGTATGGAAAGCCAAATTCAAGATGAAGTGATTAGCTGCATCAAGATGGTGTACGATACATACCAAACCTTTGGTTTTGACAACATCGTAGTGAAACTGTCTACTCGCCCTGAAAAGCGTGTTGGTTCTGATGAAATCTGGGATGAATCAGAGAAAGCACTAGAGCAAGCACTTCAATCTATGGACATCGCATACGAGATCCAAGAGGGTGAAGGTGCGTTCTACGGACCGAAAATTGAATTTACTTTGTATGATTGTCTGGATCGTGCGTGGCAATGTGGTACAGTGCAACTCGATTTCAACTTACCGGGTCGTTTAGGCGCAACTTACGTCGGTGAAAACAACGAACGTTCCGTTCCTGTTATGATTCACCGTGCGATTTTGGGTTCATTAGAACGATTCATCGGTATTCTTATTGAAGAATACGCTGGGTTCTTCCCAACGTGGTTGGCACCGGAACAAGCGGTAATTTTGAATATTACGGACAAACAGTCAGAATATGTTCAAGAAATCGCACAAAAAATGCAAAAAAGTGGAATTAGAGCCAAAGCGGACTTGAGAAATGAGAAGATTGGCTTTAAAATCCGCGAACACACTTTAAAACGTGTACCGTACATGTTGGTGGTTGGTGACCAAGAAATGGAAGCTGGCGAAATCGCAGTACGTACTCGAAAGGGCAAGGACCTAGGCAAGTTCAAAGTGGATGATTTTATCTCATACATCCAAGCCGAGGTTTCAAGCCGTAAGCTCAATCTGGAGGAATAAGCTATTAAAGGCGGAAGACGTGGTCAACAACAACCGGCCAAACAAAACCAGCACCGTTTAAACGGTGAAATTCGAAGCGTACGTGAAGTTCGCTTAACAGGCGCTGACGGTGAGCCAGTTGGTATCGTTTCTTATCAAGAAGCGCAAACTGCAGCAGACGAAGCTGGTATGGATCTCGTAGAGATCAGCCCTAACGCCGAGCCACCAGTTTGTCGTGTGATGGACTATGGCAAGTTCCTCTTTGAAAAGAGCAAGGCTCTTAAAGAGCAGAAGAAGAAGCAAAAACAGATTCAGATTAAGGAAATAAAATTCCGACCTGGAACTGATATTGGAGACTATCAGGTAAAACTACGCAACCTGACCGGTTTCCTTGAAGACGGCAACAAAGTGAAGGTAACAATTCGCTTCCGTGGCCGCGAAATGGCTCACCAAAACATCGGTGTTGACGTTCTAAATCGTTTGAAAGCAGATACTGAAGAATTTGCAGTAGTTGAATCTTTCCCATCGAGAATAGAAGGTCGCCAGATGATAATGGTGTTAGCCCCTAAGAAGAAGTAATTAACGGCCTGCAAGTAATTGAACCTTGCTGCTTTAAGTGGCAGGGTTTTATTCGCCCTAATTACTATGTTATTAACAACTCAACAATGCGGAGTTATTCATCATGCCTAAGATGAAAAACAACAAAGGTGCAACTAAGCGTTTTAAGAAAACTGCTGGTGGTATCAAATTTAAGCACGCTGGTAAACGTCACATCTTGACTAAGCGTACTACTAAGAATAAACGTCAACTACGTCCAAACGCAATTCTTCCTAAATGTGAAGTAGCTCGCGTTTTACGTATGATGCCATACGCTTAATTCTTTTTAGTTATTTAATTCGTTTAGTTTAGGAGAGACATAATGCCTCGCGTAAAACGTGGTGTACAAGCTCGTGCACGTCATAAGAAAGTTCTAAAACAAGCTAAAGGTTACTATGGAGCACGTTCACGTGTATTCCGCGTAGCTTTCCAAGCAATTACTAAAGCTGGTCAATACGCATACCGTGACCGTCGCAATAAAAAGCGTCAGTTCCGTCAACTATGGATCGCTCGTATCAATGCTGCATCTCGTCAAAATGGTCTATCTTACAGCCGTTTCATCAATGGCCTTAAGAAAGCATCTATCGAGATTGACCGTAAAATCCTTGCGGATATCGCGGTATTCGACAAAGCTGCATTTGCAGTTCTAGTTGAAAAAGCAAAAGCTGCTCTATAATTTAGAACGTTAAAGCTTATCTTTAAAGGAGACCTTAGGGTCTCCTTTTTTATTGCTCATTATATAATTGTTAGGAGCTAGAGTTTTTTCAGCATCCAAACATCACACCTATTGTGAACAGTATCTTCTAATGGCTCTAGCAAATGCGTAAAACCAAGTTTTTCATACAGTTTTATGGCCGATGTCATATTAGAAAGAGTATCTAGATAGCACTCACTAAAGCCCTGTGTTTTGGCAAAACTGAGGCAATACGTGCTAAGTTTTTCCCCTAAACCCAAGCCTCTTGCCCCTTTGGTTAAGAATAGTTTTTTAAGCTCACAGGTAGTACTGCCTTTAGTAAACGGCGCAACCCCACAACCACCAATGACAACCCCATCTTTAAGCGCAATAAAGTAACAACTTTGATTTTGCTCAGTATAGAAAGCGCTCATATTATTAACCTCAGGGTCGGAGGGGCCATAACCTTCACCCACAGCGCCAAATTCAGCCCCTACAGATTTGATGATATTTCTAATATCAGCATCAAATTGAGGCTGGATAGGCATGATCTCAACTGACATACAAGACTCCGAATAAAAACCAAAACGAAAATTAAAGACAGAATACCACCACCACAAAACCTTACTAGCCAATTTAATTGTGGACACCCATAGTTAATCCCCCTCCATAGAATTTAATATGGACACCCATAGTTAATCGATCAGCGCCTAATTCATCCATGAGGCGATATAAATAGCGATTGAAGTTCAAAAAGTAAATTTAGACACCCAAATTTATCCACAACCAATCAAAGAGGGCATAGGAACAGAGAACAGCAATGACTTTCTAGAAGTATCTGAATTTGAAGGAATTAATTATTGTTACTTTAATTGAAAAATCAAGACACCCATAAATAACTACCATCATCACTAAAGGGTGATATAGAAAAAGTAGACAGAATGAGAACCTGGAAGTGACTGACATTTAAAATGTGTCAATTATGGTTACAGCAAAAATTAATGATGGGTGTCCACTTAAAAAAGGCTTAAAAAGTACTCACATAATTTATGTAGGTAGAAGGGGATTGATGAACAAAACGGGAGAATAGGGGGCTATTAACTACAGCACGAGATCAATCTAACTATGGGTGTCTTGATATTAGCGCGCGAGATAAACGATTTTAAGGTAGAAGGCGCATTACTTTACCACTGTCGGTGGTGATATAAAGGTAATCATCAGGAGAGATCTGGATATCACGAATTCTTTCATTTAGGTCTTCAAACAAGCGTTGCTCTTCGACTAGCTGGCCATTGTTAAAACCCACGACATTAATATGAGTAAGCTTTAATGCCCCAGCAAGTAGTTTCCCATTAAGGGCTGGGTAACGGTTACCTCTATAAAGAATAAGTGAAGATGGGGCGATGGAAGGAGTGTAAACTAACTGTGGCGCAGTGACGCCTTTTTTATATTCTGAGTCACCTACCTTTATTGGACCCCAATATTCCTTACCATGGGAGGTTTCAGCCCAACCATAGTTATGTCCTTTTACTATAAGGTTTATCTCATCACCACCACGTGGGCCGTGTTCAATTGCCCATAATTGTTGGCTATGATGATCAAAGGTAAGCCCTTGCGGGTTGCGGTGCCCATAACTCCAAATTTCTGCTAAGGCATTATTGTTTTTGATAAAAGGGTTATCTGTAGGCGTGGAACCATCTATATTTATTCGTAATATGCTACCAGCATGGGTGGATAAATCTTGACCATTATCACGTATACCTCGATCCCCAATGGAAAAATACAGCATATTGTTATCATCAAAAACAATGCGACTACCAAAATGGCGACTGGTGTCTGAATAGGATGAACTTGTGAATAGGGGACTAAAATTGCTGATTTTTCCTTGTGTATAGGTGGCCTTAGCCAATGTAGTGGTGGCACCTAAATGTGAACGTTGGCTGTAGGTAATAAACAACCGTGACTTATTTTGAGGATGAAAGGCGAGATCAAGCAATCCTCCTTGGCCTTTTGCGTATACGTCTGTGGGTTTAAATAATGGCGTGAATTTACCAGAATGAACATCGAGTTCCACAATCGCGCCATTTCTCTGACTCACTAAAGCGGTATGATTATTAACAAACTCAATAGACCAAGGCACCGATAAACCGGTTGCTACAGATTCTAACTGATAGGCAAAACCTGTCGAGCAAAACCCAAGCAGTGAACTGGCAAGAGTGCAAAGCGTTACCGGTGTTTTAAACGTCATTATCGTGTGCCCTTGGTTCAACCTAAGTAGGGTAGTTATTATATGAAACTTGGTTTTTGAAGTGATAATGGTTATCAATAAGTGTGATGTATCACTGAAGAAGTTTGCAGTGAGTTCACTGTTAGGTATTGAAAGTGACGGGCTAAAGGCGAACATTTACATAGAGATGAAGGGGTTCATTTGCTAAAAAATAACAGGATATGTCCATTGTTGCCTTGTATCTTAGCTTAGAATTAAGAAATCTTGAATTTACCTCTATTTAGGTTTGGCTTTGTGCTTGCCTTTTATTACTATGTGTAACTATTCAAAATACCCTAAATCCCGAAGGATACTGCCACTAGGCAGACGAGGAAATAATGCAACATCTACAAGAGATTATTGCTAACGCGACTGCTGCTATTGAAGAAGCGCAATCGTTAGTCGCACTGGATGAAGTGCGTGTTCAGTTCTTAGGTAAAAAAGGTGAGCTAACGCTTCAACTTCAAAGCCTAGGTAAATTACCACCCGAAGAACGCCGCAGTGCGGGTCAAGAGATCAACAAAGCGAAAGGTGCCGTTCAACAAGCTATTGCAGCCCGTAAAACAGGTCTACAAAAAGCAGAGTTGGAAGCAAAACTTGCTGCTGAAATGATCGATGTGACACTACCTGGCCGACGTATTGAGAACGGTGGTTTACACCCTGTAACTCGTACAATCGAGCGTATGGAACAGTTTTTCGGTGAACTTGGTTTTGCAACAGAATCAGGCCCAGAAATCGAAGATGCATTCCATAACTTCGATGCTTTGAACATTGCAGACGATCACCCAGCTCGTACCGATCACGATACGTTTTTCTTTAACCCTGACTTGATGCTTCGTACTCACACCTCTGGTGTGCAAATACGTAAGATGGAAAACGGAAAACCACCGTTTCGTTTTATCGCACCAGGTCGTGTTTATCGTAACGATTATGACCAAACTCATACTCCAATGTTCCATCAGATCGAAGGTCTGTTGGTTGATGAGAATGTAAACTTTGCGCAGCTGAAAGGCATTATTTCTGATTTCCTAGTTGCCTTCTTTGAAGAAGAAGTGGAAGTGCGTTTCCGTCCTTCTTACTTCCCGTTCACTGAACCGTCAGCGGAAGTCGACGTGAAACGTAAAGATGGTAAATGGTTAGAAGTTCTCGGTTGTGGCATGGTTCACCCGAATGTGCTTCGTTCTGTTGGTATCGATCCTGAACAGTACCAAGGCTTTGCATTTGGTATGGGCGTTGAACGCTTAACCATGCTTCGTTATGGCGTAACGGACTTGCGTGCGTTCTTTGAGAACGATCTTCGTTTCCTTAAACAGTTCAAGTAATCCAGGGACACAAATAGATGAAATTCAGTGAATCATGGCTTCGTCAGTGGGTTAACCCTGCGGTTACTACTGACGAACTAACACACCAAATCACAATGGCAGGTCTAGAGGTAGATGATGTTCTTCCTGTAGCGGGCGAATTTACCGGCGTTAAAGTAGGTAAAGTTGTTGAGTGTGGTCAGCACCCAGATGCTGACAAATTGCGCGTAACTAAAATAGATGTTGGCGCAGAAGAACTTCTTGATATCGTATGTGGCGCGCCTAACTGTCGCGAAGGACTTATTGTTGCCGTGGCAACTGTGGGTGCGGTTTTACCTGGCGATTTTAAAATTAAGAAAGCTAAATTGCGCGGTCAACCATCGCACGGCATGCTGTGTTCATTCACAGAGCTAGGGATTGATGTTGAATCTGACGGCATTATGGAATTACCAGAAACAGCGGTCGTTGGCTCTGATTTCCGTGAATTTTTAGGCCTAAACGATGTTACCGTTGATGTTGACTTAACCGCGAACCGCGCCGATTGCTTTAGCATCCGTGGTTTAGCTCGTGAAGTTGGCGTTCTTAACCGTGAAGCGGTAACAGAGCCTGAGTTTACCGCCGTGGTTGAAAGCATCACAGATACAGTGACGATTGACGTAAAAGCGCCACAAGCTTGTCCTCGTTACCTTGGTCGCGTGGTTAAGAATGTTAACATGAAAGCAAGCACTCCAATTTGGATGCAAGAAAACTTGCGTCGTTGTGGTGTGCGTTCCATCGACCCTGTTGTTGACATCACTAACTACGTGATGCTTGAACAAGGTCAACCAATGCATGCATTTGATCTAAGTAAGATCGAAGGTGGTATCGTTGTTCGTATGGCTGAACAAGATGAGAAACTGACTCTTCTTGATGGTAACGAAGCAAAACTAACACCAGACACATTGGTGATTGCTGATCACAACCAAGCGCTTGCTATTGCGGGTATATTTGGTGGTGAAAGCTCTGGCGTAACCACTGAAACCACTGACGTATTGCTAGAAAGTGCCTTTTTTGCACCTGATGCTATCCGTGGTCGTGCACGCGCTTACGGTCTACACACGGATTCATCAATGCGCTTTGAGCGTGGTGTTGATTTTGAACTGCAACATAAAGCAATGGAGCGTGCAACGCAGCTTGTGATTGAAATTTGTGGCGGTGAAGTGGCACCTATTGCTGGTGTTGAATCTGAGCAAGAGCTACCTAAAGCTAATACAGTGTCTCTACGTCGCTCTAAGCTTGATAGTCTTCTAGGCCATTCTATCTCTGATGCTGATGTTGTTGAGATCTTAGAACGTCTTGGTTGCACCGTTGAAACAACGGACTTAGGTTGGAGCGCGGTTGCGCCAACATGGCGTTTTGATATTGCTATCGAAGAAGACCTAATTGAAGAAGTAGGTCGCATCTTTGGTTACAACAATATTCCAAATCAAGCGCCTTTAGCTGCTTTAACCATGAACGACCACAAAGAGGCGAATCAGCCACTTAAGCGTGTTCGTGATCTGCTGGTTGACCGCGGTTATCACGAAGCGGTCACGTACAGCTTTGTTGAGCCTGAGCAACAAAAATTAATCGAACCAAACATCGAACCATTGGTATTGCCATTCCCAATTTCTGCGGATATGTCAGCAATGCGTTTGCAATTGATTCAAGGTTTGCTAAACACAGTTGTTCACAACCAAAAACGTCAGCAACCTCGCGTTCGTTTATTTGAAACGGGATTACGCTTTATTCCTGATACCAATGCTGAAAATGGTATGCGTCAAGAGCCAATGCTCGCCGGTATCATTGCGGGTACTCGTAGTGAAGATCATTGGGATATTGAAACCAATACAGTTGATTTCTTTGACCTTAAAGGTGACTTAGAGGCGGTTCTTGAGCTTACTTGTAATGACAAAGCTTATAGTTTTGCTGCAACTAAGCACCCAGCGCTTCACCCAGGACAAGCTGCTGCCATTATCTTTGATGGTAAAGAAATTGGTGTCATTGGTACCGTTCACCCAGAGTTAGAGCGCAAGTTTGGTCTTAATGGCCGTACTATTGTTTTTGAACTTGAGTGGGCTGCTATTGCAACTCGCGTTCTTCCTGAAGCGGTAGTAGTATCTAAGTTCCCAGCAAACCGTCGCGATATCGCGCTAGTTGTTGATGAAGCGGTTGCTTCTGGAGACGTAGTAGCTGCATGTCTTGCGAACGGTGGCGAGTTAATGAGAGACGCTAAACTGTTTGATGTTTACCAAGGACAAGGCGTTGAGGAAGGCAAGAAGAGCCTTGCCATCGCACTGACTTTACAATCGGTTGAACGTACGCTTGAAGAAGCGGACATTGCTGGCGCTGTTGAAGCGACAGTCAGTGCAGTTTCAGAGAAGTTTGGCGCAGTATTGCGTGACTAGTTTATCACTAGTCATGAGTGTGCATAACACTAGATGAAATAGGGAGCCTAATGGCTCCCTTTTTTTATCTATCTTCTGCAAAATACGCTAGAATGCACCCATTATTTAAGTCTGAGCCAAATTATCTATGACCAATGCCACAACCCTTAACAGCTTTGCTGATCTTGCGTTAATTAAACCTCTTTTAGCACGCTTAGAAGAGCTGGAGTATCAACAACCTACACCTATTCAAGCGCAAATCATTCCTAGCGTACTTGCGGGTCGTGACGTCATTGCTGGCGCTAATACTGGATCAGGTAAAACCGCCGCATTTGCATTGCCTATGCTACAAGAGTTGTTCACTAAGCATGATTTGGTGAAATCTAGCGCCAGCAAGGGCAATTATGTTTCTGGTTTGATATTGGTGCCAACACGAGAGTTGGCAAAACAGGTTGCCGATAACGTTAAGTCCTATGCGGTTCACTTTAACGGTGAGATCAAAACTGTCGCTGTGTTTGGTGGTGTATCGACCAATGCACAAATGCAAACACTGCGTGGTGGCACAGATATATTAGTGGCAACACCAGGTCGTCTACTTGATCTTATTTCTAGTAATGCAATTAAGTTGGATAGAGTGAAAACTTTAGTACTGGATGAAGCAGACCGTATGTTGAGCCTAGGTTTTACTGAAGAACTATCTGATCTTTTAGGGAAACTGCCTAAGCAAAAACAAACACTTTTGTTCTCAGCAACCTTTCCAGAACAAGTTCAGGTGCTGACTCAAGAACTGCTAAATGATCCGGTTGAAGTTCAACTGCAAAGCGATGATGAGAGCACTGTGGTCCAGCGCGTATTCAATGTTAACAAAGGTGAGAAGACTGCGGTATTAGCGCACTTGATCAAAAAGCATCAATGGCGACAAGCGTTAGTGTTTGTGAATGCTAAAAATAGCTGTGAACATTTAGCGGATAAACTGTATAAGCGTGGCATTGAAGCCGACGTATTCCATGGTGACAAAGGTCAGGGCTATCGTACTCGCATCCTTGATGCATTTAAGTCTGGTGAGATTGAAGTGCTTATCGCAACGGACATCGCCGCCCGTGGTCTAGATATTGAAAAACTGCCAGTAGTCATCAACTTCGACCTCCCAAGAAGCCCATCTGATTATATGCACCGCATTGGACGAAGTGGTCGTGCCGGTGAGGTTGGCTTAGCTTTATCATTGATAGATTACGAAGATCTGCACCATTTCAAAGTTATCGAAAAGAAAAACAAAATTCGCCTTGAACGTGAACAAGTGGCGGGTTTTGAGGTAGACGAAACCGTAACTCAAGAAATGATTGAAGCTAATAAACCAAAAGCGGCACCGGCAGGTACTGGCAAGAAAAAGCGTAAGAAAAAAGTGCAAGACGGCTCTAAGGACATTTGGTTAAGACATTCTTAATTAAAACTTATGAGTGTCAGACCGTTCTTTTTAAGTGAACTGGCTGGCACTTTTTTATGATTCATACTGTAGAGATAAGGAAGCGAACATGAGCGGCACTCAAAGATCCAACATACGCAAAGGGCTTGAAGTGAACATTGTCCTTAAAAAAGATCAACGCACAGGAACACTTACGTCAGGCGTAGTTAAAGATATTCTGACTAAGTCACCTAATCATCCGCACGGCATTAAAGTCCGCCTAGAAAGTGGCGATGTGGGGCGAGTAAAAGAGATAGTATAAGCTCACGTTTGAGCCTATCTCTGGGGGGAATGGTGAAACTACTCGGTCTTAGCCGTGCTTGAGCGGTTTAAATATCAGCCTTATGAATAGCTAGATGGTCGACTCGAACTCATTAATTTGTCTAACTGCTTCTGTTCCTTCTTTGGGTTGGTCATAGAAGCATTTAAGAGACATTTAAGTAGCCACCCACCTTTTAATTTCACCAAGTATGATATTCACAACTTATTTAGGCTAAATTTCGTAAATTTTCTGGCCACCCATTGTAAATAGCAGTTTTGAATTGAGAATGGCTTTTAATTTCTGACATAGATGTGGAAACGAATAGGGGAGAACGAAATGACAGTGAAAATAGTACCGTATGATGAGGGAATCAGCGTGTTCTAGACAGCAAGACCTACTCTAAATTTATTCGAGTGGATTAAGGTGGTTTAGATATTGTTATGTGCGACACTCAAGCTTTAAGATACTGGCAACAAAAAGAAAAATGTCGTCGTCGCTTTTCTAGATGCTCACAATAACAGGTTAGCTCATACAGTGTGCCTACAGGACCATGAAATAGCTTACCAAACTCAGTGGTCAGTTTGAGCCAGTTTGCATGAGGTATATCTATCCTCTCAAGTATATTCTCACAATGTTCACTTAAAGCTCCTTGTTTGTCATTGCGAATGATTCGTCCGGTTTCATCAAGTAGTTCGAGATAATCTGATAATGAAAAATTGATACCTTTAACTTGTTTTTGATGCTCATTACCAATAAAAGAAAGGAGAGATTTAGGTTGTTCACCTTTCAGTGCCTCTTGGATACGTAGTTGAATGCTAGTGTGGTTTGAATGTTCGATTGTATCCGACATTTTCGCTCTTATGGGGTTTAAATCGACGTAAGCCATACAGGTAAGTAAGGCTGCATTATCAAGCAAAGCTTGAGATTTAAAGCGACCTTCCCAGAAGCGTCCTGAGCAGTTATCCTCTTTATTGGCTTGCCTTGCAATTGGCTCATTGAGACACCTCATGAACCAACTTATGTCGCAAAGTCGACTTCTGTAAGTAGCGATAAAATGCTTTAATTGTGCTGTTTCATAGGTTTCAATGACATTACCGTTTGCGAAACGATGAGTTAAGTCATTTCCTTTAAATAGTTGATGCCAGTGCTCAATGACCTCTCTGTCTGACCAATCGTTTACAGTGTCGATATCAACTTTTAGCACGACATGCAAGTGATTAGACATCACCGCGAACGCTGCAATATCAATAGCAAACACTGTTGCGAGCTTCATTAGTAATGCTTCTACCCAGGCTCGCCGATGGTCATAGTTCTTGCCTGAAAGAGGATCATTTCCACAAAGGTAAGCTCGCCGAACAACACGACTACAGCAGTGGTAGTAAGGTGTGTCTTCGATACTAATCTGAGTTCTACGAGGGCGTGGCATAGTCTTCTCCAGATCGGGCAACTGTTATAAGTATAATCTAGGAAGGGAGAAAATGTGATTTATGATGGGTGGCTATATTGTTGACATTGTTGTGTAACATGCCTACCTAGCTTGAGTTGTCATGCTGAGGTTCAAGCTAGGAGCGCATATTGTTAATAGTATTAGTACTTTAACTATTTATTCACCTGGTGGGAATTATGGTCTAAATTAATCGCTTCTTGCTGGATAGATAAAATTCGAAGTGTAGCGTTAACATCTTTTTTTACATTTGATAGCCAGTTTTTTCGGCATATGGTTCTTTTCGAATACTTAAAACCATTATGACTAATTACTGCATTTTGTTCATCGAATTTAATTCGTACGCTACATTTATCTAAAGTCATTTGAAATGAATTTAATGTTTGATTTGTCACTTCCCATTGCCTTAGTGAAACCAACTCAAGAAGCTTTAACTTTGTATTGAGAAGGTTTGCCTTGACTGTAGGTAAGGGGACTTTGGCATATTCATACCAAGAAGGCGTTTGGTTAGTTTGCGCTTGGGCACTACATGCAATAAGGCACATAGCAAGTAATACAAGTTTTCTCATTAAGTAATATCCACAATGTAAGTTTATTTAATCTGCTAGATAATAACAGTAAACTTCCTGACAATATAATTAATCAGAATATTAGAAATCGGCATATATACTACATTCATAATAGTAAATACCATGGAATATGTTAACAATAGGATATTGCAATGAAAATAAGTCGTATTTATAAGGACTCAGTTTCATAGTTAAATACTCAAAACCATGAAATTACAATAATAAAGTAAACATGGCGTCGTTTGTGGTTTACCTTGGGTGTCCATATAAATATTATGGGTGTCTATATAAATATGGGTGTCTATATAAATAATGAGGGGTAGGTATGATTGATTTTAAAAATTCTTCAGTATTCAAACTGAAGCCTATTAAAGCTTCAGATATTCGAGAGGATTTTCATAAGTTTATAATTGAAGGTGAGTCCATTATTGCCGCTTTTAAGTCAGTACGTGATCAGGTGATTTTTACTAACAAGCGGGTGATTGCGGCAAATGTGCAGGGGATCACTGGCTCAAAGGTGGATTATACATCGTTGCCTTTTAGTAAAGTGAACGCTTTTTCAGTGGAATCATCTGGCACTTTCGATTTAGATTGTGAAATCGAGTTGTACTTAAGTGAAGTGGGTTGTGTACGATTTGAAATTCGTGGCTCATTTGATGTTGTGCAATTTAACCGCGTAATTAGCGAATATGTTCTAGCTTAAATGAGACAGAGCAAGTAGCTAGACCTTTTCACTGTTCTATCATGAATAGCTAGAAGGTCGGCTATCTTGCATAATTAGGTCCAGTTGCTTTTGAGCTTTGTTCGGGTTATTTAAATCGACTGCCTCAATCATTTCACACTCATCTCTTACCATTTCGCTGATCAAGCTAGGATAGTGACGACAATCTTCTGGTCTGTCTAAGTATATGCTACAGGTGTACTTCATAGGCGCTTGTGGGTTTTTGTTGGGCACAATATCAAGAAAAGGGCACTGGCTTAGCCTTTCTCCTGTTTTAGGGTCAAACCATATTTCGTTGCCGCTTACATACTCAAAGATATCGGGGTTAAACAGTTCCCATAGATCTATCTCATCCTGTGATACAGCCAAATCACCATTACCATATTTGATACAGCACTTGCCACATTGATTGCATTGTTTCATAAGTTACACATTGATGGTTGAGAAGAGTTTAATACTACCATCGCTGGACACTATATAGCGAAGTATCTTATGAGTCGCTAACATTTTTGCTTGTAGCACTGTTCAAAATACGGCGTGTCCTGAGGCTTTCTTGTGCAAGATGCCTGCACACATATTGACTGTAATAGGCATAAAATGAGTGTAGTGTATCTATTGTTTACTAGTATCGGTTTACTGGCGCCGTTAAGACATAAAATAAGAGGCAATAATGGATATTGTTCATGAAATTGATGTGACAAACCAACAGCATCAAGCCATCACAAAAGTGAGAAATCAAGCATTTCCAGAGCATCAAGTACCTCGCTCTTATTATAAGCAGTTACCGCATATGCGAGCCTTAGAATACAAAAATGGTGAGTTAATTGGCTATCTTGGGTTGGATTATCGAGTGATGAAGGTGGCGGATACTGTGTATACCGTGCTTGGCATCATCGATTTTTGTGTGGCAAAGCCATATCGTTCACAAGGTGTGGGATCAGCCATGCTTGCTGAGGTGGCAGCATTTGCCGAGAAGAAAAACGTCGACTTTATTACCCTTATTTCAGAGCATCATCAGTTTTATTGCGCACGAGGCTATCAGCAGGTTTCAGCCATCAACTCATGGTTGAGAGTGGATGAACATACCAACTATGGAGTGGCGGTAGAATTTCTCGACCAATTGTACGTCAAACCCATTAGTGGCCGAGAGTGGGAGTGTGGTCATGTCGAGTGGTTAGGGTATATGTATTAGCGTAGCCTTCTATAGCGCTAAAATAGAGTGACGACTCGAGTAGACCCAGTCTCACGCAGAATATATGAGTATCAAAAAGCGAGGTATAACAAAAACACCTCGCAGAGAGTTAAGGAGCGGAAATGAAGCCAACAGATATTGGGCTTGCCTATGATCAAATTACTGAGCGATGGAGTGACGAGCTATTTAATCGTAATAATGGTATCGCGCAACATGAAAGAGCCATTGCATTTAGCGAAAAAAGAGGCAAAGCGTTGGACATCGGATGCGGTTGTACCGGACGATTTATCCAATTATTGCAAGAGAAAGGTTTTCAGCCTTCAGGCATCGATGTGTCCACAAAAATGATCCAATTAGCCCGTCAGCGCCATCCTGATGTGAGGTTTATTCATGCTGATATTTGCGAATATGCATTGCCTGAAAAATACGATTTTATTACTGCTTGGGATAGTTTGTGGCATGTACCGTTAGCGCAACAAAGTCATGTCTTACGCAAAGTCGTGGCCAGTTTAAATAACGCAGGCTTGTTTATTTTCTCTTTTGGCGGAACCAAAGAGCCTGACGCACATACCAATCAAATTATGGGGCCGGAAGTGTATTATGCGTCATTAGGCATTAACGGGATTATCAAGTTGATGATGGATCTTGGCTGCATCATTCGCCATGTAGAGTATGACCAGTACCCCGAGATGCACACGTACATGATTGTCGAGAAACCCTAAGTGAGCCGATGCTAAAAGCCACTGATTAGTGGATGCAGAAAAGAGCGATACAGAGGCAAATGAGTTTGAAAATGTCACTGTTTTGCGGTCAATTGTGTGTGTAAAGAATAGTGTAATAGATTCATATCAAAAGCAAGTTTTGCAAAAGGTGGCGTTATTCAATGCATTTTCCGACACAACAAAGCTAGCGAAAGCATTACAATAACCCTCTGAATTAAATAAGAAAATGACACTTTTTATTAAACTTTTCCCTCAATAAAAACACCTTACTCGATAAAAATTAACGTAAATTTACTTGAATTTTCTAAGTATCTAATTCTTATAAATTTTTTACAAAAAAAGTTGGCGAAACTGAAAACCTTGTCATACACTTTCGATCGAGTCATCAATATGTAGTTGATTGTAGTGACAAATTTTAGGAGCTGTCGTTGGTTTCATTTTTAATGAAGCCTAGGGGTAAAAACTACTCCAGCGTAGCAATTAGTTCACCTAGCTTTGAGGAAAGTTTTATGGCGCTCACCAAGGCCGATTTGGCTGAAAACCTGTTTGAAAATCTTGGATATAGTAAACGGGATGCCAAGGAAACCGTGGAAGTTTTTTTCGAAGAAATTCGTAAATCACTTGAAAGTGGCGAACAGGTAAAACTGTCTGGATTCGGCAACTTTGATCTGAGAGACAAGAAAGAACGACCAGGTCGCAACCCGAAAACAGGCGAAGATATACCTATTTCCGCACGTCGTGTGGTCACATTTAGACCCGGACAAAAGCTGAAAGCTCGCGTTGAAGAGCTGAAGAAAGACGACATTAAATAGTCAATTTGCTATTTATAAGTCAATAAAAAAAAAGAGGTCTTAAGACCTCTTTTTAGTTTTTAACAAGCTAGAATGACCCGTTATTTAGAACGATTAGTATAATGGATATGGATTTTTTTGGCCGCTTCAAGGGCTGTATCCACCGCCAGTGTCGTATCCGTTGCGCGACTTAAAATGACCCCCAAACGACGGCGTCCATCAATATCAGGCTTACCAAAAAGACGGATCTGCGTATCGGCAGTACTGATAGCTTCGTCAATTCCCGTATATGACAAATTATTTGAGGTACCCTGACCAAGGATAACCGCAGACGCTGCAGGACCCACTTGTCGGATAGCATTGATTGGGTTGCCAGTGAAGGCACGAACATGCAAAGCAAACTCTGACATATCTTGAGAGATCATCGTTACCATACCTGTATCGTGTGGGCGTGGGGACACTTCGTTAAAGATAACTTTATCGCCCTTAATGAAGAGCTCTACACCAAATAGGCCATAACCCCCCAGCGCGTTAACAATCTGCTCAGCAACGTATTCAGCGGCTTTAATCGCCACTTCTGACATTTGTTGCGGTTGCCAAGATTCACGATAGTCGCCATCTTCTTGACGATGACCGATAGGAGCACAGAAGTGAACACCATCCACAGCACGCACCGTTAATAGGGTAATTTCGTAATCAAAATCAATAAAGCCTTCAACAATGACGCGTCCTTCACCACTGCGACCTCCATCTTGAGAATGTTCCCAAGCCTTAGCGACATCTTGCTCTGAGCGAATGACACTCTGACCTTTACCCGATGAGCTCATTACTGGCTTCACCACGCACGGCATGCCCACGGCCTCGACCGCTTGGCTAAATTGTGCAAAAGTATCGGCAAATTGATAGTTTGAGGTGTTAAGGCTCAGCTCTTCGGCAGCCAAGCGGCGAATGCCTTCTCTATCCATAGTCAGCTGGGTCGCACGTGCGTTAGGGACAATGGTAGTACCTTGTTTTTCCAACTCAACTAAAGTATCAGTGGCAATGGCTTCAATTTCAGGAACAATATAGTCAGGTTTTTCTTGAGCAACAATTTCAGATAGTCGTTGACCATCTAGCATATCAAGTACATAGCTACGGTGAGCCACTTGCATAGCCGGTGCATTTTGATAGCGATCACAGGCAATAACTTCAATACCCAAACGCTGACATTCAATAGCCACTTCTTTGCCTAATTCACCCGAACCTAGCAATAAAACTTTTGTTGCACCTGATGCTGTAGCCGTACCCAACATAACATTTCCTTAAGACGATAATTTTTTTTAAGGATCATACTGAAATTTTCGCAGGGCGCAATCGTTTGCATGGTGATATTGAGGATATTTTTGTAAGGACACCGCAACCAAGGTTGCAGTGCCAGTAAATCGTGCTTTAGCGGTGTTAAGGGGTGAGGGTAATGTAGCTTAGTGCAATGTCAGGATTGAGTGTATTAAGGGTGCTTTGCGTTTCAGCTAAATGAGAGCAAGAGGCATTATGGATCTCCGCAAGAGCGACGTCATTAATCTCAGAAAATGCCTTGCCTGCCATTTGCAATTGCACCAGAGCCACTTGCAAAGGAGGTAAACTGGGATTAAAAGCAGCGTTTTCTGCGTAGCGACCGGTAAATATCTGACCATCTACCGTTTGTATTGCCACGCCGCTGAGATTGTTCGTATAAGGAGCATGGCTTTTATTGAGTGCTTCAACCGCCTTTTGCTGTAAAGGGGGCTCTTTTGTCAGCGAATAGCCATGTTCTACAACGGACATTAATTTACTGGAAATCCCCAGATCTTCAGGGCCAAACGATTCAGGTAAGTAGTGCTGTAAGCTCTTTTGTGAACCTTGAGGCAGTTGAATCATTAACTCTTTGGCGCAGGTCAACTCATTCATAAATTGGCGACAATGGCCACAAGGGCTGAAGTTAATGGTGATGTCAGTAATACCCAGTTCACCTTTCATCCACGCATGACTGATCGCCGATTGCTCTGCGTGCACGGTTTGGCCTAATTGAGTGCTCGCTATTTCTAAGTTTGCCCCAAAATATAAAGCCCCAGACGCACCTTTAACGATAGCGCCCACGTGAAAATGAGAAATGGGTGCCACAGAAAATGCCGCAGCAAAAGGCAGTAAAGAGACTTTTAATTGTTGCGCTGTTTGCTCTGTTGCTTGTTGAAGTTGTAGAAACTGCGTTTCACTGAGGACTCCAGCAAAAGAGGGGTCATTAAAAATGCTTTTGAACACCTCAACTTGGGAGGAGGGAAGTTCATTGTACAGTGGGTTAAAGCGCTGACTCATTACCAATACCTATCCTAAAAATCATGTACATAGCATAGTGTAACTGATTAAGAATAGGGAGAGGCTTAGCCTGCGCAAACGGTTTCGCTCACATCCATTCGCGCAGGAGGCTTTTGCTATGGTTTTAAATGACGTTTTATTGCGAAAATCAAACCATGAGCTGGACCGTTATGGCAACTAGCTCGCTAGCCAAAGCATAAAGGTCATAACAAATGGCGCTAAAATCGAGGTGATAACACCACACAACACTAAGGCCAAAGAGCTAAAAGCGGCGTCTTTTTGATTATGCTCAAAGGCTGTAGCCGTGCCCAAAGCATGACTCACTGTACCCATGGTGAGCCCTTTGGCAATGGGGTGTTTAATTTTTAATATGCCATAAACGGGATAAGCCAATAAAGAACCGGTAAGGCCCGCCATTAGTACTAACATCGCTGCCACTGCAGGTTCACCGCCAAGTTCGGTGGAGACTTGCATGGCAATCGCTGTGGTGACTGATTTGCCCATAATGCTGGCCAGCAGTTGAGAGTCGGCACCGAGCATGACGGCCAAAGAGCCTGCAGTGAGCATGGAGCCTAAACTACCAATGACACAAGTGGTCAGAATAAGCTTCCACTTAGCACGAATTTCACTGAGCTGTTCATACAGAGGATAGGCCAATGCCACAACCGCCGGTTGCAATAGATGCTGAATCACCAAGTTGCCGTCATAGTAAGTTGTAAAGGGTATTTTGAACAACAGCAAAAACGGAATGATTATCGCCAAACTGATTAACAGAGGATTGGCTAAAGGATGATGCGCTTTTTGCGCGATGAACTTTGCAATAAAGTAAACAACGATGCTGAGTAAGAGCCACATATTATTGCTCCTTACTGAGTATTTTGTCTAATGCAAGGGACAGAACCACAAGCACAAAAAGACTGCCAAGCACAATACTCACTAAAATGGCCAAAGCGTTATCAAGAAGAATATGGTAGTGATTTATTAACCCGGCACTGATTGGGATAAACAGCAAAATCATATAGCGAATAAGTAAAGAGGCACTCGGTTGTACCCAGTGCGGTTTGACCACACCACTGACTAACGCAGAAAATAAAATGAGCAAACCAATAACACTACCAGGTACGGAAAGGGCAAAGAATTCTTGAATCCATTCGCCAGCCATTAGCGATAGGGCAATTAATCCTGCACTGAGGAGGTAAAAGAAAGCTTTGCTAATCATATTTTTAAGAAACCAATTGTGTAACGTAAGTGTAAAGCGCACGAATAATCTTCACTTTGCGCTCATCACCTTGATGTTGAGAGACCAAGTTTTCTAAGTTTAACATGTAATTTGGTAGCTCTTTCTCGAACTTATCTCTACAGTAACGCAACCATTGTTTCTGTTCTTGATCGGTTAAAGTATGGAAGTAATTTCTTGCTCTAAAATTAAACAGTAATGGAGCGATTCTTTGATCGGACACTTGAATGTCGAGGGCTCCTAACACTTCAGGCTTAGCTTGGCGAATGATCTGCATTTGCGCTTTGTCTGAAGGTGAGAAAAAACCGTTGTACAATTGCTCATCGACATTGTCATTGGTGACAAAGGTTCGAGGTTCAGCAAATACTCGATCGAGCTTTTCTCTAATTTGCGGGTGCTGTAATAACGCTTGTTGGTTATTTAAACACTGCTGTTTATCAATTTGAGTACGCTGGGTTGCCTCAGCGGTTAACACACCAATAGGGGCCAAAATAGGGCACTTGTTCAGGTGGATCAGTTTTACGGGAATAGGTAACT